>NZ_MJGL01000001.1:0-11013 GCF_001864855.1 Curtobacterium sp. MCBA15_005
GTCCGTCTGCTGGTCGCGCTCAGTCGTGCGATGGACGCGCGTGACAGACGCGCTCAGTCGCGCGTCGTGATCCCGAAGGGCGAGCTCTCGAGGTTCGTGAAGTTCCCCACCGTCGCCCGGACGGTGCACGACGGGGCGACGGACAGCGCGGTGACAACGAGCCCGTCGGACGACACGGCCAACGCGCCCGAGCAGCCGTCGGCGAACCGCACGCCTGACTCTCCGCCGGCCACGTCGACGAGCATCTGCGACGGGCGCCCGCTGCTCGGACTGCGGTACAGCGGGTTGAGCTCGTCGGCGCCGTTCGGCCAGACCGGCACCAGGGTCACCGGCAGTGCCGTCTGGCTGACCGTCCGGTCGGGCGTCCGGACCTCGACGCCCTGCAACCGCTGGACGGGGTAGGCCGTCCCGCGCACGGCGTCGTCGGTCACGGCTGCGGTGGTCGCCTCGCCGACGCCGTCGAGCCAGGTCTGCAGGGCTGCACCGTCCTCGACGGCGAGTGGCACCGAGGCCTCTACGGTGACGTCTCCGCCGGCGGGGACCTCGACGCCGGACAGGCTCCACGCGCACGCGGTGTCCACGCCGGTCAGTGACGGCTGGTTGCGCTTCGCGGTGATGCCCTCGCCGGACCAGGTGACGGCGGGGCAGGAGGCTCCCGAGCGGGCACCCGGCAGCACCTCGAGGAACGGTCCGCTGAGGGTGGCCGCCTGTGCCGCGTACGTGACGCGCAGGTCCACGGTGCCCTTCGCCGGGTCGACGGTGGCGCGCCGTGTGGTCGCCAGCCCGGTGGGCAGTGGCCGGTCCTGCTGGTAGGCGTTGGCGGCCTGTGCGGTCGCGGTACCGGCGCCCGGCGTCTTCCGGAGGGCCCCTGGCAGCCACACGACGCCACCGACGACCAGCGCGGCGACGAGCACGACGCCGATGCCGCCGAACAGGAGTGCACGGTCGGTCAGCCACTCGGGGCGGGCGAACCGACGCGTCGGTTCGGGCTCGGTGGCCGGTGCAGCGGGCAGCGGCTGCCGCGCCATCGGCCGGATGACGGTCTGCGACCCGGCGGGGCCGAGCTCCGGGGCCGGCCCGACGACCGCGGCGTCGTCCCCGGTGGCGGTGGTCCGGGATCCCGCCGCGTCGTCGGGACGGACCCCACGGACGACGGTCGCCGGACGCTCGACCTCGTCGAACGAGTCCGGGTCGCTGGAGGCGACCAGTGCGGGTGCCGAGGCGAGGGACCGTGCGAGCCGACGGAGGGTCCCCGCCGCGTCGGCCGCCGACGGCCGCGCGTTCGGGTCCTTCGCGAGCAGGGCGGACACCGCGGCCCACAGGGCGTCGGGCACGTCGAGCGGGGGCGGGTTCGAGGTGACGTGGCGGTAGGCGACGGCGAAGTCCGTGCCCGGTCCGGCGAACGGTGTGCGACCGGACAGCAGCTCGTAGAGCATGACCCCGGCACCGTAGACGTCGGCGGCCGGACCCGAGCGTCCGTGACTGATCGACTCGGGTGCCATGTACTGCGGCGTGCCGAGGAGCCCGGTGGTCGTGCGTTCGCGTTCGGCGACGACCGACGCGATCCCGAAGTCGGTGACCCGGACGGCACCGGTGGCACCGGGGACCCACGCGGTCTGGAGCAGGACGTTGTCGGGCTTCACGTCACGGTGGGTGACGTCCTGCTCGTGCGCCGCGGTGAGTGCGTCGAGGGTCTCGGCGGTGATCGTCAGGGCGTCCCGCGGGAGGAGCGGACCGTTCGACGCGAGCAGGTCGCGGGCGGACCCACCCGGCACCAGGTCCATGACGATCGCGAGCCGGTCACCCTCGACGACCAGGTCGCGGACGCGCACGATGGACGGGTGCTGCAGGGCGAGGAGCACCGAGCGTTCGCGGACGAAGCGCTCGACGATCTGCGGGTCGGCGGCGAGTTCGGCACGCAGGAGCTTGGCCGCGAAGGCCTCGCCGGTCGCGGAGTGCTCGACCCGCCAGACCTCTCCGGTGGCGCCGGTCCCGAGCAGTTCGACCAGCCGGTAGGACGCACCGAGCGGTTCGCCCTGGCCGTACTGCCCTTGACGGTCCTGCGCCACGCGTTCCCCGATCCCCCGATGGCCGACCCCTCGCCGACCACGCAATGTTACCGGCCGGCGGCCTGCTCCGGCGCCGCGTACTGCACGTCGATCGCGTGCTGCGTGAACCCCGAGCGCCGGTACAGCGCCAGCGCCGGCTCGTTGTCCCCCTCGACGTAGAGTGCGGCGGCGGTCAGGCCACGGCCGCGCAGCCGAGCGGTGCCCGCACGCATGAGCACACCGCCGAGTCGCTGCCCCTGCAGGTCGGGCCGCACGGCGACGGCGTAGAACTCGCCGATGCTGTCCTCGACCTTGAGCCAGCACGAGCCCGCGAGCTGCCCGGAGGCGTCGCGGAGCAGCAGCAGGTCCTCGCCTGCGAACCAGTCGTCGGCCTCGCGTGCGTGCAGGTCGTCGAGCGTCATGCGCCCCTGCTCGGGGTGGTGGGCGAAGGCGGCGGCGTTCAGCGCGAGCCAGTCGGTCTCGTCGTCGGTGCCGGGACGGAACGCCGACAGGGAGTAGCCGTCGGGCAGCGCGACGTCGGCGTCGACATCGGACTCGGCGACGGGTGCCCGGAGCTGCAGCAGCGTGCGGACCGCGCGCCAGCCGAACCGGTCGGCCAGCGCCCGTGCTGCCGGGTGGTCCCCGTGCGCCCACGCGAGCCGGGGAGCGGCCCCGCCGCCCAGCGTGAGTGCCTGCGACACCAGGGCCGTGCCGATGCCCCGGCCACGGGCCTCCTGGGCGACGACGAGTTCCAGCTCGCCGTCACGGACCACCGCGACCCCGTGGTCGACGGTCAGGACGGTCGCGCGCCCCGCGCGGACGTCGACCAGGGTCTGGTCGGAGAACGGGGGAGCCTCGCCGGGGGCGACGAAGCTGCCGAGGTCGGGCAGCACTACTGCCCCATCAGGCGCTCGGCCTCGTCGTCGTAGACGTTGAAGCGGTACCCGACGTTGCGGACGGTGCCGATCAGCGACTCGAGGTCGCCGAGCTTGGCGCGCAGTCGTCGGACGTGCACGTCGACCGTGCGGGTGCCACCGAAGTAGTCGTAGCCCCAGACCTCGCTGAGCAGCTGCTCGCGGGTGAAGACGCGTGACGGGTGGGTGGCGAAGAAGCGCAGGAGTTCGAACTCCTTGAACGTCAGGTCGAGCGGCCGGCCGCGCACCTTGGCGGAGTAGCTGGCCTCGTCGATGACGACACCGGACGCCTGGATCTTCGAGCTCGTCTGGCCCTTCGCCGCACGACCGGCCGACAGCCGGATGCGGGCGTCGATCTCGGCCGGGCCGGCGCTCTCGAGCACGACGTCGTCGACGTTCCAGTCGCTGTTCACCGCGGTCAGCCCGCCCTCGGTGACGACGAGCACGATCGGCGTGGTCGATCCCGACGAGGCGAGGATCTTGCACAGGGCCTTCGCGCTGACCAGGTCGGTGCGGGCGTCCACGAACATCAGGTCGCTCTGCGGGGCGTTGACCAGCTGTGCGGCCTCGGCCGGCACGTGGCGGATCCGGTGGCTCAGGAGGCCCAGGCTCGGCAGGACGTCTCCGGGCGCGGTCGAGGTGAGTACCAGGAGCTG
The DNA here is from genome assembly GCF_001864855.1 of Curtobacterium sp. MCBA15_005. NCBI lineage: Bacteria > Bacillati > Actinomycetota > Actinomycetes > Micrococcales > Microbacteriaceae > Curtobacterium > Curtobacterium sp. MCBA15_005. The sequence continues at coordinate 3,619 of NZ_MJGL01000001.1, forward strand.
TGCCACAGGACCTCCGGAGGTGGATGACGTCGTGGAGACATCCTAGTGATGCTCGGGAAGGACTCATCCGGCCGGACGGATTGCGCGTCGTCCCGCACCGCACGGTGCGTGCGTTCCGCACGTCCCTGACATGATGGAGCGCGTGACCGAGCCCGTGCACCCCACCGACCAGCGTCGCCTGCGGCTGACGTCCGTCCTGCCGGTCTGGGTGCTGGCGGTCGTCGGGGCCGTGCTCGTGCTGACCGTGGCCGAGCGCGACGCCTTCGCCTGGCTGCTGCTCGTCTTCGTCGCCTGCGTGATGGTCAGCTTCGTGTTGCAGCTCATCACCGCCACGAAGGACGGTCTGGTCGAACGGATCAGCATCGCGTCGTCCGGGGCGTTCGTCGTGGTCCTCGTCACCGCGGTGGTGCTCCTGGCGCGTTGAGCCGAGCCGCGTAGACTCCGAGCATGGATTCGCTGCTTGCGCTCGAGCTCTTCTACGTCGGCCTCCTCGGCCTGGCGTCGCTCGCGATCGCGTTCATCTCGGTGGTCGTCGTCGTGAAGCTGTTCAAGGGCCAGCGTTGATCGAGCTGCCCGAGGGCCTCGCCCCCGAACTGGTCCCGCTGTCGTGGCTGGTCGGCGTGTGGGAGGGCACCGGTGTGGTCGAGTACCCGGTCGGTGACGACGACGAGGTCCGGAACTACGAGTTCGGCCAGCGCGTCAGCTTCAGCCACGACGGCCTGCCGTACCTGAACTACTCGTCCACCACCTGGCTGCTCGACGACGACCACACCCCGCTCGCCGCCGAGATGGGCTACTGGCGGATCGACCGTCCCACCGAGCCCGGCGACCGCGGCCCCGCGATGCTCCTGGGCGACGGACCCACGCCCTTCAGCACGGTCGAGAGCGTCGAGGCGCTCCGCAACACCACGGACGGCTTCGACGTCGAGGCCGCGATCATCCACCCGACGGGCGTCAACGAGCTCTACGTCGGCCGTGTGCTGAAGGGCCGGATCGACCTGTCGACCGACGCCGTGCTGCGCTCGCCGAACGCGAAGGACTACTCCGCCGCGACCCGCCTGTACGGACTGGTCGAGGGCAAGCTCTTCTGGGCGTGGGACATCGCCGCGCTCGGTCGCGAACTCACCTCGCACGCCTCGGGGCAGCTCGCGAAGGTCGACTGATGTCGGTGTTCGCCGCGCGTGACGGCTTCGTCGCCGCCGACTCCGTCGCCGCGCACTTCGGCAACCCGATCGGGGAGCAGCGCCTGCTGACCCGGGGGCGCGCCGTCGTCGAGCTAGGACTCGGTGTCGTCACCGTCACCGGACCGGACCGGCTGTCGTGGCTCAACTCGATCACCTCCCAGCAGCTCACCGGGTTGCCGACCAGCGTCAGCACCGAGACGCTCGTCCTCGACCAGGCCGGACGCGTCGAGCACGCGGCTCGCGTCGTCGACGACGGTGCGACGGTCTGGCTGCTCACCGAGCGCGCTGACGCAGCGCCGCTCGCCGGGTGGCTCGACTCGATGCGCTTCATGCTCCGGGTCGAGGTCGCCGACCGCTCCGCCGACTTCGTCACCCTCGGCTGGTTCGGGGCGGACGCCCCGTTCGCGTCCGTCGAACTGCCGGAACCGCCCGTCGCCGAGTGGGTCGACCCGTGGGGCGCCGTCACGCCGGGCGGGTGGGGCTACGCCGCCCCGGAGGCGCACCCCGGCTCCGACTGGACCCTCCGCATCGCCGTGGTCACCCCCGGCACCGCGGCCGCGATCGCCGCGTCGGACGTGCCCGTCGCGGGGCTGCTCGCGTACGAGGCGCTGCGGATCGCCGCCTGGCGCCCGACCCTGTCCGACGTCGACGAGCGGACGATCCCGCACGAGCTCGACTGGCTGCGTTCCGCCGTGCACCTGTCGAAGGGCTGCTACCGCGGGCAGGAGACCGTCGCCAAGGTCCACAACCTCGGGCACCCGCCGCGTCGGGCCGTGCTGCTGCACCTCGACGGGTCCGACGGCGTGCTGCCGGCGCCCGGCACCCCCGTGCTGCTCGACGACAAGCCCGTCGGCCGGCTGTCGGCGTCGGCGATCCACCACGAGCTCGGTCCGATCGGGCTCGCCGTGGTGAAGCGCTCGCTCGACCCCACCGCGACCCTGCGGCTCGAGGCCGACGACGTCGTGGTGACCGCGGCGCAGGAGACCATCGTCCCGCCCGAGGCCGGTGCCACGGCGAACGTCCCGCGCCTGCCCCGCCTCGGAGCCGTCAAGCGCTCCTAGCCTGCGCGCTGAGGGTCGCAAGACACCGGTGTTCGCCGGTCGCACCGCGGTTCGCGGGTGTTCGGAGCGCGAACACCGGTGTCCTGCGCGCTGGCGTCAGGCGGGCTCGACGGCCGACCACGGGACGCTGAGCTCGCCGAGCCGCCAGCGCGTCACCCCGTGCAGCACCGGCCAGCCGCGGTCACGCATCCCGCGCACGGCGGCGATCCATCGTTGCCGGGGCCCGTACGTGCCGAGCGGTGCGGCGACCGCCCACGACAGGTCGAGGTCCCGCAGGAACGCGTGCACCCGTTCGCCGGGCACGTTGCGGTGGATCAGCGCCTTCGGCAGGCGCTCGGCGACGATCGAAGGCACGTCGAGCCCGGCGAGCCGGAGGGACACCGTGAACGTCTGCGGCGCGACGTCGTCGAGCGTCACCCACGAGGCCACCCGACCGACCTCGTTGCAGGTCCCCTCGACGAGCGCACCGCCGGGCTGCAGCCGGTCCTGCATGATCCGCCAGGACCCGACCACCGCGGACTCGTCGTACTGCCGCAGCACGTTGAAGGCCCGGATGACGGCGGGCCGGCGCTGCCCGGGCGTCGGCGTCTCGAAGCCCCCCAGGCGGAACGTCACGCCGTCGCGGGTCCCGGCGTTCGCGAGCGCGACCCGCGAGGGCTCGATCTCGATGCCCGTCACCTCGACGTCGGGTCGGACGGCGGCCAGCCGGTCGCGCAGTTCGAGGGTGGTGGTCGGCGATGCCCCGTAGCCGACGTCGGCGACGAGCGGGTCGTCCGTCCGGCGCAGCACCGGCAGGGTCGCGATCCACCGGTCGACGCGGCGGAGCCGGTTGTACCCGGTCGTCCCGCGCGTCACGTTCCCGATGGGCATGCGTCAAGGGTACGGGGCCGGTACCGCTCGGTAGACTCGGGGGCATGACCTCCACGCTCGTCCTGCTCCGTCACGGCAACAGTGACTGGAACCAGAAGAACCTGTTCACCGGTTGGGTCGACGTCCGGCTCAGCGAGCTGGGCGAGAAGGAGGCGAAGCGCGCCGGCGACCTCATCGCCGAGTCCGGCATCGTCCCCGACGTCCTGTACACCTCGCTCCTGACCCGTGCGATCCAGACGGCGGACATCGCGCTGCTGCAGGCCGACCTGGCCTGGCTGCCGGTGAAGCGCGACTGGCGCCTCAACGAACGCCACTACGGCGACCTGCAGGGCAAGGACAAGGCCCAGACCCTGGCCGAGTACGGCGAGCAGCAGTTCATGGAGTGGCGCCGTTCGTTCGACGTCCCGCCGCCCCCCATCGCCGACGACGCCGAGTGGTCGCAGTTCGGTGACCGTCGCTACGCCGAGCTCGGCGACCAGCTGCCCCGCACCGAGTCGCTCAAGCTCGTGATCGACCGTCTGCTGCCGTACTGGGAGTCCGACATCACGAAGGACCTCGCCGCCGGCAAGACCGTGCTGGTGACGGCCCACGGCAACTCGCTGCGTGCGCTCGTGAAGCACCTCGACGGCATCTCCGACGACGACATCGCCGGCCTGAACATCCCGACGGGCATCCCGCTGGTGTACGAGCTCGACGACGACTTCACGCCGACGAAGCCCGCGTACTACCTGGACCCCGAGGCCGCCGCCGCCGGCGCCGCCGCCGTGGCCGCCCAGGGCGCCAAGAAGTAGCACCCACGCAGAACGCCCCGTCCGGCATCCGGGCGGGGCGTTTGTGCGTGTGCCGGGCTTCGCGAAGGCGACAGCGGGCCGCCGACGTTCCGCCGACTCCTGTCGCTCTGCCAGGAGGAACGGATCGCCCCGTCGACGACCTGTCGCTTCGGCAGCACGGTCGGCTCGACGAGCCGTGGCTGGTCAGACGAAGTGCGACGCGATCTCCTGCACCAGTGCCCCGACGTCGTACGGCTTCGTCGTGTCGACCCGGATCACCGGGACGCCGGGCAGCCCGACGGGCCGGGCGTCGTCGCCGTGCTCGTCCCAGAAGGCCAGCACGTCGGCCAGGTCCCCGTGCACCTCGTGCCGCACCGGCACGGTGCCCGGTTCGTACCGGTCGCGCAGCCGCTGCTCGGCGGTGGCGCGGTCCGTGTCGCACCACACCTCGACGGCGCGAGGCGACCCGGCGGACGCGAGTCCGGCCTCCAGGAGGTCCCGGTCACGCGACGGCAGCCAGACGGCGTCGAGGACGACCCCGTTCTCGACGGCCCGCGCCATGGACCACATCGTGTCCATCGCGATGCCACCGAGCGGCCGCGAGGCGATCATCGGGCCGACGACGTCGGCGAGGGGCTCCTTGATGCGGTCCTTCGACAGGAACGGGCAGCCGAGCACCTCGGCGAGTGCCGTGCCGATGCTGCTCTTGCCGGAACCGGGCATGCCGTTGACGATGATCGCGACCTGGGCCATGCCACGATCCTCGCAGACCGATCGAGCCGGGTCAGACCGATCGGTCCGGGTCAGACCGATCGGGTCGGGTCAGACCGCCGCGGTCGAGGTGGACGCGCCGGTCCAGTCGCCGGTCGCCAGGTACTCGACCTTCTTGGCGATCGAGACCGCGTGGTCGGCGAAGCGCTCGTGGTAGCGGGAGGCCAGGGTGGCGTCGACGGTGTCGATCGGACCGCCCTTCCAGGCCTCGCCGAGCACGAAGTCGAAGACGCTGGCGTGCAGCTCGTCGACGGCGTCGTCCTCGTCGCGGATCTCGGCCGACAGCGCGATGTCCTCGGTGGCGAGCAGCCGCGTGAGCTTCTGCGCCATCGCGACGTCGTGCCGGCCCATCTCCTTGAACGTGCTGCGCAGGCCCTTCGGCACGACCTTCTCGGGGAAGCGCTGGCGGGCGAGCTGCGCGATGTGCTCGGCCATGTCGCCCATGCGCTCGAGCGAGGAGCTGACGCGCAGGGCGGTGACGACGACGCGCAGGTCGCGGGCCACCGGTGCCTGGCGGGCGAGGATGTCGATCGCGATCTCGTCGAGGCTGTTCGCGGCGAGGTCGATCTTCTCGTCGTCGGCGATCACCTCTTCGGCGAGGGCGACGTCGGAGTCGCTGAAGGCCTGGGTGGCTCGGGTGATGGCGGACTCGACGAGCCCGGCGATCTCGGTCAGTCGCTCCTGGACGTCCTGGAGTTCCTGCTGGAAGACTTCGCGCATGGGGGAGTACCTCTCTCTGCGTACCGGACGAGTGTCGTCAGCCCAGGTGAACGAACGGTGACGCGGGGCTGAACGCTTCGCGTTCTGGCCTTCCGCAGACGGTGAACGGTACCGGAACCCCGCATGACCATCCCTACACTGGCGGCATGGACAACGCGTGGCTCGTGCCACTGTCGATGCTCCTCGGCGGGGTCTTCGGCGCGGGCGTCGTGGTGCTGATCATCACCGCCGAGCGGACGGCTCGTGCTGCCGACGTGGCGGAGCGGACCCTGCCGGACGGCGTCGCAGCGGTCATCGCGACGATGCACAACCCGGCGGTCGTCATCGACCCGTCGAACACCGTCGTCGCGGCATCCCCCCAGGCCCTCACTGCGGGGCTCGTCGTGCGCCGACGCCTCGTGCACCACGAACTGCTCGAGCTCATCGACCGGGTGCGCAAGAGCGGGGAGATGGGGTCGGAGGACCTCGAGCTGCCGCGCGGCCGCCACGGGGAGCTCATCGGCTACCTCAGCTTCCGTGCCGCCCAGCTCGGCAACCGGTACGTCCTGCTCACGGCCGACGACCTGACCGAGAGCCGGCGCATCGACGAGGTCCGCCGCGACTTCGTCGCCAACATCTCGCACGAGCTGAAGACGCCGATCGGCGCGATCGGCCTGCTGTCCGAGACCCTCGTCCTCGCCGCCGACGACCCCGCGCACGTGAAGAAGTTCGCCGCGCAGCTGATCACCGAGTCCGAGCGACTCGGGGCGCTGACGAAGGACATCATCGAGCTGTCCCGGCTGCAGTCCGTCGACGCGCTCGAGAACAGCGAGGAGACCGGCATCGACAAGATCGTGCAGGCGGCGATCGACGCGAACGAGGTCGTCGCCCGCGCCCGCTCGATCGAGATCATCCGCGCCAAGAAGTCGAAGCTGCGGGTGATGGGCGACCGCGGGCTGCTGCAGGTCGCGGTGTCGAACCTCATCGCCAACGCGGTGAAGTACTCGCCGGACAACACCCGCGTCGGTGTGGGCGTGCGGTCGTCGAAGGGCTTCGTCGAGATCGCGATCACCGACCAGGGTGTCGGCATCCCCGAGGCCGACCTCGACCGGGTCTTCGAACGGTTCTACCGTGTCGATCCCGCACGGTCGCGTGCCACCGGGGGCACCGGCCTCGGGCTCGCGATCGTCAAGCACGTCGTCAGCAACCACGGTGGTGACGTGCGCGTCTGGTCGCAGCCCGGCAAGGGTTCGACCTTCACCATCCGTCTGCCCGAGGCAGATCCCGAACTGACCACAGCACTCGAAGAGCAACTGGAAGAGCAGCCATCGTGACCAAGATCCTCATCGTCGACGACGAGCCGGCCCTGAGCGAGCCCCTGGAGTTCCTGCTGCAGCGTGAGGGGTACGAGACCTCCGTCGCTGCCGACGGCGTGACCGCGCTGTCGAAGTTCGACGCGGAGAACCCCGACCTGGTGCTCCTCGACCTCATGCTGCCGGGCCTGAGCGGCACCGAGGTGTGCCGGCAGATCCGGACCCGGTCGAACGCGCCGATCATCATGCTGACCGCGAAGGACTCGGAGGTGGACATTGTCGTCGGGCTCGAGCTCGGCGCCGACGACTACGTGACGAAGCCGTACTCGACCCGGGAGCTCCTGGCCCGGATCCGTGCCGTGCTCCGTCGCCGGACCGAGGACGACCCGGCGGACAGCGGGATCCTGCAGGTCGGCGGCATCCGGATGGACGTCGAGCGGCACACGGTGTCGGTCGACGGGTCCGAGACCCCGATGCCGCTCAAGGAGTTCGAGCTCCTCGAACTGCTGCTCCGGAACGCCGGCCGTGTGCTGACCCGCGGGCAGCTCATCGACCGGGTGTGGGGTTCCGACTACTTCGGCGACACCAAGACCCTCGACGTCCACATCAAGCGCATCCGCTCGAAGATCGAGCGGGTCCCGTCGACCCCCGAGATCCTGGTGACGGTCCGCGGCCTCGGCTACCGCATCGAGGCCTGAGGCGGACGGACAGGAGGCCCGGTGCGAGT
>NZ_MJGL01000001.1:11588-16695 GCF_001864855.1 Curtobacterium sp. MCBA15_005
ACTCGCACCGGGCCTCCTGTGCGAACGATCCGGGCGCGGTCTCAGCCGCGCCCGTCGGCGTCAGTTGGTGCCGTTGTCGCCCTCGGACGAATCCGTCTGCGAGTCGGTCGGCTGCGTACCGGGAACGGCCTCGCCGGTCGACTGCGCGCCGCTCTCGGACGGCGACGTCGAGGTGGGCGTCGGGGTCGGGCTCGGCGCGAGGGTCTGGTACTCCTCCTGCGAGCTCGTCAGCACCGGCACGTTCGCCGAGACACCCTCGGCGTCGGGGTAGCTGAAGTAGACCTTGACGAGCGAACCGGGCTTCGCGTCCGCGTTGTCGAACACGACCGGCTCGGCGTCACCGGCGGTGGTGCCCTGCGTGGTGTCGCCCTCTTGCACGCTCGACTCGTCGTCGCTGCCCGCACCCGCGGCCATGGCGAGGTCGACGTGGGTGTTCGCCGGCACGTCGACGGTCTGGGTGGCGCCGCCGATCTCGATCGAGACGGTGTAGTCGTCCTGGTCGTCGTTGTTCACGAGCGTGCCGATGAAGCGGGCGCTCTCACCGTCGTCCGAGATCAGGAGGGCGTTCCGCACGTCGACCTTGCCGGTCGAGACGTCCACGCCGTCGGTGATCTGCTTGATGTCGACGGTGTGGGCCGGCGACATGAACTCGCACCCGGTGGCGCCGAGCGCGATGGTCGCCGCAACGGCGACGGACACGAGTACCCGAGGTCGCAAGAGATTCCTCCGTAAGTCACGATGAGGACCGGGCGGTCCCCGCGCCCATCCTAGCGATCACCGGGAGGGGTGAGCGTTGAGGGTCCCCTTACCGGAACGGCCCCTGTGGTAAACTGGATGTCTGGGAACGGAGCCTGATACATGCAATTCGAGGTCGGCGAGACCGTCGTCTACCCCCATCACGGGGCGGCAACCATCTCTGAAGTCAAGACTCGCGTCATCAAGGGCGAGGAAAAGGTCTACCTGAAACTGCGGGTGACGCAGGGTGACCTGACGATCGAGGTCCCGGCGGACAACGTCGACCTGGTCGGCGTCCGCGACGTGATCGGCAAGGAAGGACTCGACAAGGTGTTCGAGGTACTCCGGGCGCCGTTCACGGAAGAGCCCACCAACTGGTCACGCCGCTACAAGGCGAACCTCGAGAAGCTCGCTTCCGGTGACGTCATCAAGGTGTCCGAGGTCGTCCGCGACCTCTGGCGGCGCGATCAGGACCGCGGGCTCTCCGCGGGTGAGAAGCGGATGCTCGCCAAGGCCCGGCAGATCCTGATCTCCGAGCTCGCGCTGGCCGAGAAGACCGACGAGGACAAGGCATCGACCGTCCTCGACGAGGTCCTGGCTTCCTGAGTCTGACGACAGCGCACTGAACACGACAGCACGAACGACGACCGCACGGTTCCCCGAAGGGGTGGACCGGGCGGTCGTCGTCGTTGCGGCGGGTTCCGGCACCCGGCTCGGCATCGGGACCGCGAAGGCGTTCGTGCCCGTGGCCGGTTCGCTCATGCTCGCGCGGGCGCTCGAACCTCTGTTCGCCTTGCCGTCACCGACGCTCGTCGTCGTGGTCGCACCGGCGTCGCACCTGGACGAGTGCCGGCAGGTGGTCGGTTCGGTCGCGGGTGCTGCGGTCGCGTACACGGCCGTCGTCGCCGGAGGCACGGATCGCCACGGTTCGGTCGAGGCCGGCCTGGCCGTCCTGCCGGACTCCGTCACCACGGTGCTCGTGCACGACGCGGCGCGGTGCCTCACGCCCGCGGCACAGTTCTCGCGGGTGTTCGACGCCGTCGCCGCCGGTGACGGTGCGGGCGTCGTGCCGGCGCTCCCCGTCACGGACACGGTGAAGCGGGTCGACGGTGACGTCGTCGTCGAGACCGTCGACCGTGCGGCGCTCGTCGGGGTGCAGACGCCGCAGGGCTTCCCGCTCGCGGCACTACGGCGGGCCTACGCGGTGTCGTCGCAGTCCGAGACGGACGACGCCGGGGTGTTCCAGGCCGTCGGGGGCACCGTCCGGTTCGTGCCGGGGGACGCCGACGCCTTCAAGATCACGACGCCGTGGGACCTCGGCCGGGCCGAGTCGATCGTGCGGGCGCGGACCGAGGCGGCCGGTGGTGCCGGTGCGGGGACGGCCGACGCCGTCGTCGCGGTCCGGCTCGGGCTCGGGGTCGACGTGCACGCCTTCGACGACGCCTCGCCCTGCCGCGTCGGCCTGCTCGACTTCCCCGGCGAACCCGGCCTCTCCGGGCACAGCGACGGCGACGCGGTGGCGCACGCGGTGTGCGACGCCCTGCTCTCCGCCGGGGGCCTCGGCGACATCGGCGGGCGCTTCGGCACCGCTGACCCGCAGTACGCCGGTGCCACGGGCGACGTCTTCGTCCGGGGTGCGGTCGCGCTGCTCGCCGATGTCGGGCTCGTGCCGGTGTCCGTCACCGTGCAGGTCGTCGGCAACCGGCCGCGCATCGGTCGTCGCCGCGACGAGATGCAGGACGCCCTGTCCGCGGTCGTCGGTGCGCCCGTCGCCGTGTCCGGCACGACGACCGACGGCCTCGGCTTCACCGGCCGTGGCGAGGGGCTCGCGGCGATCGCCACGGCACTCGTGCGTCCCTCCTGAAACCGCGGCCCCGCGCCGATTAGGGTTGAGGCGTGACCGTTCGCCTCTACGACTCCCGCGCCGCAGCCGTCGTCGACCTCGTGCCCCTGGTCGACGGACACGTGAGCGTCTACGTCTGTGGTCCGACGGTGCAGTCGTCGCCGCACATCGGGCACCTGCGGTCCGCGCTCGTCTACGACATCTGGCGTCGGTGGCTCACCCACCGCGGGTACCGGGTGACCCTGGTGCGCAACGTCACCGACATCGACGACAAGGTCCTCGACCTGGCTGCCGGCACGGACGAGGCGTGGTTCGCCCGCGCCTACCGGGTCGAGCTCGAGTTCACGGCCGCGTACAACGCCCTCGGCATCCTGCCCCCGACGTACGAACCGCGGGCCACCGCGAGCGTGCCGCAGATGCACGAGATCATCCAGCGCCTGATCGACCGCGGGCACGCCTACGCCGCCGACGACGGCTCGGGTGACGTCTACTTCGACACCGGCAGCTGGGCCGACTACGGGCTGCTCACCCGGCAGCGGCGCGAGGACATGGTCGAGGCCGCCGACGCCGACCCGCGTGGCAAGCGCGACGCCCGTGACTTCGCGCTCTGGAAGGGTGCGAAGCCCGGCGAGCCGTCGACGGCCAACTGGGACTCCCCGTGGGGTGCCGGCCGCCCGGGCTGGCACATCGAGTGCTCGGCGATGTCCCGTCGGTACCTCGGCCCGGCGTTCGACATCCACGGCGGCGGGCTCGACCTGCGCTTCCCGCACCACGAGAACGAGCTGGCGCAGTCCACGGCCGCCGGGGACCCGTTCGCGTCGTACTGGCTGCACAACGGCCTGGTGACGGTCGAGGGCCAGAAGATGTCGAAGTCGCTCGGCAACTCGATCTTCGCCGCGGACTTCCTCGGATCCGCTCGTCCCGCCGTCGTGCGCTACTTCCTCGGTGCCGCCCACTACCGCTCGTCGATCGACCACCACGAGGGTTCCCTGGCCGAGGCCGAGGCGGCGTACGACCGCATCGCCGGGTTCCTCGAGCGCGCCGAGACCCGACTCGAGGGCGTCCACCTCGCCGACGCCCCGGCCGTGCCCGAGGCCTTCGCCGCCGCCATGGACGACGACCTCTCCGTGCCCCAGGCCCTGGCCGTGCTGCACGAGACCGTGCGCACCGGCAACGCCGCCCTCGACGCCGACGATGCGGAAACGCTCGGGACCGCGTACCATCAGGTGGCTGCGATGGTGGAGGTGCTCGGCATCGACCCGCGAGCCGCCCACTGGTCGGGCGGCGGCCACGACACCTCGGCAGGCCCGCTCGCCGCCCTCGTCGAACGCCTCGTGCAGGAGCGCGCGGACGCCAGGGCAGCACGGGACTTCACCGCGGCCGACCGCGTGCGCGACGACCTCGCCGCCGCGGGCATCACGATCGAGGACACGCCGTCCGGAACACGCTGGAGCATCGCCTGAACACGGCAGTGCCGAACAGGAGCTACGCATGAAGAACGTCTCGGGAAGCAAGAAGGGTCGGCCCGGCGCCGTCCGCACCGGTCGCAAGGGCAACAAGCAGGTCGGTTCCGGCGGACAGGGCGCCCAGGCGCTCGAGGGTCGCAAGCCGACCCCGAAGGCCGAGGACCGCCCGTACCACCCCGCCGGCAAGCGCAAGGCCGCGAAGGACCGCTTCGAGGCGGCCAAGGGTCGGCACGGTTCCTCGAGCACCCCGCAGGGTCGCACGGGCCGTCCGCCGGCACGCAAGACCGACGACTCCGAGCTGGTGACCGGACGCAACTCCGTGCTCGAGGCCCTGCGGACGAAGACCCCGTCGTCGACGCTCTACATCGCGTCGCGCATCGAGGTCGACGACCGCGTGAAGGAGATCCTCGCGCTCGCCAACCACCGTGGCGTGCCGATCATCGAGCTCATGCGTCCCGAGCTCGACCGCATAACCGGACACGACAGCGTGCACCAGGGCGTCGCCCTCAAGGTGCCGGCGTACCAGTACGCCGTGTCCGAGGACATCGTCGAGCAGGCGTTCTCGCGCGACCAGGTCCCGCTGCTCGTCGCGCTCGACGGCATCACGGACCCCCGCAACCTCGGCGCGATCATCCGCTCGACCGCGGCCTTCGGCGGACACGGCGTCATCGTGCCGCAGCGTCGTTCGGTCGGCGTGACGGCGTCGGCGTGGAAGACCTCGGCCGGTGCCGCGGCACGCACGCCCGTCGCGATGGCCCCGAACCTCACGCAGACCCTGAAGTCGCTCAAGTCGATGGGCCTGTTCGTCCTCGGCCTGGACGGCGACGGTGACGTGGAGCTCGACGGCCTCGAGCTCGCCGACCGTCCGATCGTGATCGTCGTCGGTTCCGAGGGCAAGGGCCTGTCGCGCCTGGTCACCGAGACCTGTGACGCGATCGTGTCGATCCCGATCTCGAGCGCCACCGAGTCCCTGAACGCCGGCATCGCCGCGAGCGTCACCCTGTGGGAGGTCGCGCGGCGCCGTCGCACCGCGTAGCCACAGCACTTCGTGAGCAGGAATGGT
>NZ_MJGL01000001.1:17302-60257 GCF_001864855.1 Curtobacterium sp. MCBA15_005
GGCGACCATTCCTGCTCACGGTGCTGCCTGGGCCGGGCTCGAAGGGTCAGGACACGTCGGCTGGTGGCTGCCGTGCGGTCACGGGTCGTCGCTGCGCGACGCGGCAGGTGACGGTCCGTGACCGGTCGAGGTTCGCCAGGCGGGGTGTCGTGACCGCTCGACGTCCAACGTCACCACCGGCGGGGCTGGGCGTGACGGTCTGGAGGGCCGGCGCCGGTCTCCGGGACCCGCGCCGGGCCTCCAGGCGGTCGCGTTCTCGACCCCCGAACGGTCAGGACACGTCGGCTGGTGCCTGCCGTGCGGTCACGCGTCGTCGCTGCGCGACGCGGCAGGTGACGGTCCGTGACCGGTCGACGTTCGTCCGGCGGGGTGTCGTGACCGCTCGACGTCCGACGTCACCACCGGCGGGGCTGGGCGTGACGGTCTGGAGGGCCGGCGCCGGTCTCCGGGACGCGGGACGGGCCTCCAGACGGTCGCGTTCTCGACCCCCGAACGGTCAGGACACGTCGGCTGGTGCCCGCCGTGTGGTCACGAGTCGTCGCTGCGCGACGCCGCAGACGACGGTCTGCGACCGGTCGGCGCCCACCCGGCGGGGTGCCGTGACCGAGCGGAGACCGCGTCAGACCGTGGCGCGCCAGTCGTCGACGTCGTCGGACTCGTCGGACCCGTCGGCGTCGTCGTCCAGCACCGGGATCGGCACGGTGATCGACGAGGTCGGCGGGTTGATGAGCAGGCGCTCGTCGCGACGGTGTCGGAGCACGTCGTTGATGTAGGCGGTCGTGGCCTCGGGCAGGGAGACGGAACGCTCTTCTTGCTGGGACATGAACCAGCGGTGCTCGAGCAGCTCGTGGAACACCTCGGCGGGTTCGAGCCGGCCGCGCAGGTCGCGGGGGATCGAGCGGACGACGGGCTCGAAGACCCGTGAGACCCACTCGTGCGCCACCATCTCCTCGTCGAGTTCGTCACGGCCGTTGCGGGCACGGTACGAGTCGAGGTCGTTGAGCAGGCGCCGGGCCTGGTTCTCACCGGCGTCGAGCCCGGTGAGCCGCAGCAGTCGGCGCTGGTGGTGCCCGGCGTCGACGACCTTCGGCTGGATCCGGACCTGCGAGCCGCCCTCGGTCGTGTGGATCGAGAGCTCCTCGATGTCGAAGCCGAGCTCGTTCAGGCGCTCGACGCGGTCGTTGATGCGCCAGCGTTCCTTGATGTCGAACTGCTCGGTGCCGGTGAGCTCGGTCCAGAGCGTCCGGTACTGGGCGACGATGCGGTTCGAGACGTCGACGGGGTCGGCGTTCTCGTCGAGTCGACCGCCGGCCTCGAGGTCGAGCAGCTCGCCGGCGATGTTCACGCGGGCGACCTCGAGGTCGTTCTCGCGCTGGCCGTTCGACAGCCCGCCGGGGTAGAGCTTGCCGGTCTCGGCGTCGACCAGGTACGCGGCGAAGGCCCCGGCGTCGCGACGGAACAGCGTGTTCGACAGGGACACGTCGCCCCAGTAGAAGCCGATGACGTGCAGGCGGACGAGCAGCAGCGCGAGGGCGTCGACCAAGCGGGTGGCGGTCTCGGGGCGCAGCGTCTGCGAGTAGAGCGCGCGGTAGGGCAGGGAGAACCGCAGGTGGCGGGTCACCAGCACGGGGTGCAGTGGTTCACCGTCGGCGTCGACGCGGTTCGTGATGACCGCGACCGGGTCCACGCACGGCACGTCCATGCGCTGCAGGGTCCGGAGCATCTCGTACTCGGACCGGGCGACCTCTTCGCCGGTCTCCTTCACCGCGGCGACGTACCCGCTCAGGTGCACGAACCGCACGAGGTGCCGCGAGATGCCCTTCGGCAGCGCGACGATCGTGTCGTCGGGCCAGTCGGCGAGCGGCAGGTCCCACGGCAGGTCGAGCAGGCCGGGGTCGACGGTGGCGGCGGTGATGGACATCGAGTCGGGCACGGTGGTTCCTCTGGTGTCGGGGACAGCCGAGAGCCCGCGTCCGCCCTTGTGAGGCGGGCGCGGGCTCTCGGGGGAGTGCGCTGGTTACGCGCTGACGACGGCCTTGTCGTCGAGGCGGTCGCCCGACTCGGTGTCGAAGGCGTGGACGTGGCCCTGCTTCGGCGTGATGACGATCGTGTCACCGATCGACGGGTGCGCACGACCGTCGACACGGGCGACGATGTCGGCGCGCTGGCCGTTCACGTCGGCGTGACCGTAGAGGTAGCCGTCGGCGCCGAGCTCCTCGACGACGTCGACCGTGACGGGCAGGCCCTCGCCGGACTGCGACACGATGACGTCCTCGGGGCGGATGCCGACCGTGATCTGTGCGGCACGGGCGTTCGACAGGGTGTCGCGGTCGATCGCGTGGTTGAGCGTGCCGAACTTGATGCCGCCCTCGATGACGTCGGCGGGCAGCAGGTTCATGGCCGGCGAACCGATGAAGCCGGCGACGAACACGTTGTTCGGCTTCTCGTACAGGTCGCGCGGGGTGCCGACCTGCTGCAGGATGCCGTCCTTGAGCACCGCGATGCGGTCACCCATGGTGAGCGCCTCGGTCTGGTCGTGCGTGACGTAGACCGTGGTGACGCCGAGACGACGCTGCAGCGACGCGATCTGCGTGCGGGTCTGGACGCGGAGCTTGGCGTCGAGGTTCGACAGCGGCTCGTCCATGAGGAACACCTGCGGCTGACGGACGATCGCACGGCCCATCGCGACGCGCTGACGCTGACCACCGGAGAGCGCCTTCGGCTTGCGGCCGAGGTAGTCCTCGAGGTCGAGGAGCTTGGCGGCTTCCTGCACGCGGGTGGCGCGCTCTTCCTTGCCGACGCCGGCGATCTTGAGCGCGAAGCCCATGTTCTCGGCGACGGTCATGTGCGGGTACAGCGCGTAGTTCTGGAACACCATCGCGATGTCGCGGTCCTTCGGCGGGACGTCCGTGACGTCGCGGTCGCCGATGCGGATCTGACCGGAGTTGACCTCTTCGAGGCCGGCCAGCATGCGGAGCGAGGTGGACTTGCCGCAGCCCGAGGGGCCGACGAGGACGAGGAACTCGCCGTCGGCGACGTCCAGGTCGAGGGAGTCGACCGCGGGACGGTTGCCTCCGGGGTAGAGACGGGTTGCCTTGTCATAGGTGACGGACGCCATGAGCGTTCGGTCCTTCCTTCACCGGCAGGTACGTGCCGGACGATCCGAGTGAAGCGGTGTGCCCGTACGGGCCCCGGACAGTCGCCGTCGACTGTCGAGGTTCATACAACACGAGTTCACCCGGGTGCGCCAGTGTTTTCCCCCTTGGTCGGCGGCTTCCCAGAGCGCCCCACTACAATCGCCGGGTCCGTCCGCCGAGCAGGGGAACGCCGAGCGGACACCGATCAGGAGGACGACGCACCGATGAACAACCGCCCCGAGGGTGCCGCCCGCGCCGCGCGGAACGAGCGCCGTGAAGCCGCCCGCCAGCGAGCCCAGCGTGCCCGGACCCAGCAGAAGCGACGCCAGCGTGGTGTCCGGCTCGGCCTGCAGATCGGGCTCGGGGTCGTGCTCCTCGCCGCCGCGACGATCGTCACGCTCGTGCTGGTCGACTCCGTGAAGCCCGCCGGCCCCGGCCCGTCGACCATGTCGCAGGGCGGGATCACCATCGGGCAGGGCCTGAAGCCCGTCGCGGCGTCCGCGTCCGGATCGGCCTCCGCGTCGCCGAGCAGTGCCGCGACCGACGGCGCCGGCACCGTCCGGATCACCCTGTACGTCGACTACCTCTGCCCGGGCTGCGGCCAGTTCGAGCAGGCGAACGGCGACTACATCAAGGACCTCGTCGATTCCGGTGCAGCCACGGTCGACATCCACCCCGTCGCGATCCTGTCGAACCGCTCGCAGGGCACGAAGTACTCCCTCCGCGCCGCGAACGCCGCCGCCTGCGTGGCCGAGCACTCCCCGAACCAGTTCTACGCGGTGAACCAGGCGCTCTTCGCGAAGCAGCCGGACGAGGGCACCGCGGGCCTGACGGACGCCGAGCTCACCGACGTCGTCACGGGCGTGCAGGGGCTGCAGGAACGCAGCGCCGTCCGGAGCTGCATCGCCGACCAGGACTACGCCAAGTGGGTGGACGAGCAGACGACGGCGGTGTCCGGGGGCACGATCCCGGGCTCGACGCTCAAGGAGTTCCCCGGCACCCCGCTCGTGCTCGTGAACGGGCAGCGCTACGAGCTGACCTCCCCGGTCACGAACGACGACTTCCGCACCTTCGTGGTGACGGCCGCCGGGGCGACCGACGCGACCCCGACGCCCACGCCCAGCGCGACCCCGTCTGCCACGCCGACCAAGCGCTGACAGCCGGACGAGCGCTGACGTCAGCACGGGCACTGACGCGCTGACCACGGACGGGAGGCCCGGTGCCAGCTGGAACCGGGCCTCCCGTCCGTCACCGGTGCGGCTACAGGGCCGAACCCGGGATGCTCAGCGTGTCGCAGCTCGTCGCGCCCTGCTGGTAGCCCCGCAGGAACCAGCGCTGTCGCTGCTCGCTCGACCCGTGGGTGAACGAGTCCGGGTCGACGCGGCCGGTCGCGCGCTCCTGGATGCTGTCGTCGCCCACGGCGCTCGCCGCCGACAGGGCGTCGGTGATCTGGGAGCGGGTGATCGGTTCGAAGAAGGTCTCGCCGTTCGCGTCCTTCGTCGTGGCGGCGTCGCCGACCCAGGCTCCGGCGTAGCAGTCCGCCTGCAGCTCGACGCGGACACTGCCCGACGACGCACCCGTGCCGGAGCGGTCGGTGTTCGCGAACGACCCCTGCAGCTGCTGCACGTGGTGGCCCCACTCGTGTGCGACGACGTACATCTGCGCGAGCGGACCGCCGGACGAGCCGTACTGCGACTGCAGGTCGTCGTAGAACGCGGTGTCCAGGAAGATCGCACGGTCCGGCGGGCAGTAGAACGGGCCGGTCGCGGCCGAGGCCTGCCCGCACGAGGTGTCGGTGGAGTCCTGGAACAGGAAGAACTCCGGTGACGTGTACGAGATGCCGAGCGACCGCGCCTCGGACGTCCAGTAGGCGTCGAGCGACTCGGCCGCGCCCTCCATCCGGCACTCGACGCGCAGGTTGGCGTCGCGCCCGGTCCGGCACTCGGGGGCGGCGTCGGCGGACTCGCCCTCCTGCTGGATCGTCGTCAGGCCGGTGCCGCCGCCGACGATCCCGCTCAGGTCGAAGCCGGTGAACTGCGCGATCAGGAACACCACGATGGCGCCGACGCCCACGGCGCCTCCGCCGATCGCCGTGGTGCGACCCCGCCGCTTGACCTTGCCGCCCCGGAGTTGCGAGTCGTCGTTGAACGTCATGATCCCGAACCTACCGATCAGCACCTCCCGATCAGTGGCCCCGCGTACCGTCGGCGGCGTCGGCCACCCCGACACCCGTCGTACACCTGTCGTACAACCGGAAGGAACCGCACAATGGCCACTCCCATCAGCACCGTGATGAGCCCCGCCCGCTACGTCCAGGGCAAGGACGCGATCACCCGCGTCGGCGAGTTCATCGCCCCGATCGGCAAGCGGCCCCTGATCGTCGCCGACGACGTGGTCTGGGGCATCGTCGAGACCGCCGTCACCGAGAGCTTCCGATCCGCCGACCTGGCCGTGGAACGTGTCGGGTTCGGCCGCTTCGCCACCCCCGAGGCCGTCGACGAGCTCGTCGAGCAGATCCGCGCGAAGGACGCCGACGTCATCGTGGGGCTCGGCGGTGGCTCCGCGATCGACGCCGCGAAGGCCGCTGGGCACCTCGCCGGCATCCGGTGGGCCAGCGTGCCGACGGCCGCGTCCACCGACGCCCCGACCTCGGCGCTCGCCGTCATCTACACCGCCGAGGGCGAGTTCATCGAGTACCGCTTCTTCCCGCACAACCCGGACCTGGTGCTCATCGACACCAGGCTCGTCGCCAACGCGCCGGTGCAGTTCCTGGTCGCGGGCATCGGCGATGCGCTGGCGACCTGGGTCGAGGCCCGTGCCGCGAAGCGCGCCAACGCCGACACCATGGCCGGCGGCCTGCAGACCCAGACCGGGGTCGCGCTCGCCGAGCTGTCGTGGAAGCTCCTGCACGAGAACGCCCTGCAGGCCATCGAGGCCGTCAAGGCCAAGGTCGTCACCCCGGCGCTCGAGAAGGTCGTCGAGGCGAACACGCTGCTGTCCGGCCTGGGCTTCGAGTCCGGTGGGCTCGCCGCCGCCCACGCGATCCACAACGGGCTGACCGCGGCTCCGCAGGCGCACGGCCTGGCGCACGGGCAGAAGGTGAACATCGGGACGATCGCACAGCTGGTGCTCGAGGGTGCCCCGGCCGAGGAGATCGAGGACTTCGTCGTCTTCACCACGAAGGTCGGCCTGCCGAACACCCTGACCGAGATCGGCCTGACGGTCGACGACCGTGATGTGCTGCGCGCCGTGGCCGAGGCCGCGACGGTGGAGGGCGAGACCATCCACAACATGCCGTTCCCGGTGACGCCGGAGCTCGTGGTCGACGCCCTGGTCGCCATCGAGGGCATCGCACGCAGCATCCGCGCCGAGCACGGTCTGCCGGAGCCCGTGCTGTACGAGCACCACTGACGGGCGAGGGGTCAGGTGCGGATCAGCGGCTCCGTCGTCGCCAGGTCCGCACCGATCCCGACGTCGACGAGTTCGATCCGCCCGGCGAGGGTGGCAGCGGGTCCGGTCAGCAGGCCGGCCTTCACACCGCCGAAGGTGACGGTGACGTCGGCGTGCAGGACGTGGTCGTCCGCGACCCCGCCGGTGTCCACGTCGATGCCGCTCGGCACGTCCACCGCGACGACGAACGGCGCACGCTGGTCGCGGGCGAGTTCACGGATGGCGTCCACGACCTCGCGTGCGGGGGACCGCAGCGCGTTCGCGCCCCGTGCCCCGATGCCGAGGATGCCGTCGAGCACCAGGTCGGCCTCGAGCGCCGCCTCGGTCGCGACGTCCGCCAGGCGTTCGCCGTCGCTCCGGCCGGCGGCCCGCAGGATGTCGGCCGCTCCGCCCGAGCTCGGTCCCGAGGCGCCGGACGGGCCGTCGAGCAGACGGGCGCCGGCGTCCAGCGCCGCTGCCAAGCCGGCCTCGTGGACACGGGAGCCGACGCGCAGGACCGCCACGTGCCTCCCGGCCGCTGCCAGGCGAGCGCCCGCGAACAGGGCGTCACCGCCGTTGTCGCCGCTGCCGGCGAGCACGAGGACGGATCCCGGCCCGTCGACCGGCCGCACGGCCGGGTCGTCCAGCAGGTCGCCGACGATGCGCGCGAGCCCGTCGGCGGCGCGCTGCATCAGGGGTTCCCCCGCGTCGAGGTGGGGGCGTTCCGCCGCCCGGATCTGATCGCCGCCGTAGCCGTCCATGGCCACCACACTGCCCCGATACGCTTGAGAGGACATGTCACTCGTCCCCGAAGCGCCCCGCCCCCGGTTCGTGATGTCGCCCGACGGGCTGCGACTCGCGACCTACGACTTCGGCGACCCCGACGCCCCGGCCGTCATCGCGGTGCACGGCTTCGCGTCCGGTGCGGTGCTCAACTGGCACGCCTCGGGCTGGACGCGGCACCTGGTCCGTGCCGGGTACCGGGTCCTGGCGCTCGACCAGCGCGGGCACGGCGCGAGCGCGAAGCCGCACGACCCGGGTGCCTACTCGATGGACCTGCTCGTCGCCGACGTCACCACGGTCATCGACACGTACCTGCTCGACGACGTCGCGTTCCTCGGCTACTCGCTCGGCGCACGGGTCGGCTGGCACACCGCCGAGCGGCTGCCGGGCCGGATCTCGCGCGCGGTGTTCGGCGGGATCCCGGACGCCGACCCGATGCGTCGCGTCCGAGTCGACCAGGCGAAGGCGTACATCGCCGACGGCACCCCGATCGAGGACCGCGTCACCAACGGCTACCTGACGATGGCGGGCAACGTCGAGGGCAACGACCTCGGCGCGCTCGTGGCCATGGTCGAGGGGATGCGGAACAGCATCGAGCCGACCCCGGAGAACGCCCCGGCGCAGCCGCTCCTGATCGCCGCGGGCAGCGAGGACGGCATCCGCGACAGCGCGGTCCGGCTCGCCGAGGCCGCGCCGGACGCCACCTTCTTCGAGATCCCGGGGCGCAACCACTTCAACGCCCCGACCTCGCGGCCGTTCCGCGAAGCGGCGCTGCGGTTCCTGTCCGCCCCGCGCTGAGGGGTACTCGTGGGTCCCCTCGGTCGGACGGCACCGGGCGTACCGTCCCCGCCATGGACTACAGACTCCTCGGCAACAGCGGGACATCGGTGTCGACGCTGACCCTCGGCACCATGACGTTCGGCAGCGAAGCCGACGAACCCACCTCACACGCCATCCTCGACGCCTTCGTGGCCGCCGGTGGCACGCTCGTCGACACGGCGGACGTCTACTCCGGCAACGAGTCCGAGCGGATCATCGGCCGCTGGCTCGCAGCACACCCCACCGAGGCCGCGCAGGTCGTCCTCGCCACCAAGGGCCGGTTCCCGCAGGGCGACGGCCCGAACGACCTCGGCCTGTCCCGACGACACCTGCGCGTGGCCCTCGACGCCTCGCTCGAGCGGCTCGGCGTCGACCACATCGACCTGTACCAGATGCACGCGTGGGACGCCCTGACCCCCATCGAGGAGACCCTGCGGTTCCTCGACGACGCCGTGTCCGCCGGCAAGATCGGCTCCTACGGGTTCTCGAACTACCTCGGCTACCAGGTCACCAAGGCCGTCTACGAGGCGAAGTCGCACGGCTGGGCACCGCCCGTCACCCTGCAGCCGCAGTACAACCTGCTCGTCCGCGACATCGAGCACGAGGTCGTGCCCGCCTGCCTCGACGCCGGGATCGGCCTGCTGCCCTGGTCGCCGCTGGCCGGCGGTTGGCTCTCCGGCAAGTACCAGCGCGACGAGGCCCCGTCCGGCGCCACCCGCCTGGGCGAGAACCCGCAGCGCGGCATGGAGGCGTGGGACGCCCGCAACGGCGACGAGCGCACGTGGGAGGTGCTCGACGCCGTCTCCGAGGTGGCCGACGCCCACGACGCGTCGAAGTCGCAGGTCGCACTCGCCTGGCTGCTGGCCCGGCCCGCGGTCACGAGCGTGATCCTGGGCGTCCGCACCCTGTCGCAGCTCGAGGACAACCTCGGTGCCGCGGACCTGGTGCTCACCGACGACGAGCTCGCCCGGCTGACCGACGCCAGCGCTCCCCGCATCGACGACTACCCCTACGGCACGGCCGGCGTCGCGCAGCGGGAGCGGAAGATCACCGGCGGGCGCTGAGCCGGCGGGCGCTGACCGGACAGGACCGCTGCGCGTTCGTGCACATCGTGCGGATTTCCGCGGATGTGGGGTCCGGGTGTGGACGTGCGGGTCGGTGAGGTGTCATCCTCGTCGCACGACCGGCTGGTTACCGCGTCCAGCGCCCGGAACGCCCCCTGATCCGCGTTCCGTGTGCCGATGCCCCGGGCGAGACTTCGCCCGGGGCATCGCTTCGTCTGGGGCCGGCAGCGGGACTTGAACCCGCAACCCCCGTATTACAAGTACGGTGCGCTACCAATTGCGCCATGCCGGCTGACGCCGCTCATCCTACCGCTGAGGGCGTCCGGGGCTCACTCGCCCGACTTCTCCGAGAAGTTCAGCGAGATCGAGTTCATGCAGTACCGGTCACCCGTGGGGGTGCCGAACCCGTCCGGGAACACGTGGCCCAGGTGCGAACCGCAGTTCGCGCACCGGACCTCGGTGCGGGCCATGCCGAGGGAGTTGTCCTCGATGAGCTGCACGGCGTCCGGGTTCACCGACTCGTAGAACGACGGCCAGCCGCAGCCGGAGTCGAACTTCGTGCCGCTCTTGAACAGCTCCGCGTTGCAGGCCGCACAGGTGTAGACGCCGGCGCGCTCCTCGTCGAGGAGTTCACCGGTCCACGGTCGTTCGGTCCCCGCCTGGCGGAGGACGGCGTACTGGTCCGGGGAGAGCTCCTCGCGCCACTGGGCGTCGGACTTGTCGACGTTGTATGCCATTGGTTCCTCCTGCTTCCGGCCGGGCTCTTCCGGGCACTCCCGACCACTTCACTAAACTCGCCACGATGTCCGAGCATTCCGTGCACCACGCCCGTTGGACCCGTCTGACGACGGACGAACTGTACGGCATCGTCGTCCTGCGCAACCGCGTGTTCGCGCTCGAGCAGCGGGTCACCGCCGAGGACTTCGACGGCCGTGACCGCGAGCCCGACACCGAGCACTGGTGGTTCGGCACGGACACCGATGCGGTTGGGTACCTGCGGCTCATCCGTCCGGCGGCCGACGAGGTCCACCCCGACGGCGCGGAGCCACCGGCGTGGGTGATCGGCCGGGTCGCGACCGACCCCGGACACCGTGGGCAGGGGATCGCCGGCCGGCTCGTCGCCGCCGTCCTCGACGAACACGGGCACGACCCGTTCGTCCTGCACGCCCAGGAGTACGTCGCCGCCCTGTACGAGCGGTACGGCTTCGTGCGGTTCGGGGAGCCGTACGACGAGGCCGGCATCCGTCACGTCGGCATGCACCGGCCCGGGCGCTGATGGACACCCGCGCCCGGTACGACGCGTACGCCGACCGCGTCCAGGCCGTCTCGCCGGCGTACGCCGCCTGGGCACGGTCGCTCGACGACTCCCTCGTCGCGCTCCTCGCCGAGGTCCCCGAGCAGCAGCGGCAGCCGGAACTGTTCTTCGCGGTCGCGCGGCGGCTGGGCGCCGACCCGTCGGATCCGGATGCGCTGCGCGCGCTCGGCCTGGAGGCCCGCCCCGCGCTGATCACGGCCCTCGCCTCCGCCACGGTGCAGGCCAACGACCCGCAACGGCTCGCACCGGTCGTCCCGCTGTTCGCGGCGCTCGCCGAAGGGTCCGCGCGTCCGCTCGGCCTGGTCGACGCCGGTGCCGCCGCCGGGCTGTGCTCGATCCCGGACCGGGTGACCCTGGACTACCGGGTCGGTTCCGGGGCCGCGGTCCTCCGGATGCACACGGCGGTCGCCGATCCCTCGGTCCGGCTGGTGGCGGACGCCTCCGGGGCCGTTCCCACACCCGCGACCGTCCCGATCAGGGTCGGCGCCCGGGTGGCCCTCGACCCGAACCCGATCGACCTGTCGGTCCCCGGCGCGTTCGACCGGCTGGTCGAGGCCGTCCCGCCCGAGGCGTCGTACCGGACCGCCCTGATGCGTCAGGCTGCGCGCGCGGCGCTCGCCGTGCCTCCAGACCGGCTCGTCGGCGCCGTGCCCGGCGACCTCGACCGTGCACTGGACGCGCTGCCGGACGACGTCGAACCGGTCGTCCTGACCACCGGGACCCTGGTCTACGTGCCGGGCGCGGACCGGCAGCGGTTCGTGGACCTGATCCGTGCGCGGGGCGTGCACTGGATCGCCCTCGAACGCACCGGGATCCTGCGCGGGGTGGCGGCGACGCTGCCCGACGACGTCGACGCGGCCGACCCGGACGCGTTCGCGACGGTCTCGCTCGACGGCGTCGCGGTCGCCGTCTCCGATCCGTTCGGCACACGTGTGCGCTGGTTCCGTGCGCCGAACCTGTGACCGGTGTTCGCGACAGTCCAGCGCCGTACCAGGGTCCGGATCGACTCCACCCCTACGATGTGCGAGACCCGTTACCCGATACGTGATCGGAACCGCCGTGACCAGCCCCACCGACGAACGCAGCGTCGACCAGCGCAGCGCTGATCAGATCGGTGCTGACCAGCTCGGTGCTGACCAGCTCAGTGAGCTCGCGAAGCACGTGCTGTCGTTCGAGCAGGACCGGGCACGGCACGACCGCACGAAGGAAGCGGAGATCCGGGTGGAGTTCGAGATGTCGGCGGCGCGCTACTACCAGGTGCTGAACCGCGTGATCGACTCACCCGCGGCACTCGCGTACGACCCGCAGCTCGTGACCCGGCTGCAGCGGCTCCGTCACGCGCGCACCAGCGCCCGGGCGACGCGCAGCTTCGTCGCGCCCGGTGCAGCTCCCGAAGGACGTGAAGAGGAACGATGAGCACGAGATTCCCCCGAGACCGGTTCGACGACGTCGCCGACGGCCCGCGGGTCGGTGCGCACCGCGGGGCACAGCGTCGCGGTCGTGGCTGGATCGTCTTCGCCTGGGCGGCGCTCGCCACCGGCGTGCTCGTCGGCGTCGCGGTGCTCGCCCTCGCGGTGCTGAACGGCAGCTACTCCTTCAACGGATCCGATTCGCCCTCCACGTCCACGTCGACGTCCGCGACGGCGAAGCCCTCGGCGACGTCGAAGCCGTCCGCGTCCTCGTCCGCCGGATCGGGTTCGGCCGGGGCGGGCAGCGCCGCGGCCGCGACGCCGGCACAGCAGGGCACCACCACCGTCGTCGTGCTGAACGGCACGACCACCACGGGCCTCGCCAGCCGGGCCAGTGCGGCGCTGACCGGCGCCGGCTGGCAGGTCGCCTCCACCGGAGACGCCGGCACGACGGGCTCCACGTCGACGATCGTCTACTACCAGCAGGCGTCGCAGGCGGCGGTCGCGCAGGGCATCGCGAAGCAGCTCGGCGTCACGGCCGTGCAGCAGTCCGCGGCGTTCCCGAACGCCGACGTGAGCGTCGTCCTCGGCGCCGACTACACCGGCTGATCCCGGTTCCACCGCGTTATTCGCGCATTGTGTGACGGCTGTGTTTCGGGCACGTTGATTTCTGACGGAATCGACGTGAAACAACGTCACACCTCTTGCCTGATCGGACCGGTTCGGTCAGAGTCCCATGCAGACGACGATCACGTCGTTCCGCACTGCAGTACCAGGGAGCAAGAGATCATGGCCAACGGAACCGTGAAGTGGTTCAACGCTGAAAAGGGCTTCGGCTTCATCACCGTGGATGGAGGGGGCCAGGACGTGTTCGTGCACTACTCGGCCATCGACATGTCGGGTTACAAGGTCCTCGAGGAGGGCCAGGCCGTCGTGTTCGACGTCGGCACCGGGTCGAAGGGCCCGCAGGCAGAGTCCGTCCGCCCCGCCTGAGCACGACCACTTCCAGAACGCGCCGTCCCGTCAGGGGCGGCGCGTTCGTCGTGTGCGTGGACGGTGACCGGTGCCGGGAGCGTGACGGCGGCGGTGGTGCGGGGTCCGCCGGACGCGACGTGTCCTGGGAAGTCGTCACGAGCCTCCCGACTGTGTTGCACTCACACCCGGCGAGTGCCAGAATCGGCGTTGGCACTCGCTCACGCTGAGTGCCAGCACGACCCCCAAGACGACGTCCGGGAGGGACGAAAAACCACATGGCTAAGATCATTGCTTTCGACGAGGAGGCCCGCCGTGGCCTCGAGCGCGGCCTGAACCAGCTGGCCGACGCCGTGAAGGTGACGCTCGGCCCGCGCGGCCGCAACGTCGTCCTCGAGAAGAAGTGGGGCGCCCCCACGATCACGAACGACGGTGTCTCCATCGCCAAGGAGATCGAGCTCGACGACCCGTACGAGAAGATCGGTGCGGAGCTCGTCAAGGAGGTCGCCAAGAAGACCGACGACGTCGCCGGTGACGGAACGACCACCGCGACCGTCCTCGCCCAGGCGCTCGTCCGCGAAGGCCTCCGCAACGTCGCCGCCGGTGCCGACCCCGTGTCGCTCAAGCGCGGCATCGAGAAGGCCGTCGCCGCCGTCTCCGACCAGCTCCTCGCCAACGCGAAGGACATCGAGACCAAGGACCAGATCGCCGCGACCGCGTCGATCTCGGCCGCTGACCCGACCATCGGCGCGCTCATCGCCGAGGCCATCGACAAGGTCGGCAAGGAAGGCGTCGTCACCGTCGAGGAGTCGAACACCTTCGGCACCGAGCTCGAGCTCACCGAGGGCATGCGCTTCGACAAGGGCTACCTGTCGCAGTACTTCGTCACCGACCCCGAGCGTCAGGAAGCCGTCTTCGAGGACGCCTACATCCTGATCGTCAACTCGAAGATCTCGAACATCAAGGACCTCCTGCCGGTCGTCGACAAGGTGATCCAGGCGGGCAAGCAGCTCCTGATCATCGCCGAGGACGTCGACGGCGAGGCCCTGGCCACGCTCGTCGTCAACAAGATCCGCGGCATCTTCAAGTCCGTCGCCGTCAAGGCCCCGGGCTTCGGCGACCGCCGCAAGGCCATGCTGCAGGACATCGCGATCCTCACCGGCGGCCAGGTCATCTCGGAAGAGGTCGGCCTCAAGCTCGAGAACGCGACGCTCGACCTGCTCGGTCGTGCCCGCAAGGTCGTCATCACCAAGGACGAGACCACGATCGTCGAGGGTGCCGGCGATGCCGAGCAGATCGCCGGCCGTGTCCGCCAGATCCGTGCCGAGATCGAGGCGACCGACTCCGACTACGACCGCGAGAAGCTCCAGGAGCGCCTCGCGAAGCTCGCCGGTGGCGTCGCCGTCATCAAGGCGGGTGCCGCGACCGAGGTCGAGCTCAAGGAGCGCAAGCACCGCATCGAGGACGCCGTCCGCAACGCGAAGGCTGCCGTCGAAGAGGGCATCGTCGCCGGTGGTGGCGTCGCCCTCATCCAGGCCGGTGCCGTCGCACTCGAGGCCCTCGAGCTCGAGGGTGACGAGGCGACCGGTGCGAACATCGTCCGCGTGGCCATCGACGCGCCGCTCAAGCAGATCGCGCTGAACGCCGGTCTCGAGCCGGGTGTCGTCGCCGCCAAGGTCCGCGAGCTCGAGTCGGGTTGGGGCCTCAACGCCGCGACCGGCGAGTACGTCGACCTGATCGCCGCCGGCATCATCGACCCCGCCAAGGTCACGCGTTCGGCGCTGCAGAACGCTGCGTCGATCGCCGGTCTGTTCCTGACCACCGAGGTCGTCGTCGCCGAGAAGCCCGAGCGCACCCCTGCTGCTCCGGCTGGTGACCCGACGGGTGGCATGGACTTCTAAGTCCGTCTGACGGAAGGGCCCCGCACGCTGCGCGTGTGGGGCCCTTCTGTGTGTGTGGGGGCGGGGGCGGGTCGGGAGGTCACAACACCCCGCTCAGGTCCGCCGAGCGGTCACGAATCGTCGGCTCGGTCCGTTCCAGTCGACACATCGTGACCGTCGGGCGGTGCAGGAGCGGGGAGTCGTGGCCGGCTCGTGCGTGCGGCTTGGGCGTGTCCGGGGGTCGTCTCTCCCGCACAGGAGGCCCGGTTCACCTCGTTCTCCACAGGTTGCGAGTGCGCGTGGTCGGCTCACGTGCCCCGCGACGACCATGACGGCATGTCAGCTCCCCGTCGCCTCCCTGCTCCGTTCGACCGCACCACCTTCCGCGTGGCCGATGCGGTCGGTCACGGCATCGATCCGGAACGACTCCGGCGCACCGACCTGGCAGCCCCGGTCCACGGTGTGCGTGCTCCGATCGACTCGGTGGACTTCATCGGCGCCGTCACCCTGGTCATGCGTCCCGACCAGTTCTTCAGCCACACGACGGCTGCCGCGATCTGGGGTGTGCCACTGCCGCAGTCGGTGCGCGCGGTCGTCCCGGTGCACGTCTCGACCGCGAGGGACGGGTGCCGGATGCGTCGGCCCGGCGTGGTCGCGCACCGGCTGGACCGGCCGAGGACCGTCGAACAACGCGGCTTCCCGGTCAGTGTCCCCGCGCAGATGTGGTTCGAGTGCGCCGGCGTGGTCGATCGGGACGCGCTGGTCGCGATCGGGGACCACCTCGTCGGACCAGCCGGGCTGGCGACGGCGGACGACCTCCGTGCGTCGATCCGCCCCGGCACACGCTTCGCGCTCGCTGCTCGGCGCGCTCTGGACCTCGTCCGGGCCGGGGCCGAGTCGCCGCAGGAGACCTGGCTCCGTCTGGCAGTGGTCGAAGCGGGGTTCCCCGAGCCGGAGCTGAACGTCGACGTGCACGATGGTGCGGGTCGGTTCCTCGGCCGCGTCGACATGGCGTGGTCGGAGTTCGGCATCGCGTTGGAGTACGACGGCGATCACCACCGCGAGCGCGACACCTTCCGACACGATCAACGACGGGACAACGGGTTCGTGGTGAACGACTGGCTCGTGATCCACGCGACGGCGTCGGACGCACACCGACCCGCGGTGTTGTTCGAGCGACTCCGACAGGCGTTCGAGGTCCGAGCGGTCGGAAGTCGTCGGCTGTCGGCGTGACGGCCGTGATCGCCACGCCGAAGATCTCGTCGCCGGGCGGTCACGACATGTCGACGGCCGCTCGCCGGCCGGTCACGAACTGTCGGTCAGCGGGCGCGCAGACGACAGATCGTGACCGCTCGGCGGCGTCGGACGGGGTGTTGTGACCGCCCGGGACGCCCGCGGGACGGGACAGACGGGACACCCGGGACGCCGCGGGACGGGACACCCGGGACGCCCGCGGGACGCGAGCGGCCGGGCCGCACGGCCCGCGCGGCTCAGGCGGAGAAGTCGCGGGGGAGCAGGGGGAGCCAGACGCGGAAGGTGGCGCCGCCGCCCTCGGTGTCGAAGACCTCGACCGAGCCGTGGTGCGCCGCGACGATGCCGGACACGATGGCGAGCCCGAGGCCCGAGCCGCCGGTGTCCCGGGCGCGGGAGGTGTCCGCACGCCAGAAGCGCTGGAAGATCTTCTCGCGCAGTTGCGGCGGGATGCCCTCACCGTGGTCGATCACGTCGAGGTGTGCCATGCCGCGCTCGTCGTCCACGCCGATGCCGATCTCGATCGG
Organism: Curtobacterium sp. MCBA15_005; assembly: GCF_001864855.1. Taxonomy (NCBI): domain Bacteria; kingdom Bacillati; phylum Actinomycetota; class Actinomycetes; order Micrococcales; family Microbacteriaceae; genus Curtobacterium; species Curtobacterium sp. MCBA15_005. The sequence continues at coordinate 33,889 of NZ_MJGL01000001.1, forward strand.
GTCGTCGTTCGCCGTGAACCGCATGGCGTTGCCCATCAGGTTCGTGACGATCTGGCGGATCTTGTTCTCCTCCGCCAGGACGATCGGCGGGCGCTTCGGCAGCACGACCGTGGGCAGCGGGGTGGTCTCGTCGGTCGGCGCGGCACCGGCGTCGATGTTCATGGCGCGGGTGCGACGGGCCCGGAGTCGGGCGATGGTCTGGCGCGAGAACGCGATCGGCCCGGTGGTGTTCGCCGAGGTGGGCGACACGGGCGGTGCTTCGCCGGAGTCCGGAGAGCCGATGGACGACGACGCCGACGGACGGACGGCCTGGGGCACGCTCTCGCCGGTCAGGGAGTCCTCGACGAGGACCTGGATCTCGCGGTCGGGGTTGGACGCCATCGTGTCGAGCGCCGAGTCACGGGCGATGGCGACGAGGTCGACCGGGCCGAGCTCGAGCGGCTTCGACTCGTCGATGCGGGCGAGCTGCAGCAGGTCCTGCACGAGCAGGCCCATCCGCTGCGCTTCCTTCTCGATGCGCTCCATCGCCTGCGCGACGTCCTCTTCCTTGCGCAGGGCGCCCATCCGGTACAGCTCGGCGTACCCGCGCAGGGACACCAGCGGCGTGCGGAGCTCGTGCGAGGCGTCCCCGACGAACCGGCGCATCTGGGCGATGGTGCGCTCGCGGTCCTCGAACGCGGAGTCGATCCGCTCGAGCATGACGTTGAGGGAGCGGTTGAGGCGGCCGACCTCGGTGTTCGGGGTGTCGGCCTCGAGGCGCTGGTTGAAGTCACCCGCGGCGAACCGGGCAGCGGTGTCCTCGACGTCGCGCAGCGGGTCGAAGGTCGCGGTGACGAGCAGCCGGGTGAGCATGGCGCCGAGCAGGATCACCGAGGCCCCGAACCCGAGGAAGATCGCGGTGAACTTGCCGATCGTCTCGTCGGTGCCGGCACTGGAGACGGCGATGAGCACGTAGCCGGTCTCGGTGGTGCCGTCGGACTGGTTCTGCAGCGACGCCGGGATGATCTGGGCACGCCACTCGTGGTTGTGCTGGCTGTCGTACAGCGAGATGCGCTGGTTCGACTGCGAGGCCTCGACCAGGGTGGCTTCACGGACGTCGGGTCGGCTCGACGCCTTCGTCTGGCAGATCCGGTCACCGTCGGCGTCGTACGCGGCGACGTAGGCGCTCTGCGACACCACGACGGACAGCTTGCAGTACTGCTCGCCGTCACTGATGTTCTGACCCTCGAGCTGCTCGGTCGTCTGCTTGACCGTGTTGTCGAGCTGCTGCATGAGGTAGGTGGACAGCACCGTCATCGTGCCGAGTCCGGCGACGAGCAATCCGAGCGCGACGAGCAGCACCGTGATCCCGGTGATCTTGGTGCGCAGGGAGATCCCGTCCCACCAGTGGTTCATTCGCGTGTGCATGCTGCCCCAACGATAGACAGCGGCCGCCCGGTGAAACCGGACGACCGCCGTGAAGAGGTGATGGTGCTACGAGGCCTTGGACGCCTTCAGCATGTACCCGAAGCCGCGCTTGGTCTGGATGATCGGCTCGGCGGAGTACTGGTCGAGCTTGCGGCGCAGGTACGAGATGTAGCTCTCGACGATGCCCGCGTCACCGTTGAAGTCGTACTCCCACACGTGGTCGAGGATCTGCGCCTTCGACAGCACGCGGTTCGGGTTGAGCATCAGGTAGCGGAGCAGCTTGAACTCGGTGGGCGAGAGCTCGATCTGCGCGTCGCCGATCGTGACCTCGTGCGTGTCCTGGTCCATCGTGAGCTCGCCGGCGCGGATGATCGCGTCTTCCTCGTCGTTCATGGTGCGACGGAGGATGGCCTTGATGCGGGCGACGATCTCGTCGAGCGAGAACGGCTTGGTGACGTAGTCGTCGCCGCCGACGGTGAGGCCGGTGATCTTGTCCTCGGTGTCGTCCTTCGCCGTGAGGAACAGGATCGGCGAGGTGTAGCCCGAGGAACGCAGACGCTTGGTCACGCCGAAGCCGTTCATGTCGGGCAGCATCACGTCGAGGATGATGAGGTCCGGCTCTTCTTCCAGCACGGCGGAGATCGCCTGTGCCCCGTTGCCCACCGCACGCACGGCGAAGCCGGCGAAGCGCAACGAGGTCGTCAGGAGGTCGCGGATGTTCGGCTCGTCGTCGACGATCAGGATCTTGGGGCCATCGCTCATGGTCCTATCTTCTGACTGTTCCCTCGGGGTTTCCTGGGAGCGGTTCGTACGTCAGCCCACGGGCGTCTGGACCTGGTCGGCATCCAGGATCGTGTACGAGTAGCCCTGCTCCGCCAGGAACCGTTGCCGGTTCTGCGCGAAGTCCTGGTCGACGGTGTCCCGGGCCACGAGCGTGTAGAACGACGCGGGCAGGCCGTCCTTGTTCGGGCGGAGGAGCCGGCCGAGCCGCTGCGCCTCTTCCTGCCGGGACCCGAACGAGCCGGAGACCTGGATGGCGACGGTCGCGTCGGGCAGGTCGATCGAGAAGTTCGCGACCTTCGAGACGACGAGCACGTCGACCTCGCCGGCCCGGAACGCGTCGTACAGCCGCTCCCGTTCGTCGACCGGGGTCGCCCCCGTGATCTCCGCGGCGTCGAGCGAGGCGGCTAGTTCGTCGAGCTGGTCGATGTACTGCCCGATCACCAGGATCTGCTCACCGCGATGCTTCTCGATGAGTTCCCGCACCACGGGGGTCTTGGCCGGGGACGTCGCGGCGAGCCGGTAGCGCTCGTCGTCGCTCGACGCCGCGTACTCCAGGCGGTCCTGGTGCGGCAGGTCGATGCGGACCTCGTAGCAGGAGGCCGGCGAGATGTAGCCCTGCGCCTCGATCTCCTTCCACGGGGCGTCGTACCGCTTCGGCCCGATGAGCGAGAAGACGTCGCCCTCGCGGCCGTCCTCGCGCACGAGCGTCGCGGTGAGGCCCAGGCGACGGCGGGCCTGCAGGTCGGCGGTCAGCTTGAACACCGGCGCGGGCAGCAGGTGCACCTCGTCGTAGACGATGAGGCCCCAGTCGAGGGCGTCGAGGAGCGACAGGTGCGTGTACTCGCCCTTCCGGCGGGCGGTGAGGATCTGGTAGGTCGCGATCGTGACCGGCCGGATCTCCTTGACACTGCCCGAGTACTCGCCGATGTCCTCCGGCGTCAGGGTCGTGCGCTTGAGGAGCTCGGTGCGCCACTGCCGCGCCGAGACGGTGTTCGTCACGAGGATGAGCGTGGTCGCCTTGACGGTCGCCATCGCGCCCGCGCCGACGAGCGTCTTGCCCGCACCACAGGGCAGCACGACGACGCCGGAGCCCTGGGCGAAGAACGTGTCGACGGCCTGCTCCTGGTACGGCCGCATGTGCCACTCGGCCGTGTCCAGGTCGATCGGGTGGGGCTGGCCAGGGGTGTAGCCCGCCAGGTCCTCCGCCGGCCAGCCGAGCTTCACGAGCTCCTGCTTGATCTGTCCCCGCGCCCACGGCTGCAGCTCGACCTCGGTCGAGGACCGCATGTCACCGAGCAGCGGCTTGATGCGCTTCGACCGGATGACCTCGGCCAGCACCGACGGGTCCTCGGCGGTGAGGAGCAGGAGCGGCAGGCGCTCGAGTTCCTCGGTGGGGGAGTTCGCGATCACGGGCGCGTCGGGTCGTTCCTCGCGACGGATCACGAGCCGTCCGTAGCGCGAGACCGTGTCGCGGATGTCGACCGTGACGCTCTGCGGTACGGGGAACTTCGCGAAGCGTTCCAGGGTGTCGATCATCGCCTCGGCGTCGTGGCCCGCGGCGCGCGCGTTCCAGAGTCCGAGGCGGGTGATCCGGTAGGTGTGCACGTGCTCGGGAGCGCGTTCGAGCTCGGCGAAGGCCGCGAGCTCGTGGCGTGCGTCCTCGGCATCGGGGTGCGCGACCTCGAGGAGCACGGTGCGGTCGCTCTGCACGATCAGCGGTCCGTTCATGACCTGCCAGCCTAGCCGTCGGCACCTGCGTGCGGGTGACCGCGCGGCTCAGGCGTCGCTCTCGACCGACACGACGAGCGACAGTGGCAGGGTCCGCTCGACGTCGACGGCCGTGTCCCGCCCGCGGACGCGTCCGGCCGCGACCGAGGTCGGCACGATCGAGAACGGCCGCTCCGAGCCGTCCGGCATCCGGACGGTCACACGGATCGGCGTGCGACCGCGCACGGCCAGGTCGATCTGCCGACCGAGCCACTCCTGCTCCGGCTCCGCGTCGCCGCGCTGCGTCGTCAGACGGAGCCGTTCGACGAGTGCGTGCGCCGACTGTTCCGGCGAGCGTCCGGTGGGGCTGCGCCGGCCGGGAGGCCCGTGGTGCGCCTCGGGGCGGGCTGCGGTCGTCAGGACGGCCGGGTAGCGCTGGTCCTCGAGCGCGGTGTGCACGACGTGCGGCGGGTAGCGCGTGGTCAGCGTCGTCAGGTCGGGCCGCTCCCACGCGAGCTGCCGGAGCTCGGCGTCCACCCCGACGAGGTCGAGCTGGTCGGCGGTGCCGCGGACCTCGGTCCCGACGCCACCCGGCCCCCGGTCGACGACGATGCTGCCGTCGCGTCCGGCCACCTGGTCGATCAGGTAGGCGAGGGGCTGCGGGATCCCGGTGGCCGACAGCCGTCCGAGCAGGGACAGCAGGTCGTCGCGGGAGTGTCCGGCCCGGAACGCCGCGCGCAGGGTGTCCTCGGAGATGCGGTAGCGCGCCGCGAGGCCCGGCGCCTCGAGCACGGCGACGGTGCGCAGGGCGTCGTCGTCCACCGGCGCGAGCGGCCCCGGTGCGATGACGGTGAGGTCGTGCTGCAGGTAGACCCGCTCGACGGTGCCCGGCAGGTCGTCGGCGGCCTGCTCGGCGTCGCCGTCGAGGAGCGCCCGGCCGGTGCTCGTCACGATGCCGTCGACCGCCAGGCCGAGCGACGCCGCAGTGCCGGCGACGTCGAGCAGCAGGGCATCGAGCCAGCGGGACCCCGCCGGGTACGCCCAGCGCCCGAGCGGCACGAGGTCGCGCAGGTCCCCGTCGGCCAGGTCGAGCACCTGGTGCACGGCGGGCGGGAGCGTGTCCGACCACGCGGCCACCAGCGACACCCAGCGCTCCGGCCACCCGGCGAGCAACCAGGCGTGCCCGGCGTCGGTGACGATCCAGCGTCCGGTGTCGGGGTCGGCGAACCCGATGCCGTCGAGCAGCGCCAGGCGACCGGCGACGAGTTCGGCGTCGGTGCCGATGCGCTCGGCGAGGGTGCGGGCGAGCGGCATGCCGATCCCGCCCTTGACGAGTTCGCGGACCGCGCCGGCGTCGACCGCCCGCAGCAGTTCGGCGAGCACGGTCATCGTCGCGAACGCCTGCTCCGCACCGGTGGTGCGCGCACGCTCGAGCGCCGCGGCGTCGAGGGCGGGAGCAGCGGGGCGGACCTGCTCCGGGCCTCCAGGCTGCTCGTCGAGCGAGGTGAGGTCGGGGTGGGCGGCCACGCGAGCGGCGACCGCGTCGTCGACCGCGCCGTCCTCGTCGGCGAGGCCGAGCTCGATCGCGGGGCCGAGCGCGTCGACGGCGCCGCCGTCACGCAGTGCGAGGATCGTCGCGCGCGGCAGGTGCTCGACGGCGGCGTCCACGGCGTCGTCGCTGCGGAGTGCCTCGGCGAGGTCGAAGAAGTCGGTGATGCGCTGCGGGCCCGTCTCGGCGAGTGCAGCGGTGGGGAGTCGCCTCGCCGCGACGAGGCGCTCGAGCGCATCGTCCGGCATCGCCCGGAGTCGGGCGGCGAGGTCGGCGGTGGTCGTCATCGTCCGGTGCCAGCGTCCGGGGCGGACGTCAGCGAGCCGTCCGGTTCGCTCGTGCGCGACGTGTCCAGGTGATGCCGAGGAGCGTGAAGACCAGCACCATGGCGATCGGGAAGCCGAAGAGCGGGATCGCCATGACCACCGGCCACGGCATCGCACCCTGGGCAGCCGGTGCGGTGAGCCACATGATGATCATCGCGACGAAGCAGAGCAAGCCGAGGATGATGATCCCACCGATCATGAACGCCAGAGCGCGTTCGGTACGATTGAACGTCACCGGGGGTTCTGCGGAGTCCTGCGGGTTCCCGGTTGATCGGGTCGGCTTGGCCATCGACCCAGGATATCCGACGCACCACGGCCGTACCACGACCTCGAGGAGTCCACGCATGCCCACCGGCAAGGTCAAGTTCTACGACGACGACAAGGGCTTCGGCTTCATCACCGGAGACGACGGCGACCAGGTGTTCCTGCACGCGTCCTCGCTGCCCGACGGCGTCGTGACCGTCAAGGCCGGCACGCGGCTGGAGTACGGCGTCGTCCAGGGCAAGAAGGGGTCGCAGGCGTTGTCCGTGCGGCTGCTCGAGCCCCAGCCGTCGCTGTCGCGGATGACCCGTCGCTCCGCGGACGACATGGCCGTGATCGTCGAGGACCTGGTGAAGGAACTCGACCGGATCAGCGGAGACCTCCGCCACGGCCGCTACCCGAAGAACGGCGATCGCATCGCCGCCATCCTGCGGCACGTCGCAGACCAGTTGGAGGCGTGACCCCATGACCGAGTCCGAGACAGCAGGGGCCGAGACGGCTCCCGACGCAGCGTCGACCGACGCAGCGCCGACCGACGCAGCGTCCGTTGACGCAGCGCCCATCGACGCAGCGTCCATCGACTACACCGACCTGGCGCGCGAGGCGTTGCTCGAGGTCACCCCGGAGTCGACCGTCGGTGCACCCGTCGGCACCGTGGACGAAGGGGACGGCGTCGTGTCCGTCCTGTTCGCCAACCGGCTGCCCGGCTACCCCGGGTGGCGGTGGACCGTCAGCGTCGCCAAGGTCGGCGACGACGAACCGACCGTGCTCGAGGTCGAGCTGATGCCCGGGGACGGCTCGCTCGTCGCGCCCGAGTGGGTGCCGTGGTCCGAGCGACTGGCCGAGTACCGGGCCGCGCAGGAGCACGAGGGCGAGGACGGCGCCGAGGACGTGTCGGACGAGGACTCCGACGAGGACTCCGACGACGAGGACTACGACGACGAGTCCGACGACGACGAAGACGACGACGAGTCGGACGACGAGGACTCGGACGAGGACGACGACTACGACGACTCGGATGACGACGAGGACGACGACGAGTCGGACGACGACGACGACGATGACGACGAGTTCGACGCCGACGAGGACGACCTCGACGAATCGGACGACGATGACATCGAGGGTGTGGACGTCGATGCGCTCGCCGATGTGAGCGACAGCGACACTGATACCTCCGCCGCCGAGGACGAGGCCCCGCAACCGCCCCGTCGCCGCCGTGCCCGCCGCGTGCAGCCGTTCGAGCCCGACGCCGATCTCGAGGTCGACCAGCTCGACGCCGGCGAGGCCGACCCGGGCTTCCACCGCGCCTGACCCACCCGGACCGACGAACGGGCCCGGCACCACCGATCCGGTGGTGCCGGGCCCGTCCTCGTTCCGGCGGGTGTCCCCGAGGTCAGCGCAGGGCGTCGATCGTGAAGTCGATCGCGCGCACGAGCTTCGCGACGTCGTCCGGGTCGATCGCGGTGAACGTCGCGACGCGCAGCTGGTTGCGGCCGAGCTTCCGGTACGGCTCGGTGTCGACGATGCCGTTCGCACGCAGGGTCGCGGCCACGGCCTTGGCGTCGATCGAGTCGTCGAGGTCGATCGTGGCGACGACCTGGGAGCGAGCGGCGGGGTCGGTGACGAACGGGGTCGCCCAGTCGCTGGCCTCGGCCCAGTCGTAGATCGTCGACGACGAGGTCTTCGTGCGGAGGTCCGCCCACGCCAGGCCACCGGACTCGTTCATCCACCGCACCTGCTCGTCGAGGAGCAGCAGCGTGGAGATCGCCGGGGTGTTCAGGGTCTGGTTCAGGCGCGAGTTGTCGACGGCGTTCTTGAGCGACAGGAACTCCGGGATGTACCGGTCGGAGGCGGCGATCCGCTCGACCCGCTCGATCGCGGCGGGGGAGAGCAGCGCGAGCCACAGGCCGCCGTCCGAGGCGAAGTTCTTCTGCGGGGCGAAGTAGTAGACGTCGGTGGCGCTGACGTCGAACAGGGCGCCACCGGCGGCGCTGGTCGCGTCGACGACGGTGAGGGCGCCGGCGTCACCGGTCGCGCGGACCACCGGGGCCATGACACCCGTCGAGGTCTCGTTGTGCGGGTAGGCGTAGACGTCCACGCCCTCGACCGGTTCGAGTGCGGCGAGGGAGCCACCCGGTGCCTCGACGACGTGCGGAGCCTCGAGCCACGGGGCCGCTGCGGCCTTGGCGAACTTCGACCCGAACTCGCCGAAGGACAGGTTCTCGGCACGGCGCTCGATGAGGCCGAACGCGGCGGCGTCCCAGAACGCGGTCGAGCCGCCGTTGCCGAGGACGACCTCGTAGCCCTCGGGGATCTGGAACAGGTCGGCGAGGCCGGAGCGGACGCTGCCGACCAGGTCCTTCACGGGCTTCTGGCGGTGCGAGGTGCCGAGGATCGTGGCACCGCGCGTCACGAGGGACTCGAGCTGGGCGCCGCGGATCTTCGACGGACCGCAGCCGAAGCGACCGTCGGTGGGGAGGAGTTCGGCCGGGATGACGATGTCTGCCATGCACCGATCCTACCGACGACGATCCGCCTGCTCGAGCCCGTGTACCGGCCGGACGGGGAGGGTTCGACCCGCTCGTCCACCGCGTCGGATGACCCTTTCTCACGTGCACCCGGGCGCCGGTCGGTGTTCGTCGGTGCGAACAAGTAGTGTGGTCGGCGCTGGGCCCAGACATGAGAGGCGGACCGTGACCGATCTCGTCGACACCACGGAGATGTACCTTCGCACCATCCTCGACCTCGAGGAAGAGGCGATCGTGCCGCTGCGCGCGCGCATCTCCGAGCGCCTCGGACACTCGGGCCCGACGGTCTCGCAGACCATCGCCCGCATGGAGCGCGACGGCCTGGTCGTCGTCTCCGGTGACCGCCACCTGGAGCTCACCGACGAAGGTCGTTCCCGTGCCACCCACGTGATGCGCAAGCACCGTCTGGCCGAACGCCTGCTGGCCGACGTCATCGGACTCGACTGGGCCTTCGTGCACGATGAGGCCTGCCGGTGGGAGCACGTCATGAGCGAGCAGGTCGAGGTCCGCCTGCTCGAGATGCTCGGCAACCCGACGGAATCGCCGTACGGCAACCCGATCCCCGGACTGGCCGAGATCGGTGGCCCCGCGGCCGCCGGGTTCCTCGACGGTGTCCAGAACATCGTCGCCGCGACCGAGGGCACCGACGCCGTCACGACCGGGGTCGTCCGACGCCTGGGCGAGCCCGTGCAGTTCGAACCGGAGCTCCTGCACCAGCTCCGCACCGCCGGGGTCATGCCCGGGCGCGTGGCGAGCGTGCAGCGTGCGGGCGCCTACGTCGCGGTCCGCGTCGAGGGCGAGGACTCGGGCATCGAGCTGCCCATCGAGGTCGCGCAGCACGTCTACATCGAGCGGGACTGACCGTTCCTGGTCCTCCCTGAGAGTCTTTACCGTTTCGTTACACACGGGGCGTTTGGTCTCGACACGGTAACGACGCCTCCGTACACTCGTCCGAGTCGCCGCGCTGCCCCTGAGCCGGAGACCCGTGGCAGGACGTCTCGAACCCGTCTCCTGCCTCGATCGGAAACGATGACGAACGGATGGGGTTGCACACCGCCGGACACCCACGGCGGCGTGATGACGAGACGTTGGAGACCCACCTCTTGACGCAGACCGGTACCGCCGCGGACGACCAGACGCCCGCGAACCCGACGAACACCGAGAACGCCACCACCGCCCCGCTCACCCGGCGGGCCGTGCGCGAGACCGAGGGCCGCCCGGTCCGCAAGGTCGTGCCGGTGCGCTCCGCCCCGCTGCCCGGTGGTCGTCGTGCCGCGCAGGCCGCCGCAGCCGCGAGCACCGCGAAGGCCAGCTCGTCGTCGCGCAAGCGCAAGTTCCTCGCGCCGGTCGTCCTCACCGTGGCCGCCGGCATGTTCGGCACGGTCGCGGTCGCCCCGGCCTTCGCCGCGACGACCTCGAGCAACTCGACCGCCGCCGCCGACGCCCAGCGTCAGGTCCGTGCCACGCAGAGCCAGGAACTGTCGGTCTCCGACGCCGTGGCGCTCGCCGACACGAGCCGTGACGGCTTCGGCGCGACCTCCACCGCGACGCTCGACGCCGAGAAGGCCGCCAAGCAGGCCGCCGCCGACCAGGCCGCCGCAGCCAAGGAAGCCGCCGAGCAGGCCGAGCAGACCCAGTCCGCCCGGGCCGCGACGGCGAAGCAGTACTCCTCGTACACCGGGCCCACCGCCGCCGAGTACGCGGCCAGCTCGTCCGCCGCCGACACCCCGTTCTCGCTGCCGGCCGTGGTCGCCACCGGCAAGCAGTACATCGGCACCCCCTACGTCTTCGGTGGCGCGGACCCGTCGGGCTTCGACTGCTCGGGCTTCATCATGTTCGTGTACGCCCAGTACGGCATCAACCTCGCGCACTCGGTGCCGCTGCAGGACCAGGCCGGCACCACGATCCCCGAGTCCGAGGCGCAGCCCGGTGACGTCGTCATCTTCAACAACGAGGCGCACGACGGCTTCTACATGGGGAACGGCATGATCATGGACGCCCCGAAGCCCGGTGGCACCGTGCAGATCCGCCCGATCTGGACCAGCGACTACCACATCGTCCGTTTCGGCATCTAGCGACCACTGCCCCTCCGGCGTGTGAACTTCACCGGAACCGGCCCGCGCACCCTCGTGCCGGGCCGGTTTCTGGGTTAACCTGACGCTGCACCGGTCCGCACCGGCGCGAACAGGAGACCCTCATGTCGATGTTCCGCACGACCCGCACCATGGGTCGGCGCGCGCGCGTCGACATATGGTCGAGCACAGCCTGCGTGCACGAGCACGCCCCTGCATGACGAGAGCACTGCCCATCCGGGTGGTGCTCTTCGTGGTTCCAGGGGTGTGAACAGGTCGTCCTCACCCGTTCGCGTCGTCGGTCCGACGCACCCGCAGCGCCTGGAAGCCGTCCAGGCACGTCGGAAGGGAACCCATGCGCACTCTCGTCCTCAACGCCGGTTACGAGCCCCTCGCGGTGATCTCGTTCCGACGAGCCCTCGTGCTGGTCATGAACCAGAAGGCCGCCATCGTCGCCGCCGACGTCGAACACCCGGTCACCGGGTCGACGTCGAGCTACGACCGTCCGTCCGTCATCATCCTCACCCGCTACGTGCGCATCCCGCACTCCAGGCTCGTGCCGGTGTCCCGTCGCGGTGTGCTGCGTCGGGACGGCAACCACTGTGCCTACTGCGGCCGCCACGCCACCACGATCGACCACGTGCAGCCGCGGTCGCGCGGTGGGCAGGACTCGTGGGAGAACCTCGTCGCCTGCTGTCTGGCCTGCAACAACACCAAGGGCGACCGCACCCCGCAGGAGATGGGATGGCGCCTCCGGTTCCCGCCGAAGGTGCCGCACGGGTCCTCGTGGGTCGTGCGCGGCATCGAGCGTCCGCAGGCGGAGTGGGACGAGTACCTCGTGGCCGCGTAGCGGCCGTCTGCGCACCACGAGACGGACTGGAGGTCCGTGGCGACGCCGCCACGGGCCTCCAGTCCGTTGCCCGGCGCGACCAGTGCCCGACCCGCCCTTGGCAGGTCGCGCCGCTTCCGCCATCCTGGGCTCGACGCCAGCGGCGTCGGTCGGAGCCCCGACCGACGGACCGGCGACACGAGGGAAGAGCAACGATGCGCAGCGAGATCTCCGGAACGACCATGCCCGTCCTGACGCTCGCGCTCGACGCGGGTGAACGCATCGTGGCCGAGGGCGGTGACGTCGCCTGGCTGACCCCCGGGTTCGGCATGGACACCTCGACCGCGCACGGCGGCAGCGGCGGGTTCCTCGGGGGCCTCAAGCGTGCGCTCGGCGGCGGGCAGCTGTTCCTCACCGAGTACACGGCGTCGGCCGCGGGCGGACGGATCACGTTCGCCGCGAGCCTCCCCGGCACGATCCGCGAGATCACGGTGGACCCGGCGGACCAGTTCCTGGTGCAGTCGGGTTCGTACATGGCGAGCACCGCCGACGTCGACGTGTCCGTCGGGTTCCAGAAGCGTCTGGGAGCAGGGATCTTCGGCGGCGCGGGTGTGGTGTTCCAGGCGCTGTCGGGCTCGGGGACGGCGTGGGTGCAGCTCGCCGGCGAACTCACCGAGGTCGAGCTCGCCGCGGGGGAGTCGCTGCTGGTCCACCCGGGGCACCTGGCGATGTACCGCGCGGGCACGTCGGTCGAGTTCGCCACGGTGAAGGGCATCAAGAACAAGGTGTTCGGGGACTCGATGTTCCTGGCCGAGGTGCACGGTCCGGGTCGGATCTGGCTGCAGTCGATGACGCCGGCGGCCCTCGCGGCGGCGATCCAGCCGTACCTGCCGAAGCCGCAGGGCAGCGACCGCGACTGAGCCTGCCACGCCCGGCCGCACCCGGTCTGGCCGGAGGACGCGGCGTCCGGGCATACTTCCCCTGAGACCTGAGGGGGCTTCATGCTCCGGCCGGTGTCGTCCTGGTCCTCCGGTGCGCTGACGGCGGGCCGCCCGCAGTCCCACCGACTCGAGAGCAGGACCCGTGACCGACATCCGCAGCACCCGGACGATCCCGAAGAGGATCTGGGTTGGCCTCGCCGCCGTGGCGTTCTACGTCCTCCTCTCCGCCGTGGGCGGGAACCTCTTGAGCGCCTTCGCGCACGGTGACGACACCCTCGACTTCGTCCTCGGCCACTACATCACGGTCCCGGTCCTCATCGTGGTCGGCCTGCTCTTCACCCGGCAGGCTGGTTGGACAGCCGAGGCGTGGACCGCTCCGTCACCGTTCACGGAGCGGCGTCGGTGGTGGTTGCTCGCCATCCCGATCGTCCTCGTGGTGCAGCTGATCGGGCTCCTCGTGGAGGTGCCCTGGTCGGAGCAGACGGTCTCCGTGGTGCTCATCTACCTGGTTGGTTCGTTGCTGATCGGGTTCGGCGAGGAGCTGTACTTCCGCGGGATCCTCCGTGTCACCGTGCTCGGGCACCACCGCGAGATCACCGCGCTGCTGATCACCTCGTTCGCCTTCGGGTTCGCCCACACGGTCGGCTACCTCTTCGACGGGACCGGACTCGCCTCGATCCTCTTCAACACGCTCTACCTCGCAGTCGACGGGGCGCTCTTCTACGGTGCGCTCCGTGCGACGGGGACGCTGTGGGTGCCGATCCTCCTGCACGGGCTCGGCGACTTCGCCCGCTTCCTGCAGTCCGGCGACAACGACTCCAACCGGTCGGACATGTCCGGCGCCGACATCATCTCGTCCCTGTCGGTGTTCGTCACCGCAGCGCTCGCGATCGCCCTCGTGGTGAGCATCGCCCGGCAGGACCGGAAGACGCGACGAGCAGCGCAGCCCGGATCGGCGGACGTCGCATGACGCTCCCGATGGAGACCACCGGTCGGCGGCATCGGTGGGTGCCGGCTGACCGACGCTGGTGGGGGCTGGACCGCCGGACGGTCCTCCCCGCGGTGATCGTGCTGGCGACCGCCGCGATCATGCACTGGGGTGTGCCGTGGCTGAACGACCAGGTGTCGTTCACCGAGACGGTCCCGGCGGGGGGCACGATGTCGCTGAAGGAGGACGTCGAGTTCACGCCGCCAGCGGGGTGGGGCATCAGCGACGGTGTCCTCACCGGGGATGCCGAGGCGGGCGGCACCTACCCGGCATCCGCGACCGTGTTCGACGGCACGACGTCGATCACGCTCCGGACCGGCACGTTCGAGGGCACGCCGCGCGCACTGCTGCGGCAGATCGAGTCCACCAACGCGGCCACCGGTACCCAGGCCCTCCGGTCGACGGTGACCCCGGTCACGACGGCGTCCGGGGTGCGCGGGGTGATCAGCGAGTTCCGTGACGTCCGGAACGACGGTGCCATCGCCGCGTTCGTCGCGGACGGCGTCGGTGTCGAAGTCGTCATCAGCACACCGAACAGCACACCGTCGAGGACGGCCACCCTGATCGGACAGACCCTGTCGTCGATCACCGTCGAAGGAGCCGGATCATGAGGCTGAACCTGTTCCGACGGGGTCCCGAGCGCACCACCGGGACGGGCACGGCCTCGTCGGTGCCGACCGAGCTGGAGCAGGCACGGACGGCGGTCTTCGAACGGTCCGGGTGGGGCCTGCGGATGGAACTCTTCCAGCCGCGGAACGCCGCGTTCTGGGTGTTCTGGGGGCTGGTGATCGCCGGCGCCTGGAACGCGGTCACGATCCTGCAGTCCGCTGTGGCGCCGTTCGCCTCGGCGGTCGCCACCAACAGCCTGGCCCTGGTCCTGTACGCGGCCCTGTTCTGGTGGGCGACCCGTGCCATGGACCGGTACTCGACCCTGCCGATCAGCCTGGTGGTCCACGCGTTCCTCTGGGGTGCCACCGCGGCGACGTTCTTCATGGCGATCTACGCCAACGACGCGATCCTCGGCCTGTACGGCAAGACCTTCGGGCAACGCTGGGCCGCCGACTGGGCAGCCGGGCTCACCGCGCCCTTCACCGAAGAGGTCTCGAAGGGCATCGGTCTGGTGCTCCTGATCACCCTGGCACCGCGGATCGTCCGGACCACGTTCGACGCGTTCATCCTGGGTGCGTTCCTCGGGCTCGGGTTCCAGGTCGTCGAGGACGTGCTCTACGTCGCGCAGACCTCCGGTGCGAACTTCGGCGCGCACCCGTTCCTCGCGGGGGCGGAGACCCTCGTGGTGCGGATGGCGACCGGGGTCGCCGGGCACATCGCGTACTCCGCGATCTTCGCGACCGGGCTGTTCCTGCTCGCCGGCAGTCCCGTCCAGCGCCGACGGGTGGGGCTGGGCGTCGGGCTGATGGTCCTCGCGATGGCCATGCACGGCCTCTGGGACGACCTCGGCGCGCTCGTCGGCCCCTTGCAGGCCTTCAACCTGGTGTTCATCGCGATCCTGACGGTGATCGTCGTGTTCGTGGTGTTCCGCGTCTTCCGGTTCGCCGTCCGCCCCGAGCAGGAGGACCTCCGTACGGTGCTCGCGCCCGAGGTGGCGGCGGGGCTGCTCTCGACGGACGAACTCGACGCCGTCGTCGGCAGCCGGAAGACTCGGCGGCGGTACGTCAAGGCGGCCGGATCCCGGCAGGAGCGCCGACGACGCCGCGTGCTGCTGACCGCGATCCACGACCTCGCCGAAGCGCTCCCGCACTTCGACGACCCGGACCACATCGCGTTCACCCGACAGGAGGTCACCCGGGTGCGGAACGGCGGTCAGCAGACCGCGTAGGTCTGCCGTCTCGCGCCTGAGCGTGCCCAGCGACCGACGGGAGGCCCGTGGCGGACCCGCCACGGGCCTCCCGTCCGCTCGTCTGCCGCTTCCGGACCGGACACGATCTGACGACGCCGGGGAACGTCCGCCGAACGGCGCGTGAACGCGCGTCAGCGCCTGTCCGGACAGGTTGGCGGCGGCCGCCTCGGCGGTGTTAGCGTCCCCGTCGACAGCGCCTAGGGTTCCGGGACTCCCCGTCCGACTGGTCCGAGCGGCGCCACGGTCCGCCACCGAACGCGGGCCGTCATCTGAACGGACAAAAGCCTGGAGGACCTCGCCCGTCGCGCCGCGCGCCGGGCAGAAGGTCCTGCCGTGACACCGCTCGCCGTCCTCCTCGTCCTGTCCGCCGCGGTCGCCCACGCGGGGTGGAACGTCATCGCCCACGGGGTGAGCCGGATCGGGATGCCGTTCCTGTGGCTCGGCGCGGTGTCGAGCGTGGTGGCCTGGATCGGTGTGGTCCCGTTCACCGGGGGACTCGGCGACGCGGACCCCGGCGGGTTCGTGCTCGGCGTCGCCGCATCCGGGGTGCTGCACGTCCTGTACATGCTGGTGCTGCAGCGGGGGTACCGGGTCGGCCGGCTGTCGACGGTGTACGCCACGGCGCGGGGGACCGGGCCGACGATCAGCGTCGTCCTGGCGATCGTGCTCCTGGGTGAGCGCCCCCACTGGATCGCCCTGGTCGGCGGGCTCCTGGTGCTCGTCGGTGTGGTCGCCGTCGGGCTCGCCGACCGTGGGACGACGTCGACGGAGCTCCCGCGGAGGCGGATCGACCCAGGGCTCGTCGCGGGTCTGCTCACCGGGGTGGCGATCGCCGCGTACACGATCTGGGACGCCTACGTCGTCCGCGACCTCGGCGTCGCGCCGGTTGCGTTCATGGTCGGGTGCACGGCGGTCGAGGTCGTGTTCTTCGGACTGGCCCTCGGGTCGCGGCGGCGCGAGGTCCTGCCCGTGCTGCGGCAGCACTGGCCGCGGGTGCTCGCGTTCGGGGTGCTGTCGCCGCTGTCGTACATCCTCGTGCTGGTCGCGATCGGCATGGCGCCCGTGGCGCTCGTCGCGCCGATGCGCGAGGTGAGCGTCGTGCTCGTCAGCCTGTTCGGGGTGCTGGTGCTCCGCGAAGGCCGTGCGCTCGCCCGGGTCGGTGCCGCGGTGGTCGTGCTCGGCGGCATCGCGCTGCTCGCGCTCTGACGACGACGGCGACGGCGACGGTGATTGCTGCGACGGCGGCGACGGCGGCCTGTCCGGACAGGTGCCAACCGAGTTCACCTGCCGTCCACGCCGCGTGTACCGGGACGGAACTCCGCTCCACCGGTCGGCTGCGACAGTTGCGGTCGTCCGCACCGGACCCGCCCCCCGAACCGCCCGAAAGGTCATCATGCCCATCTCCGCACGCAAGTCGCTCGTCGCGCTGGCCGGCGCCCTGGCCCTCGTCGCCACGCTCAGCTCCTGCTCCGCAGGCTCCACCGCCGCGACCGGTGACGGCAGCCCCGCAGGCGGCTCCGACGCCGTGCAGTACGCCGCGGACGAGAACACCATCGTGTTCGGCGTGGTCCCCGACTCCGTGGACACCGAGACGAACTACCAGCCGCTGATGGACTACATCGCCAAGGAGACCGGCAAGAAGGTCGAGTACCACGAGTCGACCGACTACGCCGCGCTCATCGAGGCGTCCGTCGCGGGCAAGATCGACGTCGCGTCGTTCTCCGGGTTCACCTACGTCACGGCGAAGAACAACGGCGCGAAGATCACCCCGATCTCCTCCATCATCACCGCCGAGGGGCAGAAGCCCGGGTACTACTCCGAGGCCATCGTGCCGAAGGACAGCGACATCGACTCGCTGAAGGACTTCGCCGGCAAGAAGGTCTGCTTCGTCGACCCCTCGTCGACCTCGGGCTACCTGTTCCCGAGCTACAACCTGCTCAAGGCGGGCGTCGACCCGAAGACCGACGTCACCCCGGTGTTCGCCGGCAAGCACGACGTCAGCGTCCAGAAGGTCGCGGCGGGCACCGAGTGCGACGCCGGGTTCGCCGAGGACAGCGAGGTCGAGAAGAACGACGACGTGCGCGTCATCGCGAAGACGATGGTCCCCGGCGCCCCGATCGTCGTCTCCGACACCCTGCCGTCGGCCGAGAAGGAGACGCTGACGAAGGCACTGTCCGACGTCACCATCGACCAGATCATCGACGCCGGTGTCACCAGCGCCGACAGCGACGGCTTCCGCAGCGTCTTCTACGGCACCAAGCCCGTCGACGACGAGTACTACGACCTGATCCGCGACATCTGCAAGACGACGAAGTCGACCACCTGCCAGGCCTGACCCGGCGACCCCGAGACGGCAGCCCGAGGAGCACCATGACGAACCACGCACCGGTCGGCACCCCGGCCGTCGAGATCACCGGCCTGACGAAGCGCTTCGGCGACACGACGGCGTTGCGCGACGTGTCGCTGCGCGTCGGGCAGGGCGAGGTCGTCGTGCTGCTCGGGCTGTCGGGCTCCGGCAAGAGCACCCTGCTCCGGCACGTCGACGCGCTCGAGCTCCCGACGTCCGGCAGCGTCCGGGTGAACGGCCCCGAGGTGCACCGCCTGACCGGGCGTCGTCTGCGCGAGCTGCGGAGTCGCGTCGGGTTCGTGTTCCAGCAGTTCGAACTCGTGCCGGCGCTCACCGTGCTCGAGAACGTGCTCACCGGAGCACTCGCGACCCTCCGCGGCCCGCGGCTCGGCCTCTGGTCGTACCCGCGCGGCCTCCGTCGCACCGCACTCGGGCACCTCGACCGCGTCGGACTGCTCGACCGCGCCTACCAGCGGGCCGACACCCTGTCGGGCGGGCAGCAGCAGCGCGTCGCGATCGCCCGGGCCCTCATGCAGGACCCGACGGTGCTCCTGGCCGACGAACCGGTCGCCTCGCTCGACCCGGAGTCCAGCGGGCAGGTCATGCGCCTCATCCGCGAGATCGCAGCCGACCGTGGGCTGACGGTGCTCTGCAGCCTGCACCAGGTCGACCTGGCCCTGTCGTGGGCGGACCGGATCATCGGGCTCCGGCACGGCGAGGTCGTGCTGGACACCAGGACCGACGGCCTCGGCAAGGCGGAGGTCATGGAGATCTACGGGCAGGTCGCGACGAGCACCGACGAGTTCGCCACCATCGAGGCCGAGCTGCACGCACTCGACGCGGGGGAGCGGACCTCGTGACGACGCTCGACACCCGACCCGGAACCGCGGCGGCGCTCGCCGAGGACGTGGCCCGTCGGGCACCCCGCCGCCGGGTCTCGCCGGAGCGCACCGCTGCGGTGCTGACCCTCGTCGCCCTCGGCGTACTGGCGTGCGTCGCGGTCGCGCGGGTCGACATCTCGATCCCGAACATCATCGCGTCGTGGTCGAACGCCGAGCACTTCTTCCAGCGTGTGGGGACCATCCGGTTCCCGGACGCCCCGGTGCTGCTGCAGCAGACCGCGCTCACCGTCGGGCTCGTCCTGCTCGGCACCCTGCTCGCCGCCGCGCTGAGCGTTCCCGTGGCGTACCTGGCGGCAGCGAACACCAGCCCGGGCCGCGGGTGGGTGGCCGCCGCGCGGTTCGTGAGCGTCCTGACGCGGGCCGTGCCGGACGTCGTCCTCGCGATGGTGTTCGTCCTGGTCTTCACGATCGGTCCGCTGCCCGGGATCCTGGCGATCGGCATCCACTCCGTCGGGATGATCTCGAAGCTCTTCGCCGACGCCATCGAGCAGATCGACGAAGGGCCGCGCAACGCGATCCGGGCAGCCGGGGGGAGCCGTGCGCAGCAGTTCACCGCCGGGGTGCTCCCGCAGGTGCTGCCGTCGTGGGTCGCGACGATCCTGCACCGCAACGACATCAACCTGCGCGGGTCGGTCATCCTCGGGTACGTCGGCATCGTCGGCCTCGGCCGCGAGATGTCCTTCGCGTTCAAGTCGCTCGACTACTCACTCGGCATCGGGTACGCCATCGTCATCTTCGGCCTGTGCGTCCTGATGGAGATCGTCTCCAGCTCGGTTCGCGCCGCCATGCTCGGTGTGGCCCCGGCCGGGCGCGGCATCGGTGCCACGGCTGCCCGTCGGTGGATGCGTCGGCGGGACCGCCAGCGAGCCGAGGCCGTACCGGCCACGCAGCGACCGGTCGCCGCGACGGTCGAGGGCACCCTCCGTCGTCCGTGGACCCCCGTCCGGGTCCGGAACGCGATCTGGTGCTGGGTCGCCCTGGCCGTCGTCGTCGGCAGTGTCGTGGTCTGCGACATCGCCTGGGGTGACCTGGTCACCGTGTGGGGCAAGATCCCCGCCGTCGCCGTGCAGTTCTGGCCGCCGTCCTTCGGCAGCTACGGCGCCGGCATCATGTTCGGCGCGATGTTCGACACCGTCGCGATCGGCCTCGCCGCGACCGTCCTCGCGCTGCTGCTCTCGCTCGTCATCGGGTCCCTCGCTGCCCGCAACGTCGCTCCTGGGCGCGGGGTCCGGGGCGGCGCACGGCTGCTGCTCGTCGTCGTCCGCGGGATCCCGGAGACGATCCTCGCGGTCGTGCTCATCGTCGTGACGGGGCTCGGTGCGCAGGCGGGGACCCTCGCCCTGGCCTTCGGCGGCATCGGGCTCCTCGGCAAGCTGATCGCGGACTCGCTCGAAGAGGTCGCTCCCGGGCCCGAGCGCGCCGTCACGGCCACCGGCGCGGGTCGCCTGCAGCGCTACGCCTCGGCGACGGTGCCGCAGGGGTTCCGCGCGATGCTCGGGCACACCTTCTACCTGCTCGACACGAACATCCGTGCGGCGACGATCCTCGGCATCGTCGGAGGTGGCGGCATCGGCTACTACCTCCTCAATGCAGCGCAGGGATCGAACTACGCGTCCGTCACCGCGATCGTCCTGCTCATCCTGGTCACGGTGCTCGTCACCGAGGGCCTGGCCATGTGGCTGCGGCGGGTGTTCCGGTGAGCGCGACGGAACGGTACGACGTCGTCGTGGTCGGCGCGGGCATCGTCGGGCTCGGCATGGCCTACGAGGCACTCCGGCAGGGCGCCCGCGTCGCGGTGGTCGACCGTGCGGCCGCGGTCGTCGGTGCGAGTGTCCGGAACTTCGGGCACGCCTGCGTCACCCCGCAGACCGGGGAGGCAGCCGGCTACGCGCAGGAGGCACGCCGCCGCTGGCTCGCACTCGCGCAGCTCGCCGGGTTCACGGCGCGCGAACGCGGTGCACACGTCGTCACCCGTCGCCCCGAGGAGCTGGCGGTGCTCGAGGAGTACCGCGACTCCGGCGCGGACCTGCGGCTGGCCGACGCGGCCGAGATCGCCGCGGCGGTGCCGGTCGATCCCGCTACGGCCCTCGGCGGCGCGCACCTCGCGCACGACCTGCAGGTCGACCCCCGGGAGGCGGCACCCGCGATCGCGCGCTGGCTCGCCGGGCAGGGGGTCACCTTCCACTGGCGCACCCCCGCGCTCGAGGTCACCACCGGCGCCGTCCGCACCGGTCGTGGCGTCGTGGAGGGGACCCGGATCGTCGTCTGCACCAACCACGACCTCGACCAGCTCTTCCCGGAGCTCGCCGAGTCGATCGGTCTGGTCCGCTGCCGGCTCCACATGCTGCGTGCGACGATCCCGCTCGCCTTCCCGCTCGCCACACCGCTGCTGACCGGGTGGTCGCTGCTGCGCTACTCGGGGTTCGCCGCGATGCCCGGAGCGGGTGCCCTGCGGGACCGGCTCGCCGCCGACCTGCCCGAGGGGATCCGCTGGGACCTCAACCAGATGTACACGTCGCCGCCGGACGGCAGCGTCATCGTCGGGGACACCCACGAGCGCGAGGTCGACGCGCCACCGTTCCAGGACGAGGACGGCTTCCGGCTGCTCGTCACCGAGACCGAGCGGCTGTTCGGTGCGCCGGTCTCCGTGGTCGACCGGTGGCAGGGCGTCTACGCCTCGGCCCCGGGGCGGGAGTTCCTCATCGACCGGCCGGTCCCGGGCGTCGACGTCGTGACGGTCACCACGGGCATCGGTATGACGACCGGCCTCGGCATCGCGCCGACGGTCCTCGGCTGACCCCGGCGGTCCTCGGCTGACCCCGGTGGTCTTCGGCGGGGGAGACCGTCAGTCGCGGAACAGCCGCTGCCGGCCGTCGCGCCAGACACCGACCACACGGTCCTCGCGCACGGCGACGAAGTCCGCACGGCGACCCGGTGCCAGGAGCCCCCGGTCCGGAAGCCCGACGTGTTCCGCGGGGTTCCGGGTGACCGTCGCGACGAGCTCGGCGAACGGTGCGACCCCGGCGGTGGCGGCCGCTCGCAGCCCCGGCAGCAGCGACCCGAGCTGGTAGTCCGACGCCACCACGTCGGCCCGACCGGCCGCGATCGCCGCGCGAGCGGACAGCCCGGAGCCGTGCGACCCGCCCCGCCAGAGGTTCGGGGCACCGACGACGACCCCGAGCCCGGCGTCGATCGCCGCGGCCGCAGCGCGCTCGGTGACCGGGAACTCCGAGATCCGGGCGCCGAGCCGCCTGGCCTCGAGGACGGCCTCGGGCGTCTCGTCGTCGTGTGCTGCGATGACGACACCGGCCCGGTTCGCGAGTTCGGCGATGGCCGCTCGTCGGCGGCCGATGCCCTCGGCACCGGCGTGGAACGCCGCAAGGCGGGCATCGAGCACCTCGTCGTCGGCGCGGTCGAGTGCGCGGTAGGCCCGTCTCCAGGCGGCGACGGTCGAGTACTGGCCGCGTCCGGGGGTGTGGTCCATGTACGAGACCAGGGTGACCCGATCCGGATGCGCCGCCACGAGCCTCCCGGCCGCCGCCACGGCGTCGTCGTGGGTGACGTCGACGCGCAGGTGCACGCGGACGTCGACCGGCAGGTCGGACGCGGCGACCGCGTCGAGGACGGCGGCGGCGTGCTCGGCGCTGCGCGCCGGAGCCGTCGCGTGCTCCACCGAGCAGCACAGCAGGGCGGTCGTCACGCCGGCGAGCAGGGCGTCGGCGGCGAAGGACTCGAGCGCGTGCCTGAGCGGCACCGGGACGCCGGGGCGCGGCTGCTCGAAGCGGGACAGCGAGTCGGCGTGCAGGTCGACCAGACCCGGCAGGACGTCGACGTCGCCGAGGTCGACCACCGGTCCGTCCGATGCCTCGACGACCACGCCGTCGCGCACGGCGAAGGACGAACCCGGGGTCCCGCCGTCGCCCCGGTGGACACGGGCAGCGGTGAAGGTCGTCACGCAGCCATCACACCACGGCGACCGCGGGGTCGACCCCGCGGCGCAGGAACCCGTCCGACGGCGGTGTCGTGACGGCGTGCCCGACCGCGTCGAGGCCGACCGACCGCTCGACCAGGTCCGCGAAGGGCAGCTCGCTGCGCGCGAGGAAGGCCACCGCGGTCGCGAGGTGCCGGGGCGCGTAGTTGTGGACCCCGACGATCCGGTTCAGCCGCCGCACGATCTGCTCCGGGTCGATGGTCACCGCACGGCTGGTCGAGACCGCGCCGACGAGCACGGCGACACCGTCGACGTCGAGGGAGTCCACCGCCGCCTCGACCGCATCGGGGTGGCCGGACAGCTCGACCGCGACGTCGAAGGACCCGATCGCGTCACCCGGGGCGACGGCCCGCGCCGCACCGAAGCAGACCGCCCGGGCACGTCGGCCCGCGTTCGGGTCGGAGACGGTCACGGTGGCACCCGCGTCGACGGCCATCGCGACGGCGGTGATCCCGAGCATGCCGGCACCGGTGACCAGGACCCGCGCGCCGTCGAGCGGTCGCTGTACCGCGTCGAGAGCCGCGGCCACCGTAGCCGTGGCGCAGGCCGCCGGCGCGGCGACGGCCGCCGGCACGTGCGCGGGGACGACCGCGATCGCCGTGCCGGGGAGCAGGACGCAGTGCGTGGCGAAGCCGCCGTTCAGCGTCCAGTCCGCGGTGACGGCCTCGTGACCGTACTTTCGCAGGGAGCGGCACTTCTGCGGGATGCCCGACACGCACCGGTCGCAGTCGCCGCACGACGCGGCGACCGACCACACGACGCGGTCACCGACCCGGACCGGCTGTCCCTGGACGGTGGTCGGCGGCACGGCGTCGACCGCGACGACGCGGCCGACCTGTTCGTGGCCGAGGACACTCGGTGTCGGACCCGGACGGTGGCCGAGCGCGGTGTGCAGGTCGCTGCCGCACACGGTGGCCAGCTCGACCTCGACGAGCACACCGCCGTCCGGCAGCGTCGTCGACGGCAGCGACTCGACGGTGACCGGGGCGCCGACGCCGTGCCACAGGGCGTACCGGGCGTCGGCGCGCACCGGCGTCACGCCAGGACCCGGGCGGCGTCCTCGACCTCGGCGAGCACCGACGGCACCTCGGTGACCGAGTCGAGGACATGGGTGTGCTGGACGGTCGCGAAGTCGGCATCCTGGTGCGTCCCGGTCCGCACGCCCGCCACGACGGAGGCGCCGGCACGGTGTCCCGTGAGCAGGTCGGCGACGGTGTCCCCGACGACCGCCACGTCACGGACGTCGTCGGTGCCGGTCCGGAGCACGGCGGCGAGCACCATGTCCGGGTACGGGCGCCCGCGGCCGGCGTCGGCGGGGGAGAGCGCGAGGTCGATCAGCGGCCGCCAGCCGAGCAGGTCGAGCACCGCGTCGCGCGTCGCGGGCGAGAACCCGGTGGTCAGCGCGATCCGCCGCCCCGCTGCGCGGAGTGCGACGAGCGTCTCGACGGCGCCGTCCACCGGCCGCACGCCGCGGTCGAGGGTGCGGGCGTACGCGCGCTCGAACGCGGTGTTCGCAGCCTCGGCACGGTCGCCGTCCCCGTCGAAGAGTGCCGTGAACACGGCGATCTTCGACTGGCCCATGGTGTCGACCGCGTACTGCACCGCACGGTCGTGCTCCGAGCTCCCGTGCTCGAGGCCGACGTCGGTGAGCGCGGTGCGGAAGGCGTCGAGGACGACGCCGCCGTCGTCGACGGTGGTTCCTGCCATGTCGAGGCAGACGAGCGAGATCATGGGACTCCTGGGTTCGTGCCGTCACGCCGGGACCGGCGCGGTCCGACCAGCGTCGGAGCGCCCCGTGGCGGGCAGACGGTGCGCAGGTGTCCGCCAGGTGAACGACGCCGGGAGGCTCGTCACGGCCTGTCCGGACAGGCATGCGGTCCGCCAGGGGGACCGGCTACAGTCCGAGCGTGCCGGAGACCCGATACCTCGACATCGCCGCCGCCCTGGAGGGCGAGCTGGCCGATCTGCCGATCGGCTCGCGGGTGGCCAGCGAGGCTGAGCTGGCGGCGCGCTTCGGCGTCGGGCGGTCCGCCGCCCGGGCAGCGCTGCAGCACCTGCAGCGGCGCAACCGCATCCGCCGGGTGAAGGGCGTCGGCAGCTTCGTCGCACGCCGCATCGACTACCTGATCGGTTCGCGGGCGGCACCGTCGTGGAGCCACACCGTCCGCGCCGCCGGTGGCAAGCCGTCGAGCGTGACGCTGTCGTGTGCACTCGTCCCCGTCCCACCGCGCATCGCCGAGTCCCTCGACCTGCAACCAGGCGCGCCCGTGCACCGCCTGACCCGGCGCTCACTGGTCGACGGGCTGCCGGCTGCGTGGGGCGTGGAGTGGGTCCCGCCGGCGATCGTGCCCGAGCTCGCCGAGGCGCTGCAGGTCAGGGACTCGCTGTACGAGGTGCTCCGGCAGGTGGGACGATCCACGCCGCACCGCCGATGGGTCCGTGCGACCGCCGACGTGGTGTCCGAGGACGTCGCCCGGCACCTGGACCTCGACGAGGTCACGCTCGGCTGGTTCATCGAGAGCCTGACGTCGGACCGCGACGACGAGCGACCGTTGTGCCTGAGCGAGCGGTGGATCCGGGCGGACGCCATCCGGGTGTTGTTCGAGGCCGGTCGGGACGCACCGCTGACCTGATCGGCTGCGGTCTTCCGTTCGTCGGTGGCGCTGACTAGCGTCGCCGACATGGGCGAGACACCGCACATCGAGGACGCGACCATCGACGACCTGCGCGCTCGGCTGCGTGCCACGCGCTGGCCGGACGCGCCCGCCGGGGTCGGCTGGTCGCTCGGCGTGGACCTCGACGTCCTGCGCCCGCTCGTCGAGTACTGGGCCGACGGGTTCGACTTCGACGCACACCGTGCCGAGCTCGCCGCGCTGCCCTCGCGCCGTGTCGTCATCGATGGCATCGGCGTCCACGTGCTGCACGCCCGTGCCGAGCGGTCCGACGCCCTGCCGGTCCTGCTCGCGCACGGCTGGCCGGACTCCGGGTGGCGGTACCGCAAGGTGCTGCCGATGCTCGTCGCCGCCGGGTACGACGTCGTCGTGCCGGACATGCCCGGCTACGGATTCTCGGATGCACCGCCGCAGGTGCTCGACGCCCGGCAGGTGGCCGGCATGTGGGCGACGCTGATGACGGACCTGGGGTACGAGCGGTTCGCGGTGTCCGGAGGCGACATCGGCACGCACGTCGCCCGCTACCTGGCACTCGACCACCCCGACCGGGTGGTCGCGGTGCACCGCATCGACGGCGGGCTCGCCTGGCCGGGCCTCGATGCGTCGACGTTGTCCGCCGCCGAGCGGGAGTTCGTCGCCGCGACCGATCGGTGGCGCACCGCCGAGGGTGCCTACGCGATGCTGCACCGCACGAAGCCGCAGACCGCCGCCGTCGGGCTGAACGACTCGCCCGCGGGTCTCGCCGCCTGGATCCTCGAGAAGCTCCGGGCGTGGAGCGACTGCGACGGGGACCCGTGGTCGGTCTACACGCGCGACGAGGTGCTAGCGCTGCTCACCGAGTACTGGGCCACGGGCACGATCGGCTCGGCGATGCGGATGTACCACGCGAACGCGGCGATCCCGGCGGAGCAGCTGGAGCGACGGGTCGAGGTGCCGTCCGGGTTCTCGATCTTCCCCGGCGACATCGTGCGGGCGCCGCGCGAGTGGCTCGAGCGAACCACGAACCTCGTGTTCCACCACGAACTCGACCGCGGCGGGCACTTCGCGCCGTTCGAACAGCCCGACCTGTTCGTCGACGAACTGCACGCGTTCCTGCAGGGCTTCCGCCGCTAGAGTGGACGAGCCAGCCTCTGTAGCTCAATGGAAGAGCAGTTCCGTCCTAAGGAAACGGTTGGGGGTTCGAGTCCCTCCAGGGGCACCAGCAGGTC
>NZ_MJGL01000001.1:60953-99528 GCF_001864855.1 Curtobacterium sp. MCBA15_005
GTGCTGTCCAGGGGCACCAGTACATCGAAGTGGTTCGAGTCCCTTCCGCGCGTTGGTATCGCTCAGTGCCTCGGTGTCGCGAGGTTGACGGCGTTCACGAGGAACGAGGTCCTGGTCGCGATCGAGTACTTCACGGCAGCGCTCACCCCGGTCGGATCGTTCGTGAACGCGTCGAGGTCGGACTCCGCGATCCCGGTGAGCGACGCGATGTTCGCGACCGTCAGCCCCGAGGCCTGCTTGAGAGCCTCGAGGATGCCGCGGACGCGGTCGTCGTCGGGCACGCTCGGAGCTGCGGCCAGCATGGCTGCGAGGA
The DNA here is from genome assembly GCF_001864855.1 of Curtobacterium sp. MCBA15_005. NCBI lineage: Bacteria > Bacillati > Actinomycetota > Actinomycetes > Micrococcales > Microbacteriaceae > Curtobacterium > Curtobacterium sp. MCBA15_005. The sequence continues at coordinate 61,267 of NZ_MJGL01000001.1, forward strand.
CGGCGAGCCGCTGCGATTCGTCGGGAGTCAGTCCGGTCCCGAGGGCGGTCAGACCCTGGTGCTCGGTCCCTGGGCCGTCCAGGTACGCGGAGAGAGTCGACTCCGAGATCCCGGTCGTCTGTGCGATCACGTCGAGCGTGGCGGAACGGCGCTCGATCAAAGCGCGGAGCTCCGCCCGGACGTCGAGGGCATCGGCAGTCATCTCGTTCCCTTCCTGGTGTGACGGCGGGTCAGGTTGCAGGGCAGTTCTCCACAACCGTCGCCCCGGACGGTAGTCGAGCCCGCTGGCCCCGTACGATTGACCCCGTGTCCAAGGTCCTGAGCAGTCTCCCCGTCGGCGAACGAGTCGGCATCGCGTTCTCAGGGGGTCTCGACACCTCCTGCGCCGTTGCCTGGATGCGCGAGAAGGGAGCGATCCCCTGCACGTACACGGCCGACATCGGCCAGTACGACGAGCCGGACATCGACGCCGTGCCGAGCCGCGCCCACGAGTACGGCGCCGAGATCGCCCGACTGGTCGACGCGAAGAGCGCCCTGGTCGAAGAAGGCCTGGTCGCCCTGCAGACCGGTGCGTTCCACATCCGCTCCGGTGGCAAGACGTACTTCAACACGACGCCGCTCGGCCGCGCGGTGACGGGCACGATGCTCGTCCGCGCGATGAAGGAAGACGGCGTCGACATCTGGGGCGACGGCTCCACCTACAAGGGCAACGACATCGAGCGGTTCTACCGCTACGGCCTGATGGCCAACCCGCGCCTGCGCGTCTACAAGCCCTGGCTCGACTCCGAGTTCGTCGAGGAGCTCGGCGGCCGCAAGGAGATGAGCGAGTGGCTCGTCGCCCGCGGGTTCCCGTACCGCGACTCCACCGAGAAGGCGTACTCGACCGACGCGAACATCTGGGGCGCGACGCACGAGGCGAAGAGCCTCGAAGAGCTGTCGAGCGGCCTGGAAATCGTCGAGCCGATCATGGGCGTCGCCGCGTGGCGTGACGACGTCGAGGTCGCGACCGAGATCGTCAGTGTCCGGTTCGAAGCCGGTCGCCCCGTCGCGATCAACGGCGTCGAGTACACCGACGCGGTCGCCCTGGTCTACGAGGCGAACGCCATCGGTGGCCGCCACGGCCTGGGTGCGTCCGACCAGATCGAGAACCGCATCATCGAAGCGAAGAGCCGTGGCATCTACGAGGCTCCGGGCATGGCGCTGCTGCACATCGCCTACGAGCGCCTGCTCAACGCGATCCACAACGAGGACACGGTCGCCTCGTACCACAACGAAGGCCGTCGTCTCGGTCGCCTGATGTACGAGGGCCGCTGGCTCGACCCCCAGTCCCTCATGCTCCGCGAGTCGCTGCAGCGCTGGGTCGCATCCGCCGTCACCGGCGAGGTCACGCTACGCCTGCGTCGGGGTGACGACTACACGATCCTCGACACCACGGGCCCCGCGCTGTCGTACCACCCGGACAAGCTGTCGATGGAGCGCGTCGGCGACGCCGCCTTCGGCCCGGACGACCGCATCGGCCAGCTCACCATGCGCAACCTCGACATCGCGGACTCCCGTTCGCGGCTCGAGCAGTACGCCGCCGCCGGCCTCATCGGTGGCGCGACGGCCGAGCTCGTCGGCGAGCTCGAGGCGGGCGAGGCCGAGGAGATCCTCGGCGGCGCGATCGTTGCCTCCGACGCCGAGGACGCGATGGGTCGACGCACGGACCTCGCGTCCGAGGGCGCGGCCTTCGACTCCGGCACCGACTGATCGAGCGGACCCGCGCCCTGGGCGCGACCCCCTGATGACGGGAGGCCCGGTGCCAGCTGGCACCGGGCCTCCCGTCCGTCGTCGTGACGTCTCAAGCCGCGGCGCTTCCGAGCAGCAGCTCGAGCTGCTCGACGACCAGGTCGGGTCGGGTGATGAAGGGATGGTGCCCGGTCGGGACGTCGACACTCCGCGTCGCACGTGCCGCGTGCGCGCGCTGGAGGGCCACGGTGGTACTCCGGTCCTCGGTGCAGACCAGGTAGGTGGAGTCGACGCCCTGCCAGCCCGCGGCGGTCGTCGGCGTGACGAACGCGGCAGCGGTCTGTGCGGTGACGCGGTCCCACGCAGCCCGCTGCACCAGCTCGACGGCGTCCTGCAGGAACCGCGCGCCGAACGACGAGGCGTCGTACCCGACCAGTGCCAGGGCTCCGTCCCCGGCATCACCGATCGCCACCGGGTCGGGCTCGTCCGACATGATCCCGGCCTGCGCCGATCCGACGTCGGGCAGGTAGGACGACGCGTGGACAAGGTGCTCGACAGCATCGTGCTGACCGGCCTCGGCGACGACCGTGCCGCCGTACGAGTGCCCGACGACGATCGCTCCGTCGCTGCGGTCGAGCGCGGCCCGGAGCGCTGCCGCGTCCTCGGCGAGACCGCCTTCGGGGCGGCCGGACGGGCCCTCGCCGCAGGACGGCAGTGCCACCGATCGACTGCGGACACCGGCGCGTTCGAACAGCAGGTCGGCGGTGGGCTGCCACCACCAGTCGCCGTCGCGGACGAGCGCGCCGTGGACGAAGAGGATCTCCATGCGCCGACGCTACAGCGCACCCGCGTCGCCGGTCCGTCGCGTCCGTCAGCCGCGAAGCGCATCCGCCTCGACGGCGGTCGGGCGCGACCGTATCGTTGCGGTACCGGGTCAGTCATCAGGGACTCGTCGTCACGATGCTCCTCACGATCTGTGGGGTCTGGCACAGCGGGTCGACCCGGGCGGATCCGAGATGCGCATCATCTCGACGAAGGGCTGGTCGCCATGACCGCCACCATCCAGAACGCGTGGCACCGCCACGGGCTCCGTTCGCCCGAGGACCTCGCCGCCCTCGTCGCCGAACGCCTCGAAGGAACCGGCCACCAGCTCGTCAGCGTCAGTGAAGCGCGCTACGAGCCCACCTACGCGGACTTCCTCGGCGAGCAGCTCTGACCCCCAGCGGGCTGCCGCTCGGCCGTCGGTAGAGTCTGCGCATGCGCACAGCCCGAACCACGGCGGCGGCACTGGCGATCGTCGCGGCGGGACTGCTGACGCTCGTCGGTGTCCAGCCCGCGTCGGCCCACTCGGCCCTGACCAGCAGTACCCCGGCGGACGGGGCGGTCGTCACCGAACCGCTCGAGTCCGTCGACCTGACCTTCTCGGAAGCGCCGCTCGCCGGCCTCGATGCCGGACTCCGGATCCAGGTGACGGATGCCTCCGGTGCCGACGTCGCAACGGGTGACGTGAGGGTCTCCGGGACGACCATGCGCCGCGCGGTCGACCTCGACCAGGGCAGCTACACGGTGCTCTGGCGGTACGTGTCGCCGGACGGCCACCCGATCGAGGGCACGCTCGCCTTCGAGTACCGGGCCGCAGCCCCGGCGTCGACCCCGAGCGCGAGTGCCACCCCGACCCCGACGGCGAGCACCGCTCCGACGCCGAGTGCCACCGCGACGGCCACCGGAGCCTCGGACGGTGCTCCGTCCTCGTCGCCGGGCATCGCGCCGGGCGTTTGGATCGGCCTCGGCGCCGGGGCCGTCCTGGTGGCCGGCGCGGTCGTCGTGCTGCTGCTGCGGCGCGGCCGCAGCGCGTAGCGCGCGGGCGCCGCCGCGTCGCGCACTTCGTGAGCAGAAGCGGTCGGGTCGCACGCGCGCACCCGACCGTTCCTGCTCACGAAGCGCACGCGGCGCACGTCACGCGACCACGCAACGGACGGGAGGCCCGGTGCCGGACCGGCACCGGGCCTCCCGTCCGCACGTGGTGCGTGACGCCGGGGGCGACGCGCCTCACGCCACAGGGGTGGCCTCCAGAGCGGCGTCGGCGCGTGCCGCGCTGCCCTCGGCCAGGCCTCGGGCGATGCGCCCCCGCGTCGCCAGCCAGAGGACGACGGCGGCGACGAACACGATGCCCTCGGTGACGGTGAGTGCCCAGATGATCCCGGCCAGCCCGAACCACACGTTGCCGGCGATCACGATCGGGATGAACAGCACGCCCTGCGCCATCGACAGCACCATCGCGGGCATGACCATCCCGGTCGCCTGGAACAGCGAGGTGAGCAGTCCCGTGAACCCGTTGACGACGGCGGCGACGAGCTGTGCCGTCAGGATCGTCATGCCGATCGCGAGCACCGAGTGGTCACCGGAGAAGATCGTGAAGACCTGCTCGCGGAACACGAACACGGTGCCGGAGAAGACGAGCACGATGCCGCCGACGGTCAGGGCCGCGGCGCGCAGGCCGGAGCGGAGTCGATCGGCGTCGCCCGCGCCGAACGCGTAGGCGAGCAGCGGCAGCACGCCGATGGTCACGCCCATCACCAGGAACTCCGGCACCTGGGCGATGCGGACCGCGACGCCCATCGCTGCCAGCGGGTCGTCACCGTAGGCGGCGGCGAGGTTGTTGAGGACGAGTGTCGTGACGATGAGGAACGCGGACTGCAGCAGCTCGCCGACGCCGATGCCGAACACGGGCTTCAGGATGTCCGCACGCAGGGTGAACCACTTGGGCGCGAAGCTGACGTTCTCGCTGTTCCGCTGCAGCCACGTCACCCAGTAGGCGATCGAGACCACGTTGGCCAGGCCCACCGCGAGTGCGGCGCCGCCGACACCCCAGTGCAGCCCCAGGATGAACAGGACGTCGAACACCAGGTTGCCCACCGTGGACAGGACCAGGCCGATCATCGCCTGCCGCGCGGCACCTTCGGAGCGGACGATCTGCTCGAGCGCGAAGGACGCGGCGAGGACGGGGACGAACGCGAGCATCACGGCGACGTACTCGCTCGTGGCGGGGACCGCTGCCGCGTCGGCACCGAGGACGGCGACGAGCGGGCGGAGCAGCAGGAGTCCGACGACGCCGAGCACGGCGCCGGTCACCACGGCTCCCCACAGGGCGAACGAGGCGACGTGCTTGATGTCCCGCGCCTTGTCGGGATCGTGTTCCGAGGCGCCGAGCAACCGGGACATCAAGGCGCTGCCGCCGACGCCGAACACTCCGCCCACGGCCATCACCAGGCCGAGCAGCGGCGTGCCGAAGGTGATCGCGGCGAGCAGGGACGTGTCGTGCTGGGCGCCGATGAAGCCCGCGTTGATGACGTTGTACAGGGCGCTGACGACCATCGCGGCGGCCATCGGCACGCACAGGTGCACCAGGGCTCGGGCGATCGGGGCAGCGGAGAGGTACCAGCGGTTCGTCGCCGCAGCGGTGGTGGTGGAGGACATGACGGTTCCCTTCCGGGCATGACGGTGGGCGCGCCGACGGACGCCGGCACGGCAGGGGGGAGCACGCGACCGGCGGGGTCGCGGGGTCGCGGGGTCGCGGGATCGCGAAGGCGCGGGATCGCGTGGTCGCGAGGGCGCGCCGGCGGATCCGGCCGGGAGGCACGTGGTGCCTGGAGCGGGTCGGTGCGGTGCGCTGGTGCGCTGGTGCGGTGGCGCGGGTGGTGCGGCTAGCGGGTCGGCGGCGCGAGTTCCGCGGTCACCTTCTGCAGCAGCCGCCGCAGGGTGGCGCGTTCGTCCGCGTCGAGCGGTGCGAGCAGGGAGTCGTCGAGGGCGACCATCGCGTCGGTGAACCCGGCGATGAGGTCGATGCCCGCCTGGGTGGCGTGCACCGTCTTCGTCCGCCCGTTCGTGGCGTCCGGTCGTCGTTCGATCAGGCCACGCCGCTCGAGTCCCTGCAGGAGACTCGAGACGCTGGCCGCGCTGGTCCGGGTGGCCTCGGCGATGTCCCGCTGGATGGCGCCGGGGTGTTCCTGCAGGTACCCGAGCACGAAGGACTGCTCGTGGGTGAGATCGCGCTCACGGACCCACTCCTCGGCGCCCTTGCGCTGTGCCCATCCGATCCACCGCATGAGCTGGAGCGGTGTCGTGAAGTCCGGTGCCTGCATGATCAGGACTCTAACTGTTAGGTATCGAACTGTCAACGACGCCGGGTTGGATCGTGGCCCCACAACGGGGGCATCGAGTGCTGCTGGCATCCTGGTACCTTCCACAGCAAGCGGCCTCACCAGCCGCCTCCGGCCCGTTCGACGGGCCCCACATCCCCTGGCTCACCACCGGGGGCGGATCAGCGGCGGAGACCCTGTCGGACGAGGAGGCATCGTGCCACACCACGGACCACCCACCGCGATCCCGGCGCGACGGGTTCGTCGCGCCTGACCAGGACGGGCGCCGGCGGGTACCGGCGTCCGCCTCACCGGGTCCGCGACGCGTTCGGGTCGTCGCGGATCCCCGGGGCGGTGGTGATCGGGTCACCGCCGCCCCGGGACCTCCCGGTTGATCCGATGGACGTCTTCGGGAACCCGCCGGTCCACGGAGCCGGATCGGCGTGATACTGGGGTGGTGCGTGAACTCCAAGCCGCCATCGCAGCGGACCTCAACGTCCAGCCGACCATCGACCCGGAGCAGGAGGTCGCCCGTCGTGTCGGGTTCCTGCGCGACTACCTGCTGACGACCGGGGCGAAGGGGTACCTCCTCGCCATCAGCGGCGGGCAGGACTCCACCCTGGCCGGCCGCCTGACCCAGCTCGCGGTCGAGTCGCTCCGAGCCGAGGGGCACCCGGCCGAGTTCACGACCGTCCGCATGCCCTACCGGGTGCAGGCCGACGAGGACGACGCCCAGCTCGCCCTGCAGTTCATCGCTGCCGACCCGGGCGTCACCGTGAACATCGAGCACGGGGTCGACGGGGTCATGGAGGACACCGCGGCCTCGGGCGTCGAGCTGAGTGACTTCGTGAAGGGCAACGTCAAGGCGCGCATGCGCATGGTCGCCCAGTACGCGATCGCCGGGCAGCGCGGCCTGCTGGTGGTCGGCACGGACCACGCGGCCGAGGCCGTCACGGGCTTCTTCACCAAGTACGGCGACGGCGGCGTCGACCTCACCCCGCTCACCGGGCTGTCGAAGAGCCAGGGGCGCCAGCTGCTCGAGCACCTCGGCGCACCGGCCCGCCTGTACGAGAAGGCGCCCACCGCCGACCTGCTCGACGAGCTGCCCGGGCAGACCGACGAGGCGAACCTCGGACTCACCTACGCCGAGATCGACGCCTACCTGCAGGGCCACGACGTGCCGGTCGAGGTCGCCGAGGCGATCGAATCGCGGTACCGCGCGACGGAGCACAAGCGCCAGGTGCCGGCGACGCCCTTCGACGAGTGGTGGCGTGCGGGCGCGTAGGCGCTGACGCAACCCCGGACGGGAGGCGCGGTGCAGGTGATCCTGCACCGCGCCTCCCGTCTGTTGTCCCCAACCCTCCCCAGCGCGCCCCCGCTGTCCGCGTGCGCTCCTAGGATGGGAGCCAACGGAACAACAGATGCGGAATCCAGGCTGGCGCCTGGTCCTCAAGGGGGAGTCATGGAAGTCCTGTTCGCGCTCGGAGCCGTCCCGCTGATCATCGTGGGGATCATCGTCCTCGCCGTGATCGCGCTGATCTACGCCAAGGTCGTGTACCGCAACGCCGGTGCCGACGAAGCGCTCATCATCACCGGCAAGCGCTCCCGCAAGGTCAAGAACGCCGACGGCACCGAGACCGTCGAGTCCGGCATCAAGGTCGTGCTCGGCGCCGGCGTGCTCGTCCGCCCCTTCTTCGAGAAGGTCGCGAAGCTGTCGCTCAGCTCGCGTGCGATCGACATCAACGTCAACGCGCAGGACTCCCGCGGTGTCACCATCGACGTCGAGGCCGTCGCGCTCGTCAAGGTCGGCGAGACCGACGCCTCGATCCGGGCGGCCGCGCAGCGGTTCCTCGGGCAGGAGAAGAAGATCGACGACTTCGCGCGCGAGGTCCTGTCCGGTTCGCTCCGCGCCTCGATCGGTGCGACCGACGTGTCGACCATCATCCGCAAGCGCGATCAGCTCACCGTCGCTGTGCTCGACGTCGCCAAGGACGCCCTGCACAGCCAGGGCCTCGACGTCGACTCGTTCGAGATCAAGGGCATCTCGGACCGCAACGAGTACATCAGCGACCTCGGTCGTGCCGAGCGTGCACGCGTGCGACTCGAGGCCGAGAACGCCGAGGCCCAGGCAGACCGTGAAGCGCGAGAAGCCCGCGCGACCGCCGACCAGGCGATCGCCGAGGCCGAGAACACCCTGGCCATCCGCCGTGCCGCGCTGCAGCTCGACGCCGACCGTGCGTCCGCCGAAGCCGCTGCCGCCGGCCCGCTCGCCCAGGCGCGCGCGTCCCAGGGTGTCGTCGAGCAGGAGCAGATCACCGCGCAGAAGCGTGCCGAGCTGCGCCGTGCCGAGCTCGAGTCCGAGGTCTCCGCCGTCGCCGAGGCCCAGGCGCGCAAGACCCGCGTCGAGGCCGAAGCCGCCGCCGGAGCCCAGGTCGAGACCGCACGCGCCCAGGCCGAGGCCCGTCGGATCTCCGCGGAGGCCGTCGCGGCCGAGGCGAAGGCCGAGGCGGACGCCCGCAAGCTCGCCGCCGATGCCTCGCGTGCCGAGGGTGAAGCCGCCGCCGACGCGATCCGTGCGAAGGGTCAGGCCGAGGCCGATGCGACCAAGGCGCAGGCCGACGCGCTCGCGCAGCACTCCGAGGCCGTCCTGCGGGTCAAGGCGATCGAGACGCTGCCGAGCATCGCCCGCGAGCTCGCGGCGCCGATGAGCAACATCGACACACTCACCGTGGTGTCCTCCGAGGGCGCCGGTGCCCTGTCGAAGAGCGTCGTCAGCCAGTTCAGCGAGGTCGACGCGTTGCTCGGCGCCACCGCCGGGTTCACCCTGAGCGACATCGTGAAGAGCACCACGACGGGACAGGCGGCTGCCCGTGCCGTCGTGCGCGAGCAGTCGGTGCCACAGGTCGAGCCGGCCGAGTAACCGAGCGGGTGCCTGCAGCGGGCGCGACGGGGATCAGCCCTCGTCGTGCCCGTTCTCGTTCTGCGGGTCGCGCTGCTGCGCGCCGGCGTCCTCACGCTCGTCCGCGAGCCGCTGCTGCCACACGACACTGCGGGCCGCACCCTCGAGCACGTCGTCGACGCTGCGACCGCTCTGGGCGGCGAGGGCGCCGCTGAGCCCGGCGGTCAGCGTGCCGCCGGCCGCGGCGAGTCGCTCGACGACCTCCTCCTGCCGCGGGGTCAGGGGTTCGTCGACCAGTTCGTCGATCGTGTCGCGGATGTTCTGCTCGCTCGCGTCCAGTGCCGCCTCGTCGCCGGACTGCAGGGCTGCTGCCTCTCCGACGACGACGAGACCGAGGCGCGCGGCGTCGTCTTCGGGACGCGGGGTGCGGTGCTCATCAGTCATGCGGTGGACCGTACGCTCCGGTGCGCTGCGCTCCCTGGACACCACGCGTCCCCCGCTCGGGCGGATGCGCTGTCAGGCGGCCCAGCGGCGGAGCAGCCACTCGGCGGCCGCCACGCCCTCGCGCCGTTGGAAGTCGCGGATGGTGGGCATGTTCGGCGGCGCCGGGGGCAGGGCGTGCTCGAAGAACAGTCCGGCGAGCCCGGCCAGCACGGCGTCGATCGTGGCGGCGGGCACCCCGGCGAAGACCGGGTGCGTGGCGAGGTGGTGCTCGACGTCGTCGTCCTCACCGCGGACCAGCGTGTCGAGCAGGTAGGTCAGCGGGTCGAGCCAGTGCGCGCCCACGCTCGCCCAGGGCCAGTCCACCACCCAGACGAGCCCGGCGTCGTCGACGAGCAGGTTGTCCGCCCGGCAGTCGGCGTGCACGAGGTGTTCGCCGTCGACGAGGGCAGCTGCCCCCGATGCCGCGCGGGCGATCGCGGGGCCGGCGTCGAGGACGTGCGGCGGGATGACCTCGGCGACGCGGACGGCGTTCGAGCCGGCAGCGAGCATCCGGTCCCAGGCGCCGAACTCACCGCGCAGGTCCTCGGCGATGCGGGGGAGCGTCGCCAGTCCATCGGTCGCGAGCGGCAGTGTGTGGAGTGCGTCGAGCACGGCGGTCGTGTCCGATCCGTCGAGGTGTCCGCCCGGGTGGTGCCCTGCGACGTCCTCGAGCACGAGCGCGACCCAGTCGTCGCCGTCGACCGTGGCGTGCAGCGCGTCGAGCAGCCGCGGTGCCTGCACGGTGGTCGGCAGCTGGGCCATGACCTCGGCCTCGCGGCGGTGCAGGTCGAGGGCGGCCTCGTTGCGCGAGCGCGACACCGTCTTCACGAAGGCTCGTTCCCTCGCCGCGGTCGTCACCCGGTCGGCGCTTCCGGGCGACCACCCGCTCGCCTGGGACTCGGCTGCCACGACCGGACCGCCCAGCACCCCCTCCACCTGCTGCCGCAGCGTCGTCGGTACATCGGTCCAGGTGGTTCGCCCCATGCGCCGACGCTACCTGAGAACCCGCACACGAACGTGCACGCTCGGCAACTTTGCGTTGGCGGCAAAGGTGCTTACGGTGTAAAGTTGCAGAGCCTGCAAGGTTGACCCTCGTTTCGGGGTCCAACCAGGCCGACGACCACCACGCCACATCCCCTGTGAGGAACCCCGCATGTCCACTGCCACCGCACCCGTCGAGGTGTCGCGCGGACGACAGGACTCCCCGGCGAGCACGCCGGGCAAGCCGATCATGTCGCACCGCCAGATCCTGCTCGTCATCTACGGCCTGATGGCGGGCATGTTCCTGTCGTCGCTCGACCAGACCATCGTCGGCACGGCGATCCGCACGATCGGTGACGACCTGCACGGCCTCGACCAGCAGGCCTGGGTCACGACGGCCTACCTGATCGCGTCGACCATCACCACGCCGATCTACGGCAAGCTCTCCGACGTCTTCGGCCGTCGCCCGCTCTACATCTTCGGCATCGCGGTCTTCATCCTCGGGTCGCTGCTCTCGACCCTGTCGACGTCGATGACCATGCTCGCCGCCTTCCGCGCGTTCCAGGGCATCGGTGCCGGTGCGCTGATGTCGCTGCCGCTCGCGATCATGGGCGACATCCTCGCGCCCCGTGAGCGCGCGAAGTACCAGGGCTACTTCCTGGCGGTCTTCGGCATCTCGTCCGTGATCGGCCCGCTGATCGGTGGACTGTTCGCCGGTGCGAGCTCGATCGTCGGCATCACCGGCTGGCGCTGGGTGTTCCTGATCAACGTGCCGATCGGTGTCGCGGCGCTCCTCATGGTGATCGCGTTCCTGCACCTGCCGAAGTTCGGCGAGGCCAAGGCCAAGCCGCGCATCGACTGGTGGGGCGCGACCTCGGTCATCGTCACGCTCGCGCCGCTGCTCCTCGTCGCGGAGCAGGGCCGCACGTGGGGCTGGGGTTCGGCCAGCGCGATCGCCTGCTACGTCATCGGTGCGCTCGGCCTCGTCGCCTTCCTGGTGATCGAGACCCGCATGCAGGACGACGCGATCATCCCGCTCAAGCTCTTCCGCTCGAGCACGTTCTCGATGGCGACCATCCTGGGCTTCCTGGTCGGCTTCGCGATGTTCGGCGCGATGCTCACCATCCCGCTGTACCTGCAGATCGTCACCGGCCTGACGCCGACCGAGTCCGGCTTCGCGACGCTGCCGATGATCGGTGGCCTGATGATCGCCTCGATCGCCTCGGGGCAGATCGTGGCGCGCACCGGCCGCTACCGGATCTTCCCGGTCATCGGCACGGCCCTGGTGTCGCTCGGCTACGTCGTCCTGACGTTCATGACGATCGACAAGCCGCTCTGGTTCCTGATGATCGGGATGTTCCTGATCGGCCTCGGCCTCGGCCAGCTCATGCAGAGCATCACCCTGGCCTCTCAGAACTCGGTGGAGCCGCGTGACATGGGTGTGGCGACGTCGTCCGCCACGTTCTTCCGCCAGATCGGTGGCACGCTCGGCACCGCCGTCCTGCTGTCCGTCCTGTTCTCGCTCATGCCGGCGAACATCCTGCACGCCACTGCGGACGAGTCGAACCTCAAGCCCGCCCTCAGTGCGGCGCTCGACCCGGAGGTCGCCAGCGCCAAGGCGAACCAGGGCGTCATGGACCAGATCTGGAACCCGATCGTCACCCCGCTCCAGAAGCAGGTGCAGTCCGGCCTCGACACCGCCACCGACCAGGTGACCCAGGCCACCGCCGGGGCTCCCGACGCCGTGCAGCAGCAGGCGCTCACCGCTGCCGCAGACAAGGCGCACGCCAGCGTGCAGGGCGGCCGGCTCGTCGTCGACTGGTCGGACTCGGCGCAGCGCACCTACTGGGTGGACCAGCTCGCACCGGAACTGTCGAAGCAGATCGACAAGGGCGCGAACGACTCGAGCGACTCGAACGCCGAGACGAGCGACACGTCGTACCTCAACGGTGCGGACGCTGCTCTGACCCGGCCGTTCATGTCCGGGTTCAACGCCTCGGCCGTGACCGTCTACTGGGTCGGCTTCGCGGTGATCCTGCTCGCGTTCGTCCTGAGCTTCTTCTTCAAGGCGCCGCCGCTCCGCAAGAGCTCGGCCCTGCAGGAGCAGGCGGACGACGCCGGCACCGCCGACGACCTCGAAGCGCAGGCCGTGCGGGCCGCGGACACGATGGGCTCGCCCACCGCCCCGGTCACCGGTTCGATCCCCGTCCAGGGTGGTCGGGCGCAGGTCTGAGTCACGCCGGGCCTCCTCGTCACAGGACGCGGGGGCCCGGCGTCGCACCAACCCGAGAACAAGACGGAGCGCAGCACGTGCACGAGCTCACCACCACCGAGGCCACCGCCCTGACCGACTGCGGCCTGCGGGAGCGCAAGAAGCAGCAGACCCGGGCCGCCATCCACCGGTCGGCGCTCGCCCTCGTCACCGACCAAGGACTCGCCGGGGTGACCGTCGAGCAGATCTGCGCGGACGCGGGGGTCTCCCCGCGGACGTTCTTCAACTACTTCCCGTCGAAGGCCGAAGCAGCCCTCGGATTGCCGGCGACGACGGTCCCGGACACGGCACGCGCAGCGTTCCTCGGTGCCACGGGGCCGCTCGTGTCGGACCTCTGCGACCTCGTCGCGCACACGGTCACCCTGCCGCAGGACCGCCGGCGCATGAAGGAGCTCGTCCGAGCCCGCCCCGAGATGGTCCCGGCGATGATGCAGTGGATGGCGCACGCGCGGCAGACCGTGCTGGCGGTGGCCGCCGAGCGCGTCGACGAGGACACCGCGCGGACCGCGACCACCCTCGTGATGGCCGCCGTGATCGAGTCCGCCCACCGATCAGCGGACGGCTCCCGCGACGAACTGGCTGCGCGGCTGCGCGCGGTCGTCGGCGAGATGGGGCGGCTCGCCACCGCCTGATCAGCGTGACCATCGCGTCGCCCCCGGCGCAGGGGCGACCACGGCCTGGAGGCGCGGTGCCGGTCCGACCCGCACCGCGCCTCCAGGCCGTGGCGGACGACACGACCCGGTCGCAGCCCGCAGCGCGCAGTCGGCCCGCACAAACAAAGTCACCCCGAACCACGTGGAAACGCGGTTCGGGGTGACTGTGGTTGTTCGCCGGTCAGACCGGCAGCGTCGTGACTAGCGGCGCGAGCCGCGGCCCGCGACGCGGGTGTAGATGAACAGCACGATGATCGCGCCGATGATCGAACCGATGATGCCGGCCGGCTGGAAGAAGCCGTCCATCGGGTCGTGCTGGAAGATCAGGAACCCGAGGAACCCGCCGACGAACGATCCGACGATGCCCAGGACGATCGTCATGAGGATGCCGATGTTCTGCTTGCCGGGGATGATGAGCCGGGCGAGAGCGCCGGCGATGAGTCCGATGATGATCAAGCTGATGATGAGACCGAGCACGGTGTCCTCCTCGTGGGTGCGGTTGCCGCGGCATGGTTGCCGGAGTCAGGGCCGACATCCGACGAAACTCCGGGGTTCCTGGGAGGACTGTCGGGTTCGCCGATCAGACCACGCCGGAAGCCTCGAGCTCGGCCCGCAGCTCGGCGTCCGACGGCTCGACGAAGTGCTTGCCGTTGGGCAGCACCACGACGGGGATGTTCTTCCGGCCGCTGATGGCCTCGGCACGGTCGGCAGCGGACAGGTCCTGCTCCACGTCGACGTACTCGTAGTCCACGCCGAGGGTGTCGAGCAGCGCCTTGGACCGACGGCAGTCGCGGCACCAGTCGGCACCGAACATGGTCACGCGGTCGGGGGCAGTCGTCGCATCGCTCATGTGCAGAGAGTACGTCGGAGCGCCCCCGGGCATTCCCGGAGCGCCGCCGGACCCGCGCCCCGCTCGCCCTACGATTGGCACATGCCGCCAGCACCCGACCCCGCGACGCTGGCCTGGGCCTCGGCGGCCGTTCGGCGCTTCGCCGCGGCGACCAACCTGCTCGTCGCCGCCCGCCGGTTCCGCATCGTCGGCGGTGACCCCCGGGATACCGCGGCACTGCGGCACCTGCTGACAGCACTCGGCGCGCGCGAGGCCGAGCAGCCGTCCGACCTCGTCGACCAGCTCTGGTGCCTCGGCATGCCCGACGAATCGACCCCCGCGGTCGAGCAGGCCGCCGACCGCCCGCGCGGCACCACCCTGGTCGTCATCGACGCCGGCCGGTACCTGCCCGCCGTCGACGAGGACGCCTTCGGCCCCGTCGCACCCGCGCGCCCCGGCGTGCTCGCCGTGCCGATGCTGTCCGACGACGTCTTCCTGGTGTCCACCGGCCGCGACCCCGAGGACGACCCCGCGGCGGACGCCCGCCTGCGCTGGGCACGACGGTCGATGCCGGTTGCCCGCTCGGTCGCCGCGGAGCTCCGCGACGGCGGACTCCTGCGCGGCACGCGCATCGGCGTCGCGATGTTCCTCGAGCCCAAGACGGCGGTGCTGAGCCTGCTGCTCCGTGACGCCGGTGCCGAGGTCGTCGTCTACGCCCACGCCGACGAGACCGACGACGCCGTCGCCGCGGCCCTGCGGTCCGCCGGCCTGACGGTGTTCGCGAGCAGCACGGTGACGCTCCCCGAGCAGAAGCAGCTGGCCCTCGCGATGCTCGACACCGCGCCGCACATCCTGCTCGACGACGGCTCGCACGTCATCCGGCTCGCCCACCAGGAACGCCCAGACCTGCTGCCGACGATGCTCGGTGCCGCCGAGGAGACCACGAGCGGCCTGCGGCCCCTGCGTGTCCTTGCGGCGCGCGGCCAGCTCGGCATCCCGGTGATCGCGGTGAACGACGCCCGGACCAAGACGTTCTTCGACAACCGGTACGGCACCGGGCAGTCGACGGTGTTCGCGGTGCTCGACCTGGTGGACGGGCTCGCGTCCGGCACGCGCCGGGTGATGCCGGGAGGCGCGGCGGTCGTCGCCGGGTTCGGGCACGTCGGCGAGGGGGTCGCCCTGGTGCTCACCGCCCTCGGGTTCCGGGTGACGGTCGCCGAGACCGACCCGGTCCGCGCCCTGCAGGCGCGGTTCGCCGGGTACGCCGTGGCCCCGCTCGTCGAGGCGGTGCGCGACGCCGACCTCGTGATGAGCGCCACCGGGGTGCCGGACACCATCGACCTCGAGGTGCTCCGTGCCTGCGCGGACGGTGCGGTCCTCGCCGTCGCCGGTGGGGTCGACCAGGAGATCGCCATCGACGACGCCCTCGACGCCGGGGTCCGGCGTCAGGACGTGGGGCCGAAGGCCGAGCGGTTCGTCTTCCCGGGTACCGACGGTGGGCCGATCGTGCTCGACGACGGCGGCTGCATCAACATCACCGCGGCCGAGGGCAACCCGGTCGAGATCATGGACCTGTCGTTCGCCGTGCAGCTCGGCGCCGTCCGGATGCTCCTGGAACGCGGCGACGAACTGGAGCGTGCCGTCGTGCCGATCGACCCCGCGGTCGACGACGTGACCGCCCGCGCGGCGCTCGCCGCCTTCGGGAGCCGACCCGTGGGCCCAGGGCTCCCCGCTGAACACCCGGCGGACCGCGAGCCGGACGTCCGGACCCACCGTTTCGGAGACCCGGCATGAGCGCTCGTCCACACCCGGTCACCGTGCACTCGGCGCGCGTCGTCGTCCCGATGACGGCGCCGCCGATCGCCGACGGCGCGGTGGCCGTGCAGGACGGCCGCATCCTGCACGTCGGCGACCGGTCGTGGGTCATCGACCAGCTCACCGGGTCCGGCGCGACGTTCACCGAGCGGCAGTGGCGCGGCGCGCTCCTGCCCGGACTCGTGAACGCGCACTCGCACCTCCAGTACACCGGCATGTCCGGTGTCGGCCGACGCCAGTACGACGGGTTCGAGGACTGGGCCGCGGCGTTCAACGTCGACTACGCCGAACCGCACGACTGGCGGGCCGAAGCCGCGGACGGTGCACGGGCGTCGATCCTGGCGGGCGTCACGAGCATCGCGGACATCGTCACCGACATCGAGGCCTCGACCGCGCTGCAGGACGCCGGGCTCGGTGGCATCGCGTACTGGGAGGTGATGGACTGGGAGAACGACGCCTGGCAGACGCACGGTCGCGACCAGGTGCTCGACGAACTCGACCGGATCCCCACGACACCCGGTGCCGGCCTGTCGCCGCACGCGCCGTACTCGCTCGAGGTCGCTCCGCTGCTCGAGCTCCCCGACATCGTGCGGCAGCGCGGCCTGCGGCTGCACCTGCACCTCGGTGAGGCGGCGTTCGAAGGGGAGCGCACCGCCCTCGGTCCGGTCCCCGGGCTCGACGGGGTCGACGGCGTCGGCCACGGGAACGACTGGCACCTGGCGAACGTGCCGTCGTTCCGGGCGCTGCGAGCCCTGGGCTTCGGTGCCAGCGCGACCGCGTTCGTCGACCGCCTCGGCGTGCTCGGGCCGGACTGCCACATCGCCCACGGCGTGTACATGACCGCCGCCGACCGGGCGCTCCTGCGTGCCCGTGGCACCGCGGTGGCGCTGTGCCCCCGCTCCAACGCCGTCATCGGCCTCGACCCGCCGCCCGTCGCCGACTACCTGCGCGAGGGCAGCCCGATCGCGATCGGCACCGACTCCCTGTCGTCGTCGCCGTCCCTCGACCTGATGGCCGACGTCACCGCGCTGCACCGCATCGCCCGCGCCCAGGGCTACGGGCACCGTGACCTGCACGAGCGACTGCTCGCAGCGGCGACCCTCGGTGGTGCGCACGCGATGGGGCTGGCCGTCGGACCGGACCGCATCGGGCACCTCGCCGTCGGGGCGCGTGCCGACCTGGCGGTCTTCGACGTCGACGCCCGCACGGTGCCGGACGCGCTCGCCGAGCTCGTCGAGGACGGCGCCGGGCGGGCGGCCGCCACCGTGATCCGCGGGGTCGTGCGCGCCGTGGCGGGCGGGGTCACCGAGCCGGCTTCCCCGCACATGGACATCCCCGCACCGCACCAGGAGGAACGATGACCGAGTCCGCACCCCACCCCGGCATGGCCGCACGCCGAACCGTCACCGGTGAGCTGATCGAGTGGCTCGACGTGCCGAAGCGCGCGATCGCCCTCGGCATGGAACCGCACCCCGAGGGTGGCTGGTACGTCCGCACCTGGACCTCGCCGGCGACGGTCACCACCCCCGCGGGGGAGCGTCCCGCCGCCACCCTGATCCACTTCCTGCTGCCCCCGGGCGAGGCCTCCGCCTGGCACCGGGTCACGAGCGACGAGATCTGGATGTGGCACGGGCCGGACACCGTCGACCTGCAGCTCGGCGGCGACGGTGACGTCCCCGAGCCCGGCGCGACGATCACCCTCGGCCCGGACGCCGGACGCGACCGGGTGAACGACGCGCAGGCGTTCGTGCGCGGTGGCGTGTGGCAGCGGACGATCCCGGGCGACGGCGAGGTGCTGCTGAGCTGCCTGGTGTCGCCGGGCTTCTCGTTCGACGACTTCACGATGGCCGACGACGGGGACCCTGCCGCCGAGTAGCACCGCGACACCGTTTCGCGTTGGTATCCCACCGCGAAGTACACTTCGACCTGCCCCCACCCCCCTCGCACGAAGGCCCGACCGTGACCCGTCACCTCCGCTTCACCCTCGCCGTCGCCACCGCCGCGGTCGCCGCCCTCGCCCTGTCGGCCTGCTCCGCCGGGGGCAGCAGCAACGCCGACGGCACCGTGACCGACGGCAAGCTCACGATCGCCACCGGCGACCCGGCGTACTCGCCCTGGATCGAGGACAACAAGCCCGAGTCCGGCAAGGGCTTCGAGTCCGCCGTGGCGTACGCCGTCGCGAAGGAGATGGGCTACGGCAAGTCCGACGTCGTCTGGAAGCGCAGCACCTTCGACAGCGCCATCGCACCGGGGCCGAAGGACTGGGACCTCAACGTCCAGCAGTTCTCGATCGACGCGAAGCGCAAGAAGGCCGTCGACATGTCGAGCGCCTACTACACGACGACCCAGGCGGTCGTGACCACGTCCGGGTCGAAGGCCGCCGACGACACCACGATCGCCGCGCTCAAGCAGGACGCCATCGGCGTCGCGACCGGTTCGACGAGCATCGCGAGCGTCAAGGACGTCCTCGGGGTCACGCCGCAGGTGTTCAACTCCAACGACGACGCCGTGCTCGCGCTCAAGTCCGGGCAGATCGACGCGATCGTCACCGACCTGCCGACGGCGTTCTACATGGCCTCGGCGCAGCTCGACGACGGCACCGTGTCCGCGCAGTTCCCGTCCGACGGCAAGGGCGACGAGTTCGGCTTCGTCCTGCCGAAGGACTCGGAGCTCACGAGCAAGGTCGACAAGGCCCTGAAGACCCTCGACGACGACGGCACCCTGCAGGACCTGCAGACCAAGTGGCTCTCGTCGGAGACCGGTACGCCGGTCCTGAAGTAACCGGATGACCCTGCCAGCAGGGGCCGGCACCCCGGTCGCCGCACCCGCACCGAGCCAGGTCGAGCTCGAGCGTCGGCTCTACCGTCGCCAGCGTGGCCGTCGCTCCGTCGTGGTGTCGGTCGTCTCCACCCTGGTCGTGCTCGCCGTCGTGTACTTCGGCGTCGTGAACACCCCCGGGTGGGCGGCGGTGCAGCAGTCGTTCTTCGACCCGGAGACCGCGGTCGACACGTTCCCGGACATCCTGCTGGGCCTCTGGTTGAACGTCCGGATCCTGTTCTTCAGCGCCATCGGCGTCGCCGTCTTCGGCACGCTGCTCGCGGTCGTCCGCGGTCTGCGCAACCCGGTGTTCTTCCCGCTGCGGATGCTCGCGACCGGCTACACGGACCTGTTCCGTGGCCTACCGCTCATCATCGTGCTCTACCTGGTCGGCTACGGCATCCCCGGGCTCGGGGTGTTCCCGCGGCTCCCCGCCGAGGTCTGGGGCACGATCGCGATCACCCTGACCTACTCGTCCTACATCGCCGAGGTGCTCCGCGCCGGCATGGAGGCCGTGCACCCCTCCCAGCGCCTGGCCGCCCGGTCGCTCGGACTCTCGCACACCAAGACCCTGCGGCTCGTGGTGCTGCCGCAGGCGATCCGCAAGGTCACCCCGGCGCTCATGAACGACTTCGTGTCGATGCAGAAGGACGTCGGCCTGGTGTCGATCCTCGGGGCCGTCGACGCGGTCCGCTCCGCCCAGATCGCGCAGGCCGAGACCTACAACTTCACGCCGTACTTCGTCGCCGGGCTGCTGTTCGTCGTGATCAGCCTGCCGCTGATCCGCGTCACGGACGCGATCGCGCGTCGCCAGCAGCGGCGCGAGCAGATCGGAGGGACCGTATGAGCGAGGCCGGCCTGGAGGCCCGTGGTGCGTCCGGTACGGACGCCGCGGTCCTCGAACTGCGCGGATTGCGCAAGGCGTTCGGCGAGCACGAGGTCCTGCGCGGGATCGACCTGACGGTCCACCGCCACCAGGTCATCTGCGTCATCGGGGCCTCGGGCTCCGGCAAGTCGACGCTGCTCAAGACGGTCAACCTGCTCGAGGGCATCGACGACGGCGAGATCCTGCTGCAGGGCACGGACATCGCCGACCCGCGCATCGCCGTCGACGCCGTGCGGGCGCGCATCGGCGTGGTGTTCCAGCAGTTCAACCTGTTCCCGCACATGAGCGTGCTCGACAACGTCACGCTGGCCTCGCGGCAGGTGCACGGCGTCGGCAAGGCGCAGGCCGAGGAGACCGCTCGTCGGCTGCTCGACCGGATCGGGCTCGCCTCGTTCGCCGATGCGTACCCCGACCGCCTGTCCGGCGGGCAGCAGCAGCGCGTCGCCATCGTCCGGGCGATCGCGTCGGACCCGGAACTCCTGCTGCTCGACGAGGTCACGAGCGCCCTCGACCCGCAGCTCGTCGGCGAGGTGCTCGACCTGGTCACCGAGCTGAAGCGACAGGGTTCGACGATCCTGATGACGACGCACGAGATGCACTTCGCGCGGAACGTCGCCGACCGGATCGTGTTCCTGCACCGCGGCGAGGTCGTCGAGCAGGGTTCCCCCGCCGACGTCCTCGACCACCCGCAGCACCCGGCGCTCGTCGAGTTCCTCGCCCGCGTGCACGCCTAGGGCGTCAGCAGCACCTTGCCGATGACCTCGCCGTCGCGCACGCGGCGGTGGGCCTCCTCGACCTCGGCCAGGGGCAGCACCGAGTCGATGACCGGGCGCACCCGGCCGTCGGCGACCAGTGGCCAGACGTTGTAGCGGACCGCCTCGACGATGGCGGCCTTCTCGGCGAGCGGCCGTGCGCGCAGGGTCGTGCCGCTGATCGTCGCGCGCTTCCGCATCAGCACCCCGAAGTCGAGCTCGGTGGCGCGGCCGCTGCCCGAGGCGATGACCGCGACGTGCCCGTTCGGGGCGAGGGCCTGCAGGTTCCGCTCCAGGTAGGACGGTCCGACGACGTCGAGCACGACGTCGACGCCGACACCGTCGGTGAACGCCATGACGCGTTCCACGAAGTCCTCCGTGCGGTGGTCGATGACCAGGTCGGCGCCGAGGTCACGGGACGCGGCGACCTTGCGGTCGCCGCCGCTCGTCGCGATCACCGTCGCACCGAGGGCCTTCGCCCACAGCACCGCGTGCGACCCCATGCCGCCCGTACCCCCGTGCACCAGGAGCGTCTGCCCGGGGCGGAGTCCGGCGAGCATGCCGATGTTGGAATAGACCGTGCACGCGGCTTCGGGCAGTCCGGCCGCCTCGACCAGGTCGACGCCCTCGGGGACCGGCAGCACCTGGGTGACCGGCGCGACCACGAGTGCCGCGTACCCGCCGCCGGAGAGCAACGCGCACACCCGGTCGCCCACCGCCACGGTCGTGACGCCCGCGCCGACGGCCCGCACCGTGCCGGAGACCTCGAGCCCGAGGATCTCCGACGCCCCGGGCGGCGGCGGGTAGTTCCCGGCGCGCTGCTGCAGGTCGGCGTTGTTGACGCCGGCCGCGGCGACCTCGATCAGGACCTCGTCCGTGCCGGGTTCGGGGTCGGGCAGGTCGGTGACGGACATGGAAGCGTCGTCGAACGTGATGGCTCGCATGCCCTCGACGGTACGCGCCACCCGCCTCCGGCCGGCTGCCGGTCGCCCACAACTGCCGCCGGTGTCCCTGTGGAGGTTCCCTGTACGCTCGACGACGGATCTGCACCTCATCCGGGGGAGTGCGGACAGATCGAGGGGGACTCTCCACCATGCCCAAGAAGCTCATCGCGCTGGCCACCGCCGGCCTCGCACTCACGCTGCTCGCCGGTTGCTCCGGCGGCGACTCGGGCTCGTCCAGCGCACCGTCGGCCTCGAAGACCGCCACCGCAGCACCCGCCCAGACCAAGGGGGAAGCCTGCTCCCTGCTCGAGAACGAACTCGCGTCGTTCCTCAAGGAGCAGGGTTCCAGCTCTGCCCCGGCTGACCCGAAGGCCCGTGCGGCGCTCGTCGACGAGTTCGTCCAGCGCATCGACTCGGCGCTGAAGAAGGTCTCGAACGACCAGGTCCACGACACGTTCGAGGACTTCTCCGGCGCGGCGAAGGGCTACAGCTCCGCCATCCGCTCCGGTGCGGCCGAGGACTCCGCCGAGGTCAAGAAGGCCCAGACCGAGGTGCAGACCACCCTCGACCAGGTCTCGGCGGTCTGCCCCGCCAAGAGCTGAGCGGGCTCGCGCCCAGCCCCGCACGTGACGACGCCCCGCCGCTCCTGGACCAGGAGCGGCGGGGCGCCGTGCTTCCCCCGTCGGGGGAACGGGCGTCAGACGGCCGCGGGCTGCGAGGCGTCGAGGCGTGCGACGTCCTCCGGCCGCAGCCGCACGGTCGGCGCCGTGATCGAGTTCAGGATCGACTGCGGCCGCGACGCGCCGGGGATCGGCACGACGACGTCGCTCTTCTGCAGCTCCCACGCCAGCGCGATGACCTGCGGGGTGACCCCACGGTCGCGGGCGATGTACGCGAAGTCCTCGAACGCCGTCCCGAGGTCCGCCGCGCTCCCGATGCCACCGAGGGGGCTCCACGGCAGGAACGCGATGCCGAGCTCGTCGCACAGTTCGAGCTCCGGCTCACTCGACCGGAACTTCGGCGAGTACTGGTTCTGCACGGACGCCAGGCGTCCGCCGAGCACCTCGTTCGCGGTGCGGATCTGGTCCGGGTCGGCGTTCGAGATGCCCGCCATCCGGATGACGCCCTCGTCGAGCAGCTCGGCGAGCGCCCCGATCGAGTCGGCGTACGGCACCGCCGGGTCGGGCCGGTGGAACTGGTACAGGCCGATCTGCTCGACGCCGAGCCGCTTCGCCGAGGCCTTCGCCGCCTCCTTCAGGTACTCCGGGTGCCCGTTCTGCGCCCAGTTGCCGGCCTCGGGGCGCAGGTGTCCGCCCTTCGTCGCGATGAGCACGTCCGAGGTGTCGTCGTGGAACTCCCGGACGGCCCGCGCGATGAGCTCCTCGTTGTGCCCCACCTCGTCGTGGCCGCCCAGGTGGTAGGCGTCCGCGGTGTCGATGAGCGTGACACCGTTCTCGAGCGCTGCGTGGATCGTGGCGATGGACTGACGCTCGTCCGGCCGGCCCTCGATCGACATGGGCATCCCGCCCAGACCGATGGCACTGACGGACACGTCTCCGATGACTCGTTGCTTCATCGGCCCAGCATGCGCCCGGCACCGACGCCGACGCCCAGTTCCCGCACGACGAGGCGCCCGCACCGACGAGCTCCCGGTCACCGACGTGCCCACGCGGGCGCGTGCTCAGGCAGCGGGCCGAACGCGATGCCGCGGGCGTAGAGGCCCCGGACCGGCGGGACCCAGCGCGCGAGCAGCACCGGGAGCAGCGGCGGACCGTCCTGCAGGTGCCCGGCGAAGGCCCGTTCGAACACGACCCGGTGCAGCACGGCCTGCGCGGCCTGCACCAGGGCGGCGGGCGGGGTCCGACGACGCTGGACTGCTGCGAGCGCCCGGTCGAGGCCGCCACCGCGGAGTCCACGTCGGAGCGCCGGCACCAGGATCGTCGCCGTCGCCACCGCGTCCTGCACCGCGAGGTTGATGCCGACCCCACCGGCGGGCGACATCGCGTGTGCGGCGTCCCCGATGCAGAGCAGCCCCGGGCGCCACCACCGGCGCAGGCGGTCCATGCGGACGTCGAGCACGTGCGCGTCGTCCATCGAGGTGATCGCGTCGACCCGGTCCGCGAAGTCCGGTCGGAGCCGCGCCACCCGGGCACGGAAGGCCGCCACCCCTGCAGCGCGCAGGGCCGCGTCCGAGCCCTTCGGCGCGAAGTACGCGACCTGGTGGTAGTCCGGCCGCGGGAAGCTCAGCAGCACGTCCCGGTCCGAGAACGCGGGGGTGAGGGCGCTCGCCGCGTCCCCGGGGTGCCGGGGCAACCGGAACCACCAGGTGTCGAACGGCACCCGGAACGCTCGCGGCACGAGCCCGGCGGCGCGACGCAGCACCGAGTTCCGCCCGTCGCAGGCGATCACGACGTCGGCGCGGAGTTCCTCGGGCTCGTCGGCCCCGTCCCTCGGCCGCAGGTGGACCCCGGTCACGACTCCGTTCTCCTCGATGAGTCCGGTCGCCGCGAGGCCCATCGCGATGCGGAACGACGGTTCCCGACGGGCGGCGGTCACGAGCAGGTCGAGCAGGTCCCACTGCGGCACCATCGCCACGTGGTCGTACGGGGGCGCGAGACGCGAGAAGTCACCGAGCAGCAGCCGCGAGCCGTCGGGCATCGGCAGCGAGAAGTCGTCGAGGCGTGACTGCGGCAACGCCCGGAACGCTGCACCGAGTCCGAGTTCGTCGAGCAGCCGGATGGTCGAGGCGTGCACCGTGTCGCCCCGGAAGTCCCGGTTGAAGTCGTCGTGCCGCTCGAGCACGCGCACGTCGATGCCGGCGCGGGCGAGCAGCAGGCCGAGGACGACCCCTGCGGGGCCGCCACCGACCACCGCGACCGTCGTCCGCGACACCGTCACCATGCCCGGGACGCTACCCCGGTCCGGACCGGAGGCGCGTGGCGGCCCCGACCCGCGCCTCCAGGCCGGAACGCACACGCGTTCGCAGGCCCGACACGCGGTGGACGACCGGTGTCCGGTCGGACGGGTGGTGTCCGTGCGCGTCGGTCAGGCGCTGGCGGACACCGACGACGATCCGGACCCGCTGTCGACGGCGTTCACGAAGACGACCCCGCCCCAGGCGATGACGACGATCGCGAGCACGAAGCCGATCGCCGCGATCCACCAGGACGGCTTCCGTCGGATCCACGCGCCGATCGACAGCACGATGGTGGCGACCCCGATGACGAAGGCGCCACCGACCGCGATGGCCGCGCCACCGAAGTACCCACCGGGTGTGCACCCGGCCGCGGCGTCGCACTCAGCCGTGGCCGAGGCGATCGCGACGATGCCGACGACCGCCGTGATCGCGGTCATGACGGCACCGAACACCAGGAGCAGCACCGTCGAGATCCGGTCGGCGAGCTTCGCCGGCGGGAACAGCGTGGTGCCACCGCGCTCCCACGCCGCGCGCTGCGCGTCCGTGGGGCCGGAGGAGGACTGCGGCGGAGGGCCGGGGACGTTGGACCAGGTCATGCGTGCAGTCCTACCGCGCCTCGACCCCGAACGCCTGTGCGAGCCGCTGGATCTTCTGCGCCCGACCCAGCCGCGGCAGGTCGGAACCGTCGCGGACGACCCGACCGCGGGCCTCGAAGTCGTCGAGGAAGTCCTGCGCCCAGGCGACGTCGGTCGGCGTGGGGGATATGACCTCGTTGATGACGGGGAGCTGCTCGGTGTCCAGGCACAGCTTGCCGGTGAGGCCGAGCGACACGGCCACCTGCGACTGCTCGCGGAGGATCGGGTGCGACGACCCGACCGTGGGGCCGTCGATCGGACCCGGCAGGTCGCCGACGCGCGAGGCGACGACCAGCTTCGACCGCGGGTACGCCATCGCGAGCGTGTCGGCGCTGGTCCCGGTGTCACGGCGGTAGTCGCCGGAACCGAAGGCCAGGCGGAACGCGCCCTGCGCCTTGGCGATCGACACGGACTCCTCGATGCCCAGGGCCGACTCGACGAGGGCGATCACCGGCGTCTGGCCGCCGAGCCGGTGCCAGGTGTCGGTGACCTGTGCGGGGGACTCGGTCTTGGCGAGCATGACGCCCTGCAGCCCGGGCAGGCCGCGGAGCTCCTCGACGTCGTCCGCCCAGAAGTCCGTGGTGACGTCGTTGATGCGCACCCAGGCCTCGCCGCCGCCGGCGAGCCAGGCGGCGACGCCCTGCCGGGCCGAGGGCTTCGCGGCGGGGTCGACGGCGTCCTCGATGTCCAGGATGATCTGGTCGGCGCGGGAGCGCTGGGACTTGTCGAACCGGTCGGTGGCGGTGCCGGAGACCAACAGCCACGACCGTGAGATCTCGGCGGGGACCGATCGACGCCGGTTCGGCGTGGGGGCGGACGGAGTGGTGCGGTCGTCGATGGCCATGCCCCGTTGGTACCACACCGGACGGGGCCGCCGTCGGATCGGACGCGCCGTACGTCGGGTCTGGCGTGCTGCAGGTCGGGTCTGACGCCGGTCAGGTCCGTGCGGAAACCCCGAAACCTCGGTTCATTGCCAGAGAGGCCGTCCGGTTCCGCCTACAGTGTCGGATGTGTGGCGAGCGGACAGGGTGACCGACGGTGAGGACGACGTGAACGACGACGTCCCCGTCGAGGGTGCCCGCGCGCGCCCCGACGACGATCGAGACGAGCAGCAGGACGTGGACCAGGAACGGACCGACGACGAGCCGGACCGCACGCTCCGCCCGGAGCTGCAGATGACGAGCCCGCAGGCGATCAGCCTCGGCGACCCCCGGTTGCAGGCCGGCAACGCGGCCGAACCGACGTGGGACGGCTGGCGCACCCAGCTGACCGGTGTCGGCGGCACGAGCCCGCTCACGCACTTCAGCGACCACCCGCGCGCCCGCATCGAGCTCTCGACCACCCACCCGGGCGGTCTCGCGCAGTTCATCACCGGCAAGACGACCCTGCTGTCCAGCCTGATCCGCGACGAGGTGGCGCTCCGTGCCGCCCGCGTGGCCGCCGGACACGTCGAGGCCAAGGGCACCGAGCTGGCGACCGTGCGCGGCATCGACGCCGTGAAGCTCGGCATCGGCATGGCCGACTGGAAGCACGGCGACGAGCAGTTCCGCGGCCCGGTGCTCCTCCGCCCCCTGGCGATCCGCCGGCACGGACGCGACTTCGAGGTGCGCCTGCTCGGCGAACCGGTGCTCAACCCGGGCCTCGCCGACGCGCTGCACGAGCAGTTCGGGGTCATCCTCGACGCGCAGTCCTTCGTGGCCCTCGCGCAGCAGGACGGCTCCTTCACGCCGAACCCCGTCATCGACCGCCTGCGTGGCCTGACCGCGCACATCCCCGGCTTCTCGGTGCACGCCCGACTCGTGGTGTCCACCTTCGCCGAGGTCGCGACCGGGATGGTCGAGGACACCGGCGACCTGTCGCACCCCGTGCTCGACGCCCTCGCCGGCAATCCGAGCGCGAAGTGGCAGGTCGAGCAGTCCTACCACCCGGTCGAGCAGACCCCGTCGGACGAGCGCAGCCCGGAGACCGACACGCTCCTGCTCGACGCCGACGACGAGCAGGAGAACGTGATCGCGCAGATCACGGCCGGCAACTCCATCGTCGTGAAGACCCTTCCGGGCACCGGTGGCACCCAGACCATCGTGAACGCCCTGGGCGGCCTGGTCGCCGCGAACAAGCGCGTGCTCGTCGTGAGCCCGCGCCGCGCGACCCTGCGGGGCATCGCCGCCCGCTTCGGTGAGGTCCAGCTGCCCGGGGTCGCGGTCACGCCGTCGACCCTGCGCCGCGACGTCGTCCGTGCCATCGCCCGGAACGAGAAGGCCGCGCGTCCGAACCTCCGCGAGGTCGACGACGCACTGGTCCGCCTGCGCAAGGTGCTGAAGGACTACCGCGGATCGCTCACCCGCAAGGACCCCGACTTCGGCGTCTCGGTGCTCGACTGCCTGGTGGAGCTGTCGCGCCTGTCGCTGCTGCCCGTCGCCCCGTCGACCACCGCGCGCCTGTCGAAGCAGTCCGTCGCCTCGATGGTCGACGGCCGTTCGCGCGTCGCCGAGACGATGGTCAGCGCCGCGAACCTCGGTGAGTTCCGCTACGGCCCCGACGACTCGCCCTGGTACGGCGCGAAGTTCGGTTCGAGCGACGGTGCCCAGCGTGCGCACCGCATCGCGAAGGACCTCGACGCCGACGGCCTGCCGACCCTGCTCCGCCGCGCCCACGACCTGGTGAGCTCGACGCACATGCGCCAGTTCACGACGATCAACGAGCTCGGCATCTACCTGCGCCTGCTCACCGAGATCCGTGACACGCTCGACCGCTTCCTGCCGGTGGTCTTCGACCGCTCGGTGTCCGAGCTCGTGGCCGCCACCGCCCCCCGCGGCGAGGGCGCCCCGATGTCGTCGACGAACCGTCGCCGGCTCAAGAAGCTCGCCCGCGAGTACGTCCGCCCGGGCGTGCACGTGTCCGACCTGCACGAGGCCCTGACCCGCGTCCAGCAGCAGCGGGTGCTCTGGCAGCGCTACGTCGCCGCCGGGGTGAACCCCGAGGTGCCCACGGGCATCGCCGACGTCCAGGTGCTGTTCTCGAACGTCGCCGAGGACCTCGCGCGACTCGACGAGCCGCTCGGCCGCACCGAACGTGACCGCCAGCTCGCGAACACCCCGGTCGACCAGCTCGTCCCGACCATCGCCGAGCTCGCCGCCGAGTCCGACGTCCTGCACAACCTGCAGGAGCGCACCGAGCTCATGCAGACCCTGCGCGACCTGCAGCTCGAGCCGCTCATCACCGACCTGGCGAACCGGCACGTGCCGGACGTGCAGGTGCCGGCCGAGCTCGAGCTCGCCTGGTGGCAGTCCGCCCTCGAGACCATGCTCGAGTCCGACCGGGCCCTGCTCGGCGCGAACACCGACATGCTCGACCGGGTCGAGGCCGACTTCCGCCTGGTGGACGACGCCCATGCGGCCGGAGTCTCCCAGGGCCTCGCGTGGCAGCTCGCCGAGAACTGGAAGGTCGGTCTCGTCGACTGGCCCGAGGAAGCGACGGCGCTCAAGACCCAGCTCCGCGACGGCGCGATCACCTCGCGTCTGCTGCAGGACTCCGCCCCGCACCTGTCCCGCTCGATCGCACCCGTCTGGCTCGCCAGCCCGTACGAGGTGCCGCAGATCGCCGACACGATGCCCTTCGACACGGTGATCCTGGTCGATGCCGGCGCCGTGACGATCGCCGAGACCGTCGGTGCCGTCCGTCGTGCCCGCCAGACCGTCGTGTTCGGCGACCCGGTCACCCAGACGCCGTCGCCGTTCCGCATCGCGGTCGACCCCGAGCACCGGGCGCTGCAGGTCGACGAGGGCACGCTCGACGCGTTCCACGCCGACTCCGCCCTGGCGAAGCTGTCCACCCTGCTGCCGACCCTGTCGCTGTCGCGGTCGTACCGCGCCGGCGGCGAGGACCTGGCCGAGCTCGTGAACCGTCGCTTCTACGGCGGCAAGATCGAGTCCCTGCCGTGGGCAGGCTCGTTCCTCGGCCACGGGTCGATCGCGCTCGACTACGTCAGCGACGGCAAGGCCGTGCCCGACCCCGAGTCCGGTGCCGTCGAGAGCGTCGACGCCGAGGTGGACCGCGTGGTCCGGCTCGTCATCGACCACGCCCGCACCCGTCCGACCGAGTCGCTCATGGTCATCACCGCGTCGGCGAAGCACGCCGTGCGCGTCGAGCAGGCCGTGCTGACCGCCGCCCAGGGCCACAAGGACCTGACCGAGTTCGTCATCGGCGACCGTGCCGAGCCGTTCATCGTGGCGACGCTCGAGCAGTCGGTGGCGCAGAGCCGCGACCGCGTCGTGTTCTCCATCGGCTACGGCCGCACCCCGCACGGCCGCGTGCTGCGCGACTTCGGTCCGCTCGGCAAGCCCGGCGGCGAGCGGCTGCTGGCGGTCGCCATGACCCGCGCACGTCGCTCGATGGTCATCGTCACCTGCTTCCAGCCGTCGGACATCGAGGCCGAGCGCATGGGCCACGGCACCGTCGCCCTCGCCGAGATCCTGGCTGAGGTGCGTGCCCGGACCACCGCCGAGTACGTGCCGGACGACTCCGACCCCCTGCTCGTCGACCTGGCCCGGCGCCTCGAGATGCGCGGCATCCCGGTGGCGCTCGGACACCGCGGCAAGCTCGGTCTCGTCGCCGCGCACGGCGGGGTGTGCGTCACGATCGAGACCGACGCGTCGCTGGTCAAGGGATCGCTGCGCGAGTCCCTGCGCCTGCGTCCCGAGGTGCTCCGCCGACTCGGCTGGCACTACGTGCGCGTGCACGCGTTCCAGCTGTTCTCCGACCCGGACCGCGTCGCCGACACCGTCGCCGCCGTGCTCGGGGTCGACCGCGGCGCTACGCAGGAGATCTCGATCCCCCCGATCCCCGCCCGCCGGTGAGCACGCAGGATCTCGATCCCAGCGTGTCCACGGTCGGCCCCGCCCGCCGATGAGCCGCCGGGCCTCGCGGCCCGCCGGTCCGGTGACGCCGGAGACGGACCAGCTGGTGGGCACGTGGACGCGGGCCGACGACGCGTCGTCAGCCGCGCCTCCCGGATCGGCAGCGTCGTCCGGACGCGAGACGGCGGACCAGCCGGGAGGCCCGGCGCGCCGCCGCAGACGCGTCACCACCCAGCCGGTGGCGGGCTACGACCCCGCTCCGCCGCCGGAACCGGCGCGGCACCGCGACGGTGAGAACGACGACCAGCTCCGACGCGACGTCCCCCCGCACTGGTAACCGGTAGCCTGGCCCGTGATGACTGACACCGCGCGACAGCGCCCCGACTGGCAGACCTGGCCGAACCTGATCACGCTGTTCCGCCTCGTGCTGATCCCGGTGTTCATCGGCCTCGTCGTCGCCGGACACCCGGGTTGGGCGCTCGTCGCCCTCGTCGTGATCGGCGTGAGCGACTGGGCGGACGGCTTCATCGCCCGCAGGTTCGACCAGGGATCCAAGCTCGGCAAGGCGATCGACCCCGTCGCCGACCGCCTGGCCATCATCGCGATCGTGCTGTCCCTGGTGCTCGTCGGCCTGCTGCCCTGGTGGGTGGTGGCGGTCGTGGTGCTCGTCGACCTGGTGCTCGTCGTCCTGTCGAGCGTGCTGTTCCACGGCAATCCGGACCTCGACGTCACGTGGACGGGCAAGATCCGCTCGGCCCTGCTGTTCGTCGGGCTGCCGGTGCTGCTGTTCTCCGCGGTGCACACCGTCGACGAGAACGCACCGTGGGTCCGGGTCGTGGCCCTGGTGTTCGTGTACCTCGGCACCGCGGGCCACGTGCTCGCCGGCGCCCAGTACGCCGTCGCGATGTTCGCGAAGCGCCGGGCGGTCCCCGCCGCCTGACGAGGCCGCCCTCTCCGCAAAACACCGGTGTTCGCGCTGCGCACCGCGGTTTGCGGGTGTGCAGCGCGCGAACACCGGTGTCTTGCGACGGCGCCGGGGCTAGAGCTTCGTCGAGCCGCCGATGCCGGGCCCCTCGGGAGCGTTCGACGGGGCGATGTGCGCGCCCGCGCTCGTGGCACCGCCGGTCTGCGGGCGGAGCAGGTCGCGGATCTCGAGCAGTACCTCGACGTCGGTCGGGGGCACGTCCTGCGGGGTCTGCTCCTCGTCGTTCTTGACGCGCTCGAACGCCGCCTTCTTCAGGTGGTTGACCGGCACGACGAGCGCGAAGTACACGACCGCGGCGACGATGACGAAGTTCAGGACGGCGCCGATGATCGCGCCGAACTTCAGTTGTGCGTCACCGCCGGAGAACGTGGGGATCGCCACGACCAGCGCCTTGTCGAGGCTCGAGGCGTTGAACACCGCACCGATGAGCGGGTTGATCAGGGCGCTGACGATCGTGCTGACGATCGCGGTGAACGCCGCACCGATGACGACTGCGACGGCCAGGTCGATGACGTTGCCGCGGAGCAGGAACTCCTTGAAGCCCTTCATACGAGGGTCTCCTTCCGGGTCGAGGACGGCCGCCGGGTGGCGACGCGCCCCAACCTATCCGGAGAGCGCAGGCCGCGTCAGGACGCGGCGGGCTTCGAGCCGCTGGGCTTCGACTCGGTCTTCTTCGCCGGCTCGGACTTCTTCGGCTCGGACTTCGCGGGGGAGCTCGACGAGCCCTCGGACTTCGGGGCCGGACGCGAGTCGGTGCGGTAGAAGCCGCCGCCGTTGAAGGTCACGCCGACGGGGGAGAACACCTTCCGCAGGACGCCACCGCAGACCGGGCACTCCGTCAGGGTGGCGTCGGAGAAGGACTGCTTGATGTCGAACGCGTTGTCGCACTCGGTGCAACGGTACGAGTAGGTGGGCACGTCAGCTCCGGAACGTGATGATGCGCGACGGCGTGATGATGCCGTCAACGGGTTCGTCGTGGGGTTCGCGCGGGACCTCGTCGAGGTACTCCGCGTCGAAGATCACAGCATAGACGGGCGGGCGGTTCGCCATGGACCCGAGGGTCTTGTCGTAGTAGCCGCGGCCCCAGCCCATGCGGACGCCATCGTGCCCGACCGCCGCCGCCGGGGCGAGGATCGCGTCGACGTCGTTGATCGCGAGCGGGGACAGGACCTCGCCGACCACCTCGGGCAGGCCGAGCAGGCTCTCGGTCTCGCTCTCGCCGTCGCCGACGGCCCAGTCGAGCAGCCCGTCCTCGCGGGTGACCGGCAGCAGCACGCGGATGCCCTGCCCGAACGCCCAGTTCAGGAACGGGCGGACGTTCGGCTCGTCCGGTGCGGACAGGTACAGGGCGAGGGACGTCACCTGGCGTTCCTCGACGAAGCGCTGCAGGGTCGCGGTCAGGGTCTGGGTGTCCGCGTCGCGTTCGGTCGTGGTCCGGGTGCGCCGCCGCTGCCGGAGTTCGGCTCGCAGGGCGCGCTTCTCGTTCCCGAGATCGGCGATCATGGGCAGGAGTCTACCGAGGGGGCACGGTTGCGGCTTCCCGCCGGGAACCCGCGGGGTCCCGTGTCCCCCGGAGCGACGACATGCCCTCGAAAGGGGGATCGGATACGGTCTGACCATGGGCTTCCAGATTTCGAAGGCGGTGATCCCGGCCGCAGGGCTGGGTACCCGCTTCCTCCCCGCGACCAAGGCGATGCCGAAGGAGATGCTCCCCGTCGTCGACAAGCCGGCCATCCAGTACGTGGTGGAAGAGGCTGTCGGTGCCGGGCTGACCGACGTGCTGATGATCACCGGGCGCAACAAGAACGCGCTCGAGAACCACTTCGACCACGTGTCGGAGCTCGAGGAGACCCTCCGCAAGAAGGGCGACCACGAGAAGCTGCAGAAGGTGAACCAGTCGACGGACCTCGCTGACATGCACTACGTGCGGCAGGGCGACCCGCTCGGCCTCGGCCACGCGGTGCTCCGCGCGAAGATGCACGTCGGCCGCGAGCCGTTCGCCGTGCTCCTCGGTGACGACATCATCGACGCCCGTGACCCGCTGCTCCAGCGCATGATCGAGGTCCAGGGCGAGAAGAACGCCACCATCGTGGCCCTGCTCGAGGTCCCCGAGTCGCAGACCCACCTGTACGGCATCGCCACGGTCGAGCCGACCGACACCGACGACGTGGTGAAGATCACCGGGCTCGTCGAGAAGCCCCCGCAGGGCGAGGCGCCCTCGAACCTGGCCATCATCGGCCGCTACGTCATCCGTCCCGAGGTCTTCGACGTCCTCGAGAAGCAGGAGCCGGGCAAGGGCGGCGAGATCCAGCTGACCGACGCGCTCATGAAGATGGCGAGCGCCGAAGAGTGGACCGGCGGCGTGTACGGCGTCGTGTTCCGTGGACGCCGGTACGACACCGGTGACAAACTCGACTACATCAAGGCGATCGTGCAGCTCGCCTCGGACCGCGATGACCTCGGCCCCGACCTCAAGTCGTGGCTGAAGGAGTTCAACGCGGGCGAATAGTCGGCCATCCCGCCCGGGTCCGTCACAGGACGAACCCGGGCGGGACACCCCGTCCCGCACAGCGGCGGGACCCCGGAGGAACCCAGCGATGACGACGATCCCGACCCTGTCCCACGGGCGGGTCACCATCCGGCCCCTCCGGCTCCGCGACACCCGCGACCTCGACGCGGCACTCGCGACGAACCGCTCGTGGCTCCGCACCTGGGAGGCCACGAACCCCTCCGGACACGTCTCCACCGACGTCCGCGGCAGCATCCGCGCGCTCCAGGCCAACGCCCGCGCGGGACTCGGACTCCCGTTCGCGATGGAGCTCGACGGCCGCTTCGTCGGTCAGCTCAACGTCTCCGGCATCTCCTACGGCTCGCTCGCGAGTGCCTCCATCGGCTACTGGGTCGTCGAGGACGCCGCCGGCCACAACGTGACGCCGATCTCGGTCGCCTTGGCCGTCGACCACTGCTTCCGGTCGCTCGGCGTGCACCGGATCGAGATCTGCATCCGGCCGGAGAACGCCCCGAGCCTGCGCGTCGTCGAGAAGCTCGGCTTCCGGTACGAGGGACTCCGTCGCCGCTACATCCACATCAACGGGGACTGGCGCGACCACTTCTGCTTCGCGCTGGTGGCGGAGGAGGTCCGCGGCGGCGTCCTCGAGCGCTGGGTCCAGGGGCAGGTGCCTCTCGGTGTGGGGACCGTGCCGCTCGCAGCACGCGACGAGGCCGCGATGCCGCTGGACACGACGCCCCGCATCTGACGGGCCGCCTGTCACGGGCCTGGAGGCGCGGCTCGCCCCCGCAGATTCGCCCCCGACACGCGCAACACGCGTCCGGCAATGACGCGGCGCGGGAACCGCCGCCCCTACCGTGTTCGCATGGCAGGAATCGGCTCGTGGGGTGGCGGCATCGTCCTGCTCGTCGCGGCCGTCCTCTGGCTCGTCTACCTGATGCCGTCGTGGGCCGCCCGCCGCCAGTACCTGGCCACCGAGCGGAACGCCATCCGGCTGCAGCAGACCCTCCGGATCCTCGCGCAGACCGCCGAGCTGCCGGACGAGGTCCGCATCGAGATGAACGCGAAGTCCCTCGCCCAGGCGCAGCGCGTCGCCCGGTCCGAAGAGGCCAAGCGCACCGCCATCGTCCGAGCCCACGAAGCGGCGCGGCAGCGTGAGATCACCCGCCGCCTGGCCGAGCAGGCCCCGGTGCTCGAGCGGGCGTCCGCCGTGCCGGCCCTGACCGCGATGCGCATGCGCCGTTCCCGGCTCGGAGCGACCCTGTTCGGCACGCTCGGCATCGTCGTGGCCCTCGTGGTGTTCGTCGCGGCACCGTCGCTCTGGCTCGTCGGTGTCGCAGGCCTCGTCGCCGCCGGTGGGTCCGCAGCGGTCCTGGCCCAGCTGCACCAGGTGGCGACGGCGCGGAAGCAGCGTCTCGCGGCCGGCGAGACGGGCGCGACCCGCGCCTCCCGGCCGGCCACCGCCTGGACCGACCCGGCCCCGCCCCTGTCGACCGAGCAGCCCGCTGCACCCGCTGCGGGCCGCTCGTGGACCCCGAACCACGTGCCCAAGCCCCTCTACGTGGAGCGGCCGAGCGCACCGGCTGCATCGCCCGAGTCGTCGGCGGAACTCGCCGCCCGGTTGAAGGAGCGCGTCGCTGCGGCCAAGGCGGAAGCCGAGGCCGAAGCGGCTGCGATCCGCGCGGGGGAGTCCGACCCGTCGCTGGCGCGGGTTTCGCGGATGCGACCCGAGCTCGAGGAAGCTGCGGCATCGCTGTCCGCGCACGACCAGGGGCGTCTGGCCGAGCGGCTCGGGTTGCGAGCGCCCGCTGCTCCTGCTGCCGCTGCCTCCGCTGCTGCTCCCGCTGCCGACGAACCCGCCGCTCCGGCCGGTCCGCCGAGCAAGTGGGCCGGCATGGGGGTCCTCGACGACGACGCCTACCAGCAGGCCGACCTCGACGCGATCATGCGGCGGCGCCGCGCGGTCTGACCCGCGGCACGCCCGACGGGCCACCGGCGATTTCGGCTGGGCCGACCGAGGGTGCTAATGTGATCGAGCACTTGGGGCTATGGCGCAGTTGGTAGCGCGTCTCGTTCGCAATGAGAAGGTCAGGGGTTCGAATCCCCTTAGCTCCACCAGGTAGCAACACGAACGGCCCGGAACCCACAGGTTCCGGGCCGTTCTGCCGTTGTCGGGCTGTTCGTCGGGCGTCAGCCCGCGATGCTCTCCGTCAGCACGCCGGACTGCGCGAAGGTGGTGTGGATGGCGTTCGCGGCCTGCTCGAAGGCCCGGTTGCCGCGCGAGATGCCGAGCGCTCCGCCCTTGATCGCGGACTTGCCGGAGCCGCGCAGCAGCCGGGCGACGGTGCGGCCGTCCGGGGCGATCATGATCTGCACGTCCAGGCGGGTGTGGAACGTGCGGTCGTTCGCCATGCCGCCGATGAGCAGCGTCAGGCCGAGGCTGCCGCGGGTCGCACGGAGTGAACCCTGCTCGGCGTCGTCGACGGTGTAGCCCTCGCGGGACAGGGCCTCGCGCACCTGTGCACGGGCGGTCTCGGGGTCGGTCGCGACGAAGAAGTCGTGGCTCTCGGGCATGTGTGTGTTCCTTCCGAACGGGTCCGCTGGGACACGGAGGACGCTCGCCCCCGAAGACGATCATGCCGTGTCGGAACGACGGAGGTGTCGCTTACGCTGGTCGTGTCATGACTGCCTCGATGAACCGCCGCGCACTCCTGTCCCTCGCCGGCGTCGCCGGGATCGGGCTCGCCGTCGCGGCGTGCTCCTCCGGCAGCGACAAGGGCGGCGACTCGGGCAGGGGCTCGGGCGGCGGGCGTGGGAGCTCTGGTGGAGACGCCTCGTCCGCACCGACCGCGAAGCCCGTCGCGAAGTCCCTCGCTCCGGC
The DNA here is from genome assembly GCF_001864855.1 of Curtobacterium sp. MCBA15_005. Classification (NCBI taxonomy): domain Bacteria; kingdom Bacillati; phylum Actinomycetota; class Actinomycetes; order Micrococcales; family Microbacteriaceae; genus Curtobacterium; species Curtobacterium sp. MCBA15_005. The sequence continues at coordinate 97,248 of NZ_MJGL01000001.1, forward strand.
GCAGGTCCCGCTCGTCGGTGGCGTCACGGTCACCGTGGCGGGGACCGGACTCGCCGCCGTCAAGGGCGTCACCGTCGGCGGAGTCGCGGCGCGTGACGTGCAGGCCACCGCGTCGAAGGTGACCTTCACGGCCCCGCACCAGGCGATGTACACGGCCGGCGACGCCGACGTCGCACTCTTCACGTCCGCGATTGAACCGACCCCGTCGGCGAACCAGTCCTCCGACGGCAACGGCAGCGCCGCGAACGACGGGCAGAGCGGCGCCACCCAGGACACCTCGACCGCATCACCGACGCCGACCGCCGCAGCGACGCCCGCTGCGGGCAGCGCGGTCGCCTCGACCACCCTCGCCTACGCCGCACTGACCGACGTCGACCGGCAGCTCGCCTACGCGATGCGGTACTGGAAGGACTACAACCTCGCCGAGTACGGCACGATGAACCCCATCGGTGGCGACTGCGCGAACTACGTCAGCCAGACCCTCATCGCCCGTGGGTGGGAGCAGCGGTCCGACTGGTACAACCGGGCCGCCGGTGCCGAGCACAGCGCGACGTGGACCTACTGCCCGACGATGGACCCCTGGCTCGCGGACAACGCGGGCGAGTTCGGGCTCACCCGGCGTTCCTCGGACGAGCGCGACAAGGTCAAGGTCGGCGACATCGTGTTCTTCGACTGGAACGCCAACGGCTCACCCGACCACACCACCATCGTGTCCGAGGTCTTCACCGAGCCCGACGGCACCATCCGCATCAAGTCGGCGAGCCACAACCAGGACGGCCCCTACCGCGACCTCGACGAGATGATCACGGTGCAGCACCCCGGCGGATCGGCCTGGTTCCACACGTTCGACGCGTAGCGCTCACCAGGCCCGCAAGACACCGGTGTTCGCACGTCGCACCGCGGTCTGTGCGTGTTCAACCGGCGAACACCGGCGTCTTGCAGAGCCGACGACCAGCACCGCTCACGGGTACCCGAGGAACCACAGCAGCACGATCGCGACCGGCTGCAGGCACACCCCGACGACCAGCCACGTCACCGCCCGCCGCCGCGTCCCCACGAACACGTCCGACCCGAGCAACGGGGCCATCGGCATGAGCAACCGCGGCAACGACTGCTGCGGCAGGAACACCGCCACCAGGTACAGCCCGTAGGACGCCGTGAACGCGAGCAAGTCGGTGCCCAGGGCCCGGGTGCTCCTACGCGAGAAGAACCACACCGCGCCGGCGAGCACCCCCACGACGAGTCCGATGCCGAGCGGCCCGAGCCACGTCGACGCCATCGTGAACCACGGCGTCAGCGGCGCGAAGTGCCGGCGGCCGACGAACCCCACCCACCACGACAGCTCGGTGTCCAGGTACGCGTTCGGTCGCCCGGTCACGGCCGTCGCGATGACGGGCCACGCCAGTCCCGCAGCCGCGACGACCAGGCCGGTCACCACGATCGCGATCCGGTCGCGCCACGGGAACGCGTCCTGCTGCCGGCGCCAGGCCACCCACCGCAGGACCAGGTGCACGGCCAGCGCGAGCGCCAGCGCGAGGACCCCGGGCTTCGTGAACGCCGCCACGACACCGAGCGGGGCGATCAGCCAGTACCGTCGCCGGACCAGGGCGAGCAGGGCGCCGAACAGCAGCACGAGCAGCAGACTCTCCGCGTAGGCGACCTGCAGCAGGAACCCCGTCGGCGCGAACGCGAACAGTGCGGTCGCCCAGCGGGCCCGATGCGAGCACCCGACGGCGAGCACCAGCCGGTACAGCAGCACGCAGGCGCCCGCTCCGGCGATCGACGCCACCACGACCCCGGCGACCCAGAACGACGCTCCGGTCAGCGTCATCACGACCCGCACCACCGCGGGGAACACCGGCAGGAACGCCCACGCGTTCGGCAGGACGTGCCCGGAGTCATCGGTCGGCAGCGTCGCCGGGTACCCGTGCTCGGCGATGATCCGGTAGAACGAGGCGTCCCACGAGCCCGAGAACGTGAAGAACGAGGGATCCTGCCGGTACGAGGCGAACGGCCAGCCGTTCGCGGTCGCCAGCAGGTACACGGTCGCCAGCAGCACGGTGCTGACCACCCGCGAGCCCGCCCAGATCAGCAGCGGTGCGGTCCAGGCGCTGCGCCGTCCGGTCAGCAGGCTGCGGAACCCCCGCCTGGAGGCCCGGCTCGCTTCCGCCACGTTCGTCACCCGCCCGATCCTCCCAGACCGCGGGCCGCGCCCCGCATCGCGGGCCGTCCCGCGTCCGCCGCGAGGCAACCTGTGTGCATCGTGAGCAGTAATGGTCGG
>NZ_MJGL01000001.1:100007-122753 GCF_001864855.1 Curtobacterium sp. MCBA15_005
CCGACCATTACTGCTCACGAAGTGCGGGCCTCCCGGCTAGCGCCCCGTGACCGCGCGACGGATCTGCTCGATCGGCACCTTCGGCGACCGGTCGGCGTTGAGCAGGCCGTTGGTCTCCTGCATGGTGTCGGTGAGCTGCGTGTAGCAGGACCCGGCGAGGAACGAGCTCGCACGGATCGCGTCGTACAGCGCGGTGATGCGGGCGACCCAGTCGTCGCCGTCGCTGGCCGACGTGTAGCCCCAGCCGTCCTCGCGCTGGACGCCCGGCTGGTAGTTCACGCCCCCGAACTCGGTGAGCATGACCGGCTGGCCGAAGTCCTCGGCGCCGCCGACCAGGATGCGGCGATCCGCCGGACCGATGCCACCGAGGAGTCGGGCCCGTGCGGTCTCGTCCGCGTAGGTGGCCCCGAGCCGGGGGCCGTCGCCCTCGTAGTCGTGGATCGTGACGATGTCGGAGTTCGTGTGCTCCCACCCGTCGTTCGAGATCACCGGACGCGTCGGGTCCAACGCCCGCGTGACGTCGGCGAGGGCCCGGGCGTAGGCCTGCTGGGCCGGGTCGGTGGCGATGTGCTGCACGCCCCAGCTCTCGTTGGCGGGCACCCACGTGACGATCGACGGGTGCGAGGCGTCACGCTCGACGGCGTCCATCCACTCGCGCATCAGACGCTGCACGGCGCGGGGGGAGAACGCGTAGGCGCCGGGAGCCTCACCCCACACCATGAGTCCGAGTCGGTCGGCCCAGTACAGGAACCGCGGGTCCTCGATCTTCTGGTGGTTGCGGGCCGCGTTGAAGCCGAGCTCCTTGATGAGTTCGACCTCGCGGCGGAGTGCCTGGCGGGACGGGGCGGCGATGTGCGACTCGGGCCAGTAGCCCTGGTTCAGGACGCTGCGGACGTCGTGGCGTCGGCCGTTGAGCAGGAACGCGCCGCCGTCGACCCCGACCGTCCGGATCCCGAAGTAGCTGGCGACGGCGTCGAGCGCGCCCGTGCTCGCAGTCGTGGCGTTGCCGGCGCTCGGCAGCAGCGTGACCGTGGCGTCGATCAGCCGGGGCGTGTCCGGCGTCCAGTGCAGCTCGTCCTCGGCCTGCCCGTTCGTCTGCCGCGCGATCGGCACGACCACGTCGAACTCGTCGCCGGTCTCGCCGACGGTGGTCTCGATCGTGGCGAGGTGCTCGTCGCGGTCGTCCCAGCGGGCCTCGACGCGCAGGCGCTCCCCGCCGGTGCGGTGACCGTCGAGCCCGACCGTCAGGCGCATGGTCGCGTGGTCGACGTTCGTCCAGCGCAGGGACGCGATCGAGGCGGACGGCACGGCCTCGAGCCAGACCGTCTGCCAGATCCCGGTGGTCCGGCGGTACCAGATCGCGTGCGGGTCCTCGTGCCAGTCCTGCTTGCCGCGCGGCTGGGTCAGGTCGTGCGGGTCGTCCTCGGCGCGGACCACCAGGGTGTGCACGGCGTCGGGGTCGGCGGCCAGGGCTTCGGTGACGTCGAAGGAGAACGGGGTGTGGCCGCCCTCGTGTCCGCCGATGAACTGCCCGTCGATCCAGACGCGGGCACGGTGGTCGACGGCGCCGAAGTGCAGGACGAGTCGAGGGGCGCCGTCGCCGAACCCGGCGGCGTCGAGCTCGGAGCGGGTGATCGCACGGGAGTACCAGACCACGGGGTGGAAACCGGGCTCGTCGATGCCCGAGGCCGGGGACTCGGGCGGGAACGGGACGACGATGTCCCGTGCGTCGGCGAAGCCCGTGTGCCAGGCGGGGTCGTCGCCGTCGTTCCGGAACGACCACGTGCCGTCGAGGTCGGCCCACGCGGTGCGGAGCATCTGCGGCCGGGGGTACGTGCCGTCCTGCCGCGAAGCGAGGGGGAGGCCGGGGGCGGAAGCGGAGTCAGGTGCGGCCACGGTGCCGTCGAGCGTGCTCATGCGTCCATGCTCCCGTGCCGGTACATCGTTGTAAAGGGCTCGTTGTGAACAGGGAGCCGGGATTGCGCGGAACAGGTTCGGCGGGGCTCTCGTCGAGCGGTCGCTCAGTCGATCGCGGCGTCGCGGGTGAGCACCATGACGTCCATCCGTCCCTGCTGGACGACCACGCCGTGCTGGTTCCGCAGCGCCACCGCGCGCTCGACGATCCCGGTCGTGCCCGAACTCGTCAGCCGGGTGCCCAGGACCTCGACGGTGCAGGTCACGGTGTCCCCGATGAACACGGGCTCGGTGAAGCGCCACTGGTCGATCCCGAGCAGTGCCACCGCGGACCCCTCGAACACACCCGTGCGCGCGATGAGCCCGAGGCACAGCGAGGTGCCGAGCAGCCCGTGCACGATCCGCTGCCCGTACCGGGTCTTCCCGGCGAACTCGACGTCCGTGTGCACCTGGTTGTTGTCGTTCGTCCACGAGGCGAACGACACCACGTCCGCCTCGGTGATGGTGCGCCCCGGTGTGGTGAAGGTCTGTCCGGCAGCGAGGTCCTCGAAGTAGTGCGGCACGGCCCGATTCTCGCACCCGGTCACAGCCGGGTGAGCAGCTTCCGCGATCGGTGCAGGCCCTGCGCGCTGGCCGCCAGCTCGGTCGTCGCCAGGACGCCGTACCCGAACGTGTCCTCGCCGTGCTGCGTTGCCACAGCGGCCAGCCCTCGGTACGCATCGGCTGCGTGCGCGGCGTCGAGCGTCTCGCCCAGGGTCTCCTGCACCCGTCGCAGCCGTCCGAGCCGACGCTTGCCGACGTCGGGCAGGTCCCCGGCCGCCTGCAGCGCGTAGCGCAACCGGCGCGCGGCCTTCCGGACCTCGTGCAGGGTGTCGAGGTCGTCGCTGGGATCGCCCAGCAGCCGACCGACGCGTGCTCGCTCGTGCCGGATGCGCCTGGTGACGAACGCGGCTGCGTCGTCGTCCGCGTGCGGGCCGGCCGGTGCCCGCAGCAGCAGGTCGTCGAGGGCGTCGAGCGTCCGGAACCAGGCGTCGGAGCGCAGCGCTCGCCGGAGCTCAGCAGCGGTGACGCTGCGACGTTCCGCCGTCGCCGAACCGATGCGGTCCAGGGTCCCGGCGTCCACGTACCCGTCGGGGGCTCGTGCCGCCGACCGGGACAAGCCGGCGTGCAGCACCTCGGCGTCGCGAGCGGTCCCGGCGACCCGACCGGTCTGGGCCAGGGCGGCACGGAGCTCCTCGGTCGCCCGGCGGTCGAGCGCGCCGCGGAACGCCGCGAGCACACTCCGCAGGCGGCGCAGCACCTTCCGCAGGTCGTGCACGGCCTCGGGCTCGTCGGCCCGTACCCGGGGATCCACCGCGACGAGGTCACGCCGCAGGGCATCGAGCACTCGCAGGACGAACCCGGCGGCGGTGTCCGGCCGGGGGCGCTTCGCTCGGCCGCGTCGTTGCTCCGGGGCGGGCTCGGGGCCGCGGGGGAGCGGAACCGACGCGACGTCCACGGGATCGGTCGCCGCGTCGTGCAGCGCTCGTTCGGCCGCTCGAGCCGTGCCGCCGTCGCGTCCGTCGTCGGTCAGGGCCCACCACCGCGACGACCGCAGCACGGTGGTGTCCGGGTCGCCGTCGTCCACGCGCACGTCGGCGACCTCGGCCCGCACCCGGCCGTCCCCGCCGCGCAGGGTCACGAGCGTCGTGGTGGTGTCACGGACCAGGACCGTCCGCAGGGGACGACCACGCAGGAACACCTCGACGGCATCTCGCGGGGGATCGTCGGACACGCCCCCGAGCGGCTCCGGGCCGGTACCGTGCCCGCCCCGGTCGATCGTCCAGTCGCCGTCCGGCGAGCGTGTGAGCACGACACCCTCGGCGGCGAGCACCCGGTCGTCGGAGTCCCACACCGTTTCGCGCACCGTCACCGCTTCGTGACGGCGCACGTCGGCGGCGAACGGCTCGAGTGCGGGGAGCCTGCGGTCGTCGAGGATCCGCCAGGTCCGGCGGGGGTCGGGGAGCGCAGGTGCAGCGTCAGCGGCGGAGGCAGGAGCGGCAGCGGATCGGGGCATGCCGCAAGTGTCGTCCGACGCACCCGTGTCAGACCGGGGGCAGCGGGGTTCTGTGGACGGAGTCCTGCCCGGGGTGTCCTGTGGGGGACTCGGCACCTCGCCAGGCCCCGGCGCGTAGGTTCCGCTGCATGAGCGACGGAGCACCCAGCGCCCCCGACACCCGCGCAGACCACAGCGCCCCCGACACCACAGCCCTCACCAGCACGCCGAGCGACCGCGACCTCGAGTCCTGGATCGCCGACCGCCGCTGGTACGCCTCGAAGGGGTCCGTGCCACGCCTCCGGACGATCTCCACTGAGGACGGGACCCGGCTGGTGCTCGACGAGGCCCCCGCGGTCCCCGTCCTCTACCAGTCACCGATCACCAGCGACCCCGACGGCGCGATCGTCGACGCCACCACCGACCTCGCATGGGTCTCGGCGCTCGCCGCACGCATCGACACGGCACCGGACAGCCTCAGCCCGATCGGCAGGGTCACCGCCGCCCGCGTCCTGACGGGTGAGCAGTCCAACACGTCGGTCATCTGCGACACCGAGTCCGGCGACCGCGTCATCATCAAGGTCTTCCGCGTGCTGCACCACGGCGACAACCCCGACGTGACCACGCAGCTCGCCCTCACGGCGGCGGGCAGCACGCGCGTGCCGCGGGTCTACGGCGCCCTCCGCGCCGACTGGCCCGACATCGGACGCCCGGACGGCACGGCGACGGGGCACCTCGCCTTCGCCCAGGAGTTCCTGCCCGGGCTCGACGACGCCTGGCGCGTCGCCCTGCAGGAGGCGCAGGCCGGCACCCCGTTCGGTGACCGCGCCGAGCAGCTCGGCACCGCGCTCGCCGACGTGCACCGCACCCTCGCCGGAGCGCTGCCGACGGAACCCGCCGACGCGCCCCGACGGGACGCCGCCGTCGCCACGATGCACGCCCGACTCGACACCGCCGCCCGCGAGGCCCCGGCCGTCGCCGACCACGTCGACGCCATCCGCGCGGTCTACGCCCGTGCCGCTGACGCGACGTGGCCGGATCTGCAGCGCATCCACGGTGACCTGCACCTCGGACAGGTCCTGTCGGCACCGGACCCCCGCGGGTGGGTGTTCCTGGACTTCGAGGGCGAGCCGCTCCGCCCCCTCGACGAACGCTCGCTGCCGGACGTCACCCTTCGCGACGTCGCGGGCATGCTGCGTTCCTTCGACTACGTCGCGGGCGCGCTGGCACACGATGCCGAACCGGTCGACGCAGCCTCGTGGGCAGCCGAGGCGCGAGCCCGCTTCCTCGAGGGCTACCAGCGGGGCACCGGCGCGGACCTCGCTGCCCACAGCGCACTGCTCGACGCCTTCGAGCTCGACAAGGCGGTCTACGAGGTCGTCTACGAGACCCGCAACCGACCCGACTGGGTCGGGATCCCGCTCGCGGCCGTCGCGCGCCTGGTCGGCGACAGCGGGTCCTGAGCGCGACCCACGGACGGACGGGAGGCCCGTGGCGACACCGCCACGGGCCTCCCGTCCGTCACCGGGTGACGTCGTCTAGTTGACGGGACCCGTGTACTTCTCGCCCGGTCCGGCACCGATCGGGTCCGGGATCGCCGACGCCTCGCGGAAGGCGAGCTGCAGCGACCGCAGTCCGTCGCGGAGCGGACGGGCGTGGTGGTCGCCGATCTCGGTCGCGGCGGCGGTGACCAGGCCGGCCAGCGCGGTGATGAGCTTCCGCGCCTCGTCCAGGTCGGTCTGTTCCTGCGGGTCGTCGGCCAGGCCGACCTTCACGGCCGCGGCACTGAGCAGGTGCACCGCAACGGTGTTGATGAGTTCGACCGCCGGCACCTCCGCGATGTCCCTGGCGGCGTCGATGCCGGTGTCGTCGATCGGGGTGTCGCTCACGGTGCTCCTCTGCTAGGCTTGCTCGCGGCAGATGCTGTCCGTGTGCCGTCAGTTCCTCGACAACACCCGGACGGTGTCACGAAAGAGGAGTCTCTCCCACCCGCGGCCGCGTTCCACCAGGCTACCGGGTCACCACCGCTCCGCGAGTGCACGTGTTGTGCTCGTCGGTCGGATCCCACGGATCCGATGCAGGGCGGCTGCCGAACGGGTTGACATCCCGTGCGTCAGATCTCCTCTCTCGTGCTGTCGTCCAGGGCAAACGCCCCGGACGGCCACCACCTGATTGAAGGAGCTCCGCATCACCGATCCCCGTACCAACGACCGAATCCGCGTTCCCGAAGTCCGACTCGTCGGTCCTCAGGGTGAGCAGGTCGGCGTTGTCCCGATCGCCATGGCACTGCGTCTCGCGCAGGAAGCCGAACTGGATCTGGTCGAGGTCGCGCCGAACTCGAAGCCGCCCGTGGCCAAGATCATGGACTACGGCAAGTTCAAGTACGAAGCCGCTCAGAAGGCCAAGGAAGCTCGTCGCAACCAGGTGAACACGGACCTGAAAGAGGTCCGTTTCCGCCTGAAGATCGACGTGCACGACTACGAGACGAAGCGCAAGCGTGCCGAGGGGTTCCTCCTCGGTGGCGACAAGGTGAAGGCGATGATCCTCTTCCGTGGCCGCGAGCAGTCGCGTCCGGAGCAGGGTGTCCGTCTCCTCCAGAAGTTCGCGGAAGAGATCGCCGAGTTCGGTGTCGTCGAGTCGCGTCCGACCCAGGACGGCCGCAACATGACGATGATCATCGCCCCGCTCAAGAACAAGTCCGACGTCAAGGGCGAGCAGAACGCCAAGCGTGCTGCACAGAAGGCCGAGCGTCGTGCCACCGAGCACGCCGCGAAGGGCAAGGACGAGGCCGAGGCCGGTTCCACGTCCGAGGCAGCCGCGGAATCCACGGACGCCGCGGCCGAATAGGTCCCCGGACCGACCCCGCAACGACGCGGCCCCCCATCCATCCCACGGAAAGGCACCACCATGCCCAAGCAGAAGACCCACTCCGGGTCGAAGAAGCGCTTCAAGGTCACCGGTACCGGCAAGATCATGAAGCAGCAGGCCGGTATGCGTCACAACCTCGAGGTCAAGAGCTCCAAGCGCAAGGCCCGCCTGAACGAGGACCAGGTCCTCTCCAAGGGTGACGCGAAGAACGTCAAGAAGCTCCTCGGCCACTGAGCCCCGCAGATCGTAAAGGAATAGTGCAATGGCACGAGTAAAGAGAGCGGTCAACGCCGCCAAGAAGCGCCGCGTCATCCTCGAACGCGCCGAGGGCTACCGCGGCCAGCGTTCGCGCCTGTACCGCAAGGCCAAGGAGCAGGTCACCCACTCCCTCGTCTACGCGTACCGCGACCGTCACGCGAAGAAGGGCGAGTTCCGTCGCCTCTGGATCCAGCGCATCAACGCTGCGTCCCGTGCGAACGGCCTGACCTACAACCGCCTCATCCAGGGTCTCAACCTGGCCGGCGTCGAGGTCGACCGTCGCATCCTCGCCGACCTCGCGGTGAACAACCCCGAGACCTTCACCGCGCTCGTCGAGACCGCGAAGAAGGCCCTCCCGGCCGACACCTCGGCCCCGAAGGCTGCGTAGTCAGTTCTTCTGCTCGCGAAACCCCCGCCGCACGGCGGGGGTTTCGTCGTTCCTAGACTTGGGTCGTGAGCGATCTCCTCGAGAACCCCCGTGCCGGACGCGTGAAGGCCGTTGCGGCCCTGGCCAAGAAGGACGTCCGGGCCGAGACCGGCCTGTTCCTGCTGGAAGGGCCCCAGGCGGTCCGCGAAGCGCTGGAGTACGCCCCGGAGCTCCTGCGCGAGCTCTACGTGACCCCGACCGCCGCTGCCCGCTACGGGCTCGACGACGCGCCGGTGGACACCTGGTTCGTGACCGAGCAGGTGCTCGACGCGATGGCCGACACGGTCACCCCGCAGGGCGTGGTGGCGGTGTGCCAGCAGTTCCCGACGTCGGTGAAGGACGTCTTCCCGGACCGCGCTGCGGCCGCCGCCGACCAGGAGGCCCGAGATGCGTCCGACGAGCAGGCCGCGTTGCCCGGACTGGTCGCCATCCTCGAAGAGGTGCGGGACCCGGGGAACGCCGGCACGATCATCCGGGCCGCCGACGCGGCCGGCGCCGACGCGGTGGTGCTCACCGGACGCTCGGTCGACCCGTACAACCCGAAGGTCGTCCGGTCGACGACCGGGTCCCTGTTCCACGTCCCGGTGTCCGTCGGCGTGACCCTGGCGGACACGATCGAGCGGGCGAAGGCCCTGGGCTACACGGTGCTCGCGGCGGACGTCTCCGGCGACGACCTGCCGGTGGTCCGAGCCGAGGGGATGCTCGACGGACCGACCGCGTGGGTCTTCGGCAACGAGGCCCGCGGACTCACCGCCGACGACCTGGCGCTCGTCGACCGGGCCGTCAAGGTGCCGATCTACGGGCAGGCGGAGTCGATGAACCTCGCCACGGCCGCGTCGGTGTGCCTGTACGAGTCGGCCTTCGCGCTCCGGAGCTGACCCTCGTCCCTCCCAGGCCGGTCGTCGGCGTCGGTCATCCACCGTCCGCTCGGTGCAGGTGGGTGGTATCCCGACGGCCGGTAGGCTTGGGTCTCGTGTCAGAACCTCTCGAGATCAGCGAATCGGCCGTCGCCGACGCGGTGGACGCGGCCCTCGCCGCCGTCCGTGCCACGACGACGGTCGCAGAACTGAAGCAGGCCAGGGCCGAGCACACCGGTGAGCAGTCACCGTTGGCGCGGATGAACGCATCGATGCGCAGTGTGCCGCCGGAGCAGAAGGCCGCGGCAGGCAAGCTCGTCGGGCAGGCCCGTGGGCGGGTGAACGCCGCGATCGCCGAGCAGGAATCCGTCCTCGCGGTGGCCGAGGAGCGCGCGCGGCTCGAAGCCGAGCGCGTCGACGTCACCGCGTTGCCGGTCCACCGCGCCACCGGCTCCCGCCACCCGCTCTCGCTGCTGAACGAAGCCGTCGCCGACATCTTCGTCGGCATGGGGTGGGAAGTGGCAGAAGGCCCCGAGCTCGAGCACGAGTGGTTCAACTTCGACGCGCTGAACTTCGACCAGGACCACCCGGCCCGGGCCATGGCGGACACGATCTTCGTCGAGCCCGTCGACCGGCACCTGGTCATGCGCACCCACACCTCACCGGTGCAGGTGCGGTCGCTGCTGTCGCGTGACCTCCCGCTGTACGTCATCGCCCCGGGTCGCGTCTACCGCGCCGACGAGCTCGACGCCACGCACCTGCCGGTCTTCACCCAGGTCGAGGGCATCGCGATCGACAAGGGTCTGACGATGGCGCACCTGCGCGGCACGCTCGAGCACTTCGCCCGGCAGATGTTCGGCGCCGAGGCGCAGATCCGGCTCCGCCCGAACTACTTCCCGTTCACCGAGCCCAGCGCCGAGATGGACGTCTGGCAGCCGAACGCCAAGGGTGGCGCGCGGTGGGTCGAGTGGGGTGGCTGCGGCATGGTGAACCCCAACGTCCTGCGTGCCGCCGGCATCGACCCGGACGAGTACCAGGGCTTCGCGTTCGGCATGGGCATCGAGCGGACACTGCAGTTCCGCAACGGCCTGAACGACATGCGTGACTTCCTCGAGGGCGACATCCGCTTCTCGCAGCAGTTCGGAACGGTGGTCTGATGCGCGTCCCACTCCGTTGGCTCGGTGAGTCCGTCGACCTCCCCGAGGACGTCACCCTCGAGCACGTCCACGCGGCGCTCGTGTCGGTCGGCTTCGAGGAAGAGGACGTCCACACCTTCGACCTGACCGGACCCATCGTGGTCGGTCGGGTCCTCGAGCGCGTCCCCGAGCCGCAGAAGAACGGCAAGACCATCAACTGGTGCCAGGTGGACGTCGGCGAAGCCGAGCCCCGCGGCATCGTCTGCGGCGCGCACAACTTCGACGTCGGCGACCTCGTCGTCGTCACGCTGCCCGGCGCAGTCCTGCCCGGGCCGTTCCCGATCGCAGCCCGCAAGACCTACGGGCACGTGTCCGACGGCATGATCGCCTCGGCCCGCGAGCTCGGGCTGGGCGACGAGCACGACGGCATCCTGCGCTTCGCCGACCTCGGCATGGACCCCACCGTCGGTGCCGACGCCATCGCGCTCCTCGGCCTCGACGACGCCGCGGTCGAGATCAACGTCACGCCGGACCGCGGCTACGTGCTCAGCATGCGCGGGGTCGCCCGGGAGTACGCGCACGCCACCGGAGCGAGCTTCCACGACCCCGTCGACCGCGTCGCGCCGCGTACGGCCGAGGGCTTCCGGGTCACGATCGATGACCAGGCCCCGATCCGGGGTCGGGCCGGAGCGTCGACGTTCGTCACGCGTGTCGTGCGCGGGATCGACCCGGCCGCGAAGACACCGTCCTGGATGGTGTCGCGCCTGTCGCTGGCCGGGGTGCGCTCCATCTCCCTGCCCGTCGACATCACGAACTACGTCATGTTCGAGCTCGGCCAGCCGCTCCACGGCTACGACCTGCAGGCCGTCGTGGGCGGCCTCGGCGTGCGCCGGGCGGCCGTTGGCGAGACGCTCGAGACCCTCGACGGCACCGTCCGGAAGCTCGACCCCGAAGACCTCGTCATCACCGACGACGACGGTCCCGTCGGCCTCGCCGGCGTCATGGGCGGAGCCCGCACCGAGATCTCGGCGAGCACGACCGACGTCCTGATCGAGGCCGCGGGGTTCGACCAGGTCTCCATCGCCCGCACCGCTCGTCGCCACAAGCTCCCCAGCGAGGCATCCCGTCGCTTCGAGCGTGGTGTCGACCCGCAGGTGGCCGAGGCCGCGGCGAACCGTGCCGTCGAGCTCCTCGTCGAGCTCGCCGGCGGCACCGCTGACACCCTCGGGTCCACGCTCGTCGACACCGAGCCGCGGGCGACCGTGGCGATGCGGCTCTCGCGTCCGGCCGAGCTCGTCGGCGTCGAGTACACCGACGCCGAGGTCATCGACACACTCCGCGCGATCGGCGCCACGGTCGAGGCCGACGGTGAGCAGCTCGCGGTCACCCCGCCCACCTGGCGTCCCGACCTGACCGACGACACCACCCTCGTCGAAGAGGTCGCGCGCATCGTCGGCTACGACCGGATCCCGAGCGTGCTGCCGGTCGCTCCTCCCGGTCGGGGCCTGACCCGGCACCAGCAGGCTCGTCGTCGGGTCGCCTCGGCGCTGGCCGCGGCGGGCCTGACCGAGGTCGTCACGGCGCCGTTCGTGTCCGCGGCCACGCAGGACGCCTACCCGGGGATCGACCCGCAGGGCGGACCGAGCGTCGTGCTCGCCAACGCCCTGGACAGCGAGCAGAACCTCCTGCGCCGCAGCGGCGTGCCGGCCCTGGTCGACGCCGCCCGCCGCAACGTGTCGCGCGGGCTCGTCGACGTCGCGCTCTACGAGACGTCCCGGGTGTTCCTGCCGGTGACGGGCGTGACGCTCGGCACCGACGAGGTCCCGGCGGGCGCCGCCCGGCCCGACCGTGCGACGCTCGAGGCGCTGGACGCCTCGCTGCCCGCCCAGCCCTTCCACATCGCCGCACTGCTCACCGGCCACCGGGTCGTCAAGCAGCCGGGCACCACGGCGGAACCGTTCGGCATCGCCGACGCGATCGATGCGGCCCGCCAGGTCGCCTGGGCCGTCGGTGTCGAACTCACCGTCGCGCAGACGACCCACCCGTCCCTGCACCCGGGCCGGGCCGCGTCGCTGCTCGTCGACGGCACGGTCGTGGGCGTCGCCGGAGAGCTCCTGCCCGAACTGGCCGAGGCCGCCGTCCTGCCCCGCGTGGTGGCGGTCGTCGAGCTCGACCTCGACGCACTGGTCGCCGCGGCCCCGGAACTCGTCGCGGTCGCGCCGATCGTCTCCTACCCGGCAGCCACGCAGGACCTCTCGCTCGTCGTCGACGCCGACGTGCCGGCCGGTGACGTGCTGGATGCGGTGCGCTCTGGCGCCGGAGACCTGTTGGAGTATGCTCGGCTCGTGGATGACTACCGGGGCTCCGGCGTGGACGAGGGACAGAAGTCCCTGACGTTCGCCCTGCGCTTCCGTGCCACGGACCGCACGCTGACCGCTGCCGAGGCCACCGAGGCCCGTGACGGCGCTGTCCGACGTGCCGGCGAGCGATTCGGGGCGACCCTGCGCGACTGACCCACACGGGATCAGCACCGCCCGGGGTCGCCGCCTCCGACTCTCTCGACGACCAGTCCGACCAAAGGTGGAATCCCATGTCCGTATCCGTCGCCGTGGCGGGAGCCTCCGGCTACGCGGGTGGTGAGCTCCTGCGCGTGCTCTCCGCCCACCCCGAGTTCGAGGTCAGGACGGTGACGGCGTTCTCGAACGCCGGACAGCCCCTGATCGCGACGCAGCCGCACCTCCGTTCACTGTCGCACCTGACCCTGGCGGAGACGACGGCCGAGACGCTGCGCGGGCACGACGTGGTGTTCCTGGCACTGCCGCACGGGCAGTCGGGAGCGATCACCGCGGAACTCGGTGACGACACGCTCGTCATCGACTGCGGCGCGGACCACCGTCTGACGGACCCGGCGGCGTGGGAGCGGTTCTACGGCGGTGACTACTTCGGCGCGTGGACCTACGGGCTGCCCGAGCTCCTGCTCGCGGCGCCCACCCCGGGCTCGGCCGATGAATGGCGCGAGGTCGACGACATCGCCTCGCAGGGCAAGCAGCGTTCCGCCCTGGTCGGCACGAAGCGCATCGCGGTGCCCGGCTGCAACGTCACCGCGGTGACGCTCGGCATCCAGCCGGGCATCCAGGCCGGCCTCGTCGAGTCCGACGACCTCGTCGCGGTGCTCAGCGTCGGTCCGAGCGGTGCCGGCAAGAAGCTCAGCACCACCTACCTGGCCTCCGAGATCATGGGGTCTGCCAGCGCGTACGCCGTCGGCGGCTCGCACCGGCACGTCCCCGAGATCCAGCAGAACCTGCAGGTCGCGGGGGCGTCCGACGTGACGATCTCGTTCACGCCGGTCCTGGTCCCGATGTCGCGGGGGATCCTGGCGACCACCACCGCGAAGCTCTCGCCCGGCGTCAGCGCACGCGACGTCCGACTCGCCTGGGAACAGGCGTACGCCGACGAGCCGTTCGTCCACCTGCTGCCCGAGGGCGAGTTCCCCCGGGTCGCGGACACGATCGGTGCGAACACCGCGCTCGTCGGCATCGCCGTCGACGAGGCCGCCGGCCGTGTCGTCGCGGTGACCGCGCTCGACAACCTCGCCAAGGGCACGGCGGGCGCCGCCGTCCAGTCGGCGAACATCGCCCTCGGTCTCCCCGAGACCACGGGCCTCAGCGTGGACGGAGTCGCACCGTGACCGACGCAGGCACGACCACCCAGCCCGAGCCGGGCCTCCAGGGCGTCACCGCGGCAGCGGGCTTCCGCGCCGCCGGCGTCACCGCCGGTCTCAAGACGAGCGGCAAGCCGGACGTGGCCCTCGTCGTCAACGACGGCCCCGACGCGGCCGTGGCCGCCGTCTTCACCAGCAACCGGGCCCAGGCGCACCCCGTCATCTGGTCCCGACAGGTCGTCGGGGACGGCGTCGCGCGCGCCGTCGTCCTGAACTCCGGCGGCGCGAACTGCTTCACCGGCCCGTTCGGCTTCCAGACCACGCACCTGACGGCCGAAGCCGTGGGCGACGCCCTCGGGATCGGGGCCGGCGACGTCGTCGTCTGCTCCACCGGGCTCATCGGTGTGGGCGACCAGACCTTCCGCGACAACGTGCTCCGCGGCGTCGACCTGGCGAGTGCGGCACTCAGCGACGACGGCGGTCCGGATGCGGCCACCGCGATCATGACGACGGACACGAAGGCCAAGCAGTCCGTCGTGACCGAGGACGGCTGGACCGTCGGCGGCATGGCCAAGGGTGCGGGGATGCTCGCCCCGGGCCTCGCGACGATGCTCGTCGTCATCACGACGGACGCCGTGCAGACCCCGGACCAGCTCGACCAGGCGCTCCGCGCTGCCACCCGCATCACGTTCGACCGGGTCGACTCCGACGGCTGCATGTCCACGAACGACACCGTCGTCCTGCTGTCGTCGGGTGCGAGCGGCGTGACGCCCGAGGTCGGTGACTTCCAGGAGGCCCTGACCGCGGTCTGTGCCGACCTGGCCCGCCAGCTGCAGCAGGACGCCGAGGGCGCGAGCCACGACATCGCGATCGAGGTCGTGCACGCCGCGACCGAGGACGATGCCGTGACCGTCGGTCGGAGCGTCGCCCGGAACAACCTGTTCAAGGCTGCGGTCTTCGGCAACGACCCGAACTGGGGCCGGGTGCTCGCAGCGATCGGCACCACCGACGCCGAGTTCGACCCGTACGCGGTGGACGTCAGCATGAACGGCGTCCGGGTCTGCCACGCGGGCGCACCCGACGAGCCGAGCGACTCCGTCGACCTGACCCCGCGTGACACCCACGTGCGCATCGACCTCGGTGTCGGCACGCACTCGGCCACGATCCTGACCAACGACCTCACGCACGACTACGTGCACGAGAACAGCGCGTACTCCAGCTGATGGCGGCCGACACGAACGGGGCCGGCACGCCCCTCACGAAGGAAGAAGAACACGAGTTCGCCGCGGTCAAGGCGGCGACGCTCATCGAGTCGCTGCCGTGGCTCAAACGCTTCTCGGGCAAGGTCGTCGTGGTCAAGTTCGGCGGCAACGCCATGGTGAACGAGGACCTGAAGCGCGCCTTCGCCGAGGACATGGTCTACCTGCGCTACGCCGGCCTGCACCCGGTCGTCGTGCACGGTGGGGGTCCGCAGATCTCCGCCGCCCTCAAGGAACAGGGCATCGAGTCCGAGTTCCGCGGCGGCTACCGCGTCACGACGACCGAGGCGATCACGGTCGTCCGCGACGTCCTGGCCGGCGAGGTCAACCGCGAGATCGTCGAACTGATGAACGAACACGGCGAGGGCCTGGCCGTCGGCGTGTTCGGCGACGGCGGATCGCTGTTCACCGGCGAGAAGAAGGGCGTCGTGGTCGACGGGCAGGAGTACGACCTCGGCCACGTCGGGGACATCACCCACGTCGACCCGTCCGGTGTGCTCGCCGCGATCGAGGCCGGCCGGATCCCGGTCGTCTCGAGCATCGCGATCGACGACGCACACCCCGACCAGGCGCTCAACGTGAACGCGGACGCTGCGGCGGGTGCCCTGGCGATCGCGCTCCGGGCCTCGAAGCTCATGATGCTCACCGACGTCCCCGGCCTGTACCGCAACTGGCCCGACCGTGACTCGATCGTCGACCTCATCGCGGTCGACGAGCTCCGCGAGCTCCTGCCGAGCCTCGAGTCGGGGATGATCCCCAAGATGACCGCGTGCCTCGACGCCGTGGTCGGCGGGGTCGGTGGCGCGACCATCATCGACGGCCGGATCCCGCACTCGATCCTGCTCGAGGTCTTCACCCTGCGGGGTGCGGGCACCGAGGTGATCCCGGACCCGAGCCGACGAACCGAGAACCAGATGACCCACGCCGAGATCGGCCGCCGCGTGGCGTCGCCGTCGATCGACAGCAGTACCGGCCAGCACGTGGCGGGTACGAACGAGAAGGGACACCAGCAGTGAGCACCGAGACGCAGACCGAGACCTGGAACGACCGGTTCGGGGCGTCGCTCATGCGATCCCTGACCCCGCCGAAGATCATGCTCGAGCGCGGCCAGGGCTGCCGCGTCTGGGACGTCGAGGGCAACGAGTACCTCGACTTCCTCGCCGGCATCGCGGTGAACTCGCTCGGCCACGCGCACCCCGCCCTGGTGGAGGCGATCGCCGACCAGGCCGCGAAGCTCGTGCACGTGTCCAACTACTTCGCCACCCCGCCGCAGCTCGAACTCGCCGAGCGCCTCAAGCGCATCACCGGCGCGGGCGACGCGGGCCGCGTGTACTTCGGCAACTCCGGCGCCGAGGCGAACGAGGCCGCGTTCAAGCTTGCCCGCCTCAACAAGGGTGCGGACGGCACCAAGACCCGGATCCTCGCGCTCAAGCAGGGCTTCCACGGCCGCACGATGGGCGCGCTCGCGCTCACCGGCAAGCCCGCGCTGCAGCAGGACTTCCTGCCGATGATCCCGGGTGTCGAGCACATCGACACCTCGATCGAGGCGCTCGAAGCGTCGATCGACGACTCCGTCGCCGCCCTGATCCTCGAACCCATCAAGGGCGAGGCCGGCGTGGTCGACCTGCCGGAGGGCTTCCTGCTGGCGGCACGCCGACTGACCGCGGAGCACGGCGCACTGCTGATCCTCGACGAGATCCAGACGGGCGTCGGCCGGACCGGCAACTGGTTCGCGTTCCAGGGTCACGGCGTGACGCCGGACGCCATCACCGTCGCCAAGGGCATCGCCGGTGGCTTCCCCATCGGCGCCCTGGTCACGTTCGGCTGGGCGTCCGACCTGTTCTCGGCCGGGCAGCACGGTTCGACCTTCGGCGGCAACCCGCTCGGCACCCGAGTCGCCAACGCGGTGCTCGAGGAGATCGAGCGCGCCGACCTCGTCGCCGGCGCAGTGGTCAAGGGTGAGCGGATCCGTGACGGCATCCGCGCCATCGGCTCCCCGCTGGTGGAAGAGGTCCGTGGCACCGGCCTGCTCATCGGCGTCGGTCTGACCGGTCCGATCGGTCCGGCCGTCAACGCAGCCGCCCTCGAGCGTGGCCTCATCATCAACGCCCCCAACGAGTCGAGCCTGCGCATCGCGCCGCCGCTCATCGTGTCCGACGCCGAGATCGACGAGTTCCTGTCGATCCTCGCCCAGAGCCTCGCGGCCGTCGCCGCAGCGCAGGAGCCCACCGCATGACCCGCCACTTCCTCCGCGACGACGACCTGAGCCAGGCCGAGCAGTCCGCGATCCTCGACATCGCCGACCGCATGAAGGCCGACCGCTGGGCGGAGAAGCCGCTGGCCGGCCCGCAGAGCGTCGCGGTGATCTTCGACAAGTCGTCGACCCGTACCCGGGTGTCCTTCCACGTCGGCATCTCCGACCTCGGCGGCAGCCCGCTGATCATCTCGACGGCGAACAGCCAGCTCGGCGGCAAGGAGACCCCGTCGGACACCGCCCGCGTGCTCGAGCGCATGGTGTCGGCGATCGTGTGGCGCACCTACGGTCAGGCCGGGCTCGAGGAGATGGCCGCCGGCACGACGGTCCCCGTCGTCAACGCCCTGTCCGACGACTTCCACCCCTGCCAGCTCCTCGCCGACCTGCTCACCATCCGTGAGCACCGCGGCGCCCTCGCCGGGCAGACCGTGGCGTTCATCGGTGACGGCGCGAGCAACATGGCGCAGTCGTACCTGCTCGCCGGGGCGACGGCGGGCATGCACGTCCGCGTCGCCGCCCCCGCCGAGTTCTCCCCGTCGGCGCAGGTCGTCACCGACGCCGAGGAACGCGCCGCCGTGACGGGCGGTTCCGTCCTCGTGGTGACCGACCCGGTGGCCGCGGTTGCGGGTGCCGACGTGGTCGTCACCGACACCTGGGTGTCGATGGGCAAGGAGTCCGAGAAGCAGTCGCGTCTCGACACCTTCGCGGGGTACCGCGTCGACGACGCGCTCATGGAGCACGCCGCCGACGACGCCGTCTTCATGCACTGCCTGCCGGCCGACCGGGGGTTCGAAGTGACCGCCGACGTCATCGACGGCCCGCGCAGCATCATCTGGGACGAGGCGGAGAACCGTCTGCACGCCCAGAAGGCGCTGTTGGCCTGGCTGCTCGCCAACGACTAGCCGACGGACCGAACACCAGTGGCTGACCGCGTCGTCCTCGCGTACTCCGGCGGTCTCGACACCTCCGTCGGGATCGGCTGGCTGCGCGACGCCACCGGCAAGGACGTCGTCGCACTCGTGGTCGACGTCGGCCAGGGCGGCGAGGACCTCGAGGCGGTCCGGCAGCGTGCGCTCGACTGCGGCGCCGTGGAGTCACTCGTCGTCGACGCCAAGGACGAGTTCGCCGACGAGTACATCGTGCCGGCGCTCCGGGCCAACGCGCTCTACCAGAAGCGGTACCCGCTCGTCTCGGCACTGAGCCGCCCGCTCATCGCGAAGCACCTCGCGCTGACGGCGAAGCAACTCGGTGCCGACAGCGTCGCGCACGGCTCCACCGGCAAGGGCAACGACCAGGTCCGCTTCGAGGCAGCCGTCGCGGCGATCGCACCGGATCTGCGGACCGTCGCCCCGGTGCGGGACCTCGCCCTGACCCGCGACCGCGCCATCGCGTACGCGCAGGAGCACCGGCTGCCGATCCAGCACTCGGAGCGGGAGCCGTGGTCGGTCGACCAGAACGTGTGGGGCCGAGCCGTCGAGACCGGGCTCCTCGAGGACCCGTGGAACGCCCCCGCCGCCGACCTCTACGCGACCACGCAGGACCCGGCGCTCCCGCAGCAAGCCGACGAGGTCACGATCACCTTCGACCGTGGTGTCCCGGTCGCCCTCGACGGGCAGCGGTTCAGCGTGCTGCGCATGGTGCAGGAGCTCAACGCGGTCGCCGGCAAGCACGGCGTCGGGCGGATCGACGTCGTCGAGGACCGGGTGGTCGGCATCAAGTCGCGCGAGGTCTACGAGGCGCCGGCCGCGATCGCGCTCATCGCCGCGCACGAGGAGCTCGAGAGCCTCACCCTCGAGCGCGACGTCGCCCGGTTCAAACGCGGCGTCGAGTCCGAGTGGGCCGACCTGGTCTACGACGGCCTGTGGTTCGGCGGACTCAAGCGCAGCCTCGACGCCTTCGTCGAGCACACCCAGCAGCACGTCTCCGGCGACGTCCGGTTGCGGCTGCAGGGCGGGCGTGCCACCGTGACGGGCCGTCGGTCGGAGCAGAGCCTCTACGACTTCGACCTGGCGACGTCGGACACCGGCGACGCGTTCGACCAGTCCGTGTCCAGGGGGTTCATCGAGCTCTGGTCACTGCCCAGCAAGATCTCCGCCCGCCGCGACGCGGCGAACTGACCGACAGCCGCACCACAGACGAAACGACGCAGGACGACATGACCGACGAGAAGACCGACGCCACCAACACCGGTGCCCTCTGGGGCGGCCGCTTCGCCGACGGCCCGAGTGCGGCCCTCGCCGCGCTCTCGAAGTCGACGCACTTCGACTGGCAGCTCGCGCCCTACGACATCGCGGGGTCCCGTGCCCACGCCCGAGCGCTGCACACCGCGGGCTACCTGACCGCCGACGAGCTCGAACGCATGTTCGCCGGCCTCGACCGGCTCGAAGCGGCGCACGTCGACGGCACACTGCAGCCCGACGACTCCGACGAGGACGTCCACGGCGCCCTCGAACGCCTGCTCATCGCCGACCTCGGTCCCGAGCTCGGTGGCAAGCTCCGTGCCGGCCGCAGCCGCAACGACCAGATCGCCACCCTCGGCCGCATGCACATGCTCGACCACGGACGGCGCATCGGCCGGCTCGTCATCGACCTCGTCGACGCGATCACCCAGCAGGCGACCGAGCACCCGGCCGCGATCATGCCGGGGCGCACGCACCTGCAGCACGCACAGCCGGTGCTCCTGGCCCACCACCTGCTCGCGCACGCCTGGCCGCTCGTCCGCGACCTCGAGCGCCTCCGCGACTGGGCCGGCCGCGCGAGCGTCAGCCCGTACGGTGCCGGTGCGCTGGCGGGCAGTTCCCTCGGCCTCGACCCCGCCGCGATCGCCGCGGAGCTCGGCTTCAACCGTCCGGCGGACAACTCGATCGACGCCACGGCAGCGCGTGACGTCGTCGCCGAGTTCGCGTTCGTCCTCGCGCAGATCGGCATCGACGTCTCGCGCCTGTCGGAAGAGATCATCCTCTGGAACACGAAGGAGTTCGGCTTCGTCCGGCTCCACGACGCGTTCTCGACCGGCTCGAGCATCATGCCGCAGAAGAAGAACCCGGACATCGCCGAGCTCGCCCGGGGCAAGTCGGGGCGCCTGATCGGCAACCTGACCGGGCTCCTCGCGACCCTCAAGGGACTGCCGCTGGCGTACAACCGCGACCTGCAGGAGGACAAGGAGCCGGTCTTCGACTCCGTCGCCACGCTCGAGGTCCTGTTGCCCGCGTTCACCGGCATGATCGCGACCCTGACCTTCGACACCGACCGGATGGCCGAGCTCGCACCGCAGGGCTTCTCGCTCGCGACGGACGTCGCCGAGTGGCTGGTCCGTCAGGGCGTCCCGTTCCGGGATGCGCACGAGGTCTCCGGCGCGCTCGTCCGGTACTGCGAGGAGCGCGGCATCGAGCTCGACGAGCCGACCGACGACGAGTACCGGTCGGTGTCCGAGCACCTCACGCCCGACGTCCGTTCCGTCCTGACCATCGAGGGCAGCGTCGCATCGCGCTCCGGCGTCGGCGGCACCGCACCCGACCGGGTCGCCGAGCAGCTCGCGTCCGTCACCCGCCGCGTCCGCGACCTGGCCGAGGGTGCACCCTTCTCGCGATGACCCCGGGGATCGCCGCGCTGCTCGCCGAGCCCGCCCCGATCATCGCGCCGGCCCTGCTCGGTGCGACGATCGCGGGGCGCGGCGTGGCGCTCCGCATCACCGAGGTCGAGGCCTACTCCGGCCCCACCGACCCCGGCTCACACGGACACCGGGGGATGACGGAGCGCAACCGCCACCTCTTCGGTCCGCCCGGCACCCTGTACGCCTACCGCTCGTACGGCATCCACACCTGCGTCAACGTCGTGAGCGGGCCGGCCGGAACCTCGTCGGGCTCCCTGCTACGCGGTGCCGAGGTCGTCGAAGGACTGGACGTCGCGCGAGCGCGTCGCGGCTCGAAGGTCGCGGACGTCGCGTTGGCACGTGGGCCCGGCAACCTCGGTGGTGCGCTCGGAGCGGTCCTCGGGCAGGACGACGGCACGTCGCTCCTCGACGGGTCCGGTCCGTTCGTGCTCACCCTGGCCCCCGGCCTGGAGGCCCGGCTCGCCTCCGCCGGACCGGCCCACGTGGTCGACGAGCTCCTGTCCGAGACCCTGGCCGGTCCGCCCGCGGGCGCTGCGGTCCCGCGGATCTCCCGCGGCCCGCGCACCGGCGTCGGCGGCATCGCCGGCGGGGTGCGGTACCCCTGGCGCTTCTGGCTGACGGGTGACCCCACGGTCTCGACGTACCGACGGCACAAGGGCGCCCTCGACTCGTGAACCCGGCCCCGGGCCTCCCGGCTGCCGCGCCTGACGGACGTCCGTCGCCGCTACG
This sequence comes from Curtobacterium sp. MCBA15_005, assembly GCF_001864855.1. Taxonomy (NCBI): domain Bacteria; kingdom Bacillati; phylum Actinomycetota; class Actinomycetes; order Micrococcales; family Microbacteriaceae; genus Curtobacterium; species Curtobacterium sp. MCBA15_005. Next base: position 121,019 of record NZ_MJGL01000001.1, read on the forward strand.
ATGGCGGGGTGTCCAGTGATACCGCTCAAGACGTCCTGACGCGCCAGCAGAACGACCCCGCCTTCGACTCGGTGTGGGACGAACTCCAGTGGCGCGGTCTGGTGCAGGTCTCGACCGACGAGACCGCGCTGCAAGAGGCCCTCGACGGTGAGCCGATCACGTACTACTGCGGCTTCGACCCGACGGCGCCGTCGCTGCACTGCGGCAACCTGCTGCAGCTCCTGACCATGCGCCGGCTGCAGCTCGCCGGGCACAAGCCACTCGCGTTGGTGGGTGGGTCGACCGGTCTCATCGGCGATCCCCGTCCCACGGCCGAGCGGACGCTGAACACCCCGGAGACCGTGGCGGAGTGGGTGTCCCGGCTGCAGGCACAGGTGTCCCGGTTCCTCAGTCCGGACGGCGACAACGGCGTCCGCCTGGTGAACAACCTCGACTGGACCGCGCCGTTGTCCGCGATCGACTTCCTGCGTGACGTCGGCAAGTACTTCCGCGTCAACTCGATGCTCAAGAAGGACGCGGTGGCCGCGCGGTTGAACTCCGATGCGGGGATCAGCTACACCGAGTTCAGCTACCAGATCCTGCAGGGGCTCGACTACCGCGAGCTCTGGCGCCAGTACGGGTGCACGCTGCAGACCGGTGGCTCGGACCAGTGGGGCAACCTGACCTCCGGGACCGAGCTCATCCGTCGTGCCGAAGGGGCCACGGTGCACGCCCTCGGGACCCCGCTCATCACGAACTCCGACGGCACGAAGTTCGGCAAGAGCGAGGGCAACGCGATCTGGCTCGATGCCGAGATGACCTCGCCCTACGCGCTGTACCAGTTCTGGCTCAACACGGCGGACGCCGACGTCATCGCCCGACTGCGGCAGTTCACGTTCCTGACGCGTGCCGAGATCGAACGACTCGAGCAGGCCGTCGCTGACGAACCCTTCCGACGAGAAGCCCAGCGGACCCTGGCGTTCGAGGTCACCTCGATCGTGCACGGGGTGGCGGCGACCCAGGCGGCGATCGATGCCGCGGCCGCGCTGTTCGGCAACGGCGAGCTCGGTGCGCTGGACCCGGAGACCCTGCGGTCGGCGATCGCCGCGCTGCCGGGCACGGTCACGCTCGACTCCGGAGCGGACGTCGCACGCGCACTCGTGGAGACCGGACTCGTGAAGTCCCTCGGCGAGGCCCGCCGCGCGATCGACCAGGGCGGCGTCTCCGTGAACAACGTCAGGGCCGAAGACCCGGCCGCCCCGCTGTCCGACCTCGCCCTGCCCGGGGGAGTGCTCGTACTGCGTCGTGGCAAGAAGACCCTCGCCGGCGTGACCCTCGCCTGACCCCGGTTGCTCGACCCCCTGCGATGCCCGGTTCCCCTGTGGAACCGGGCATCGCTGCGTCCGGGCGACGTGTGTTGCACAACGCGACACGCCCGGGATGGGAGCTGGCTTGGCGCACTCGCTCAGGGCTGCGTATAGTTCTTACTCGTCACCCCAAAGGTGCGGCGGAGCGGCTGGAGCGAAAGCCCAGAGCACGTCGGCCCTCAAGCGGGACCATCCTCCACTGAAGTTCAGATCGGGCCTTGCGCCGGATCGCTTCGACGCCTAGGATGACAAGCCCACCGGTTCTCTCCCCTCGGGATGAGCCACTGGACCTCCGGGTCCGACGAACCACCGGTGGCAAGCCAAGAACACAAGCCTTGTGGCTGAAGCTCGAACTCGAGCTGAGGAGCAAGTGCGTCTGGTCCTTGAGA
>NZ_MJGL01000002.1:0-124108 GCF_001864855.1 Curtobacterium sp. MCBA15_005
GCACAACCAAAGTCACCCGGAACCGCGCGATTGTGTGGTTCCGGGTGACTTTGGTTGTGCGGGCCGCCCCGCGGCGCTCAGTAGCGGTAGTGGTCCGGCTTGAAGGGACCCTCGACGGGGACACCGATGTACGCCGCCTGCTCCGGACGCAGCGACGTCAGCTGCACCCCGAGGGCGTCGAGGTGCAGCCGCGCGACCTTCTCGTCCAGGTGCTTCGGCAGTACGTACACGCCGGTCGGGTACTCCTCGCGCCGGGTGTGCAGCTCGATCTGCGCGAGCACCTGGTTCGTGAACGAGTTGCTCATCACGAACGACGGGTGCCCGGTCGCGTTGCCGAGGTTCATGAGCCGGCCCTCGGACAGCACCAGGATCGACCGCCCGGTCGGCAGCCGCCACTCGTGCACCTGCGGCTTGATCTCGACCTTCGAGGCGCCGGGCAGCGCCTCGAGCCCGGCCATGTCGATCTCGTTGTCGAAGTGCCCCACGTTCGCCACGATCGCCAGGTGCTTCAGCCCGAGCATCTCGTCGACCCCGACGACGCCCAGGTTGCCGGTGCACGTGATGACCATGTCGACGGTGTCGACGACGTCCGCCAGGCGCGCGACCTGGTAGCCGTCCATCGCCGCCTGCAGCGCGCAGATCGGGTCGACCTCGCTGACGATGACACGGGCACCCTGCCCGCGGAGTGCCTCGGCCGCACCCTTGCCGACGTCGCCGTAGCCGACGACGAAGGCGACCTTGCCGCCGATGAGCACGTCGGTGGCGCGGTTCAGGCCGTCGGGCAGCGAGTGCCGGATGCCGTACTTGTTGTCGAACTTCGACTTCGTGACGGAGTCGTTGACGTTGATCGCCGGGAACTTCAGCTCGCCGTTCCGGAACAGCTCGTACAGACGGTGCACGCCCGTGGTGGTCTCCTCGGTGACGCCCTGGATGTCGGCCGCGATGCGGGTCCAGCGGTCCGACGACGTCTCGAGTGACCGCGCGACGGTGTCGAGCACGATCTTCCTCTCGGTGCTCGCGTCCGGTTCGGCGACCGGAGCGGCACCGGCCGCCTCGGCGTCGGCACCGGTGTGCACGAGCATCGTGGCGTCGCCGCCGTCGTCCAGGATCAGGTTCGGTCCGGTCCAGTCGGCGCCGGCCGCGGTGGCCTCGTCGCTCCAGTCGAAGATGCGGCTGGTGCACCACCAGTACTCCTCGAGCGTCTCGCCCTTCCACGCGAACACCGGGACACCGGCGGGGGCGTCCGGGGTGCCGGTGGGTCCGACGGCGACGGCGGCGGCGGCCTCGTCCTGGGTGGAGAAGATGTTGCAGCTGGCCCAGCGCACCTGCGCGCCGAGGGCGACGAGCGTCTCGATGAGCACCGCGGTCTGCACCGTCATGTGCAGGGACCCCGCGATGCGCGCGCCGGCGAGCGGCTGCGACGCCGCGAACTCGTCACGCAGGGACATCAGGCCCGGCATCTCGTTCTCGGCGAGGCGGATCTGGTGCCGGCCCGCCTCGGCGAGGGACAGGTCGGCGACGCGGAACGCAGCAGCGGTGCGGGTTTCGGTGGGCATGCCCACAGTCTTCCATGCCGGGAGGCGCGGATCACCAGCCGATCCCGGTCACGTCCCACGGGCCTCCCGTCCGACCACCGCGGCACGTCGCGGACGCGAGCCGTCAGTCGGCGTCGCGCGGCAGCGGCTCGCGCCGCACCACCTGCCAGCCCCGCGGGACGCGCAGGGTGGCCGCGTGGCGGGCGCAGAGGTCGTAGCCGTGCGGTTCGACCCGGGTCGACAGCGGGCCGACGACCACCATGGAGTCGCCGTAGTCGTACGTCAGGGTCGACGAAGCGCTGTTGGCACACGCCACCTTGCTGCAGATCCGCACGTCCATCTCGTCAGGGAGCCTAGCGGAGCGTCCGGCGCGCACCGGTCCCCGCGTACGATGTGGGGATGCGTCGGAAGCCTCGCCTCGTCACCCCGGTCGACCGCGGTCGGGGGCGCTCCCGGCACGGCCGTGGCGGGCGTTCGAGCGTCACCGGACCGGAACTCGCCCCGATCATCACCCGCGCCGAGGCGTTCGACCGGATCGTCGGTGACAGCGCGCACTACCTGCTCGGTCTCTGGCCCGAGGAGCTCTCCGGCGTGGTGTTCCAGGTGGCGGACATGCCGAGCGACTCGACGCTGCCGGACGAGATGCCGCGCTGGCGCATCGACCGCGACGCCCGCCGCGTGACCGTCTTCCGGATCCCCGTCGAACGGGTGAACCGGAGCCCCGAGAAGGACGACTCGGACCGCCGCATCATCATCGAGACCGCGGTGTTCCGCGCCGTCGGCGAGCTGATCGGCAAGGACCCCTGGGACCTGGCACCGGACCGCTACCGCCATTGGTGAGCCACGGCGGGCCGCCGACGACGTCCGTCGACGCGCGTCCGCCGGGCGTCAGGGGTAGACGCGGACCGGGGTCGACACCGCGGTGGCCGAACGGATCGGGAACCCCGCGATCCCGTCGTCCCCGAGGTAGCTGACGCCGGCGACGACGCCGTCGGCACCGGTGATCGTGAGCTGCTTCGCGGTCTGGACCGACAGGGTCTCGGTCGCTCCCGACGGCACCTCGACCCGACGCTGCTCGTCGCCCGAGCGGATCGTCACGGTGCGGTCCGATCGGGTCGGGTTGACGAGGTTCAGCCGTGCGCCGTCGCCCGGGGCGATCGAGGTGATCGCCCGCTCGCCGAGCGGCTCCGCCGACGCGAACCAGCCGAGGTCGGTGCCGTCGCCGTCGGTCGGGGTCGTCGTGCGGGCCCCGGCGACGATCGGGACGGTCGAGGTGATGGTGAACGAGTACCGGCCGTCCGGAAAGTCGTCGAGCGGGACGTCGGTGACGACGCCGGGTTCGGCGGTCGCGTTGACGGTCGTGCCGCCACCGTCCGCCGTCGTGATGCCGAGGGTGACGCGTGCGGACCGCTCGCCGGGCACGAACAGCCGGACGACCGGTGCGGCGTCCGCGGTGTCGCTGCCGCGCTGGGCCGCCTTGGCGTTCGCGAGGGCGACCGCGGGGATCACCTGCGAGCGCGTGGGCGCGGCGCCGCCGGAGACGATGTCGTAGCCGCCCGGCGTGAGCGTCCGGACGACGGTCTCCTGCATGTGTGCCACGATCTGGCCGCCGGATGAGGTGACGTGCACGACGGTCGAGGCCGCGTCGGAGACGAAGCCCGAGAGCGGGACGACCTTCTGCGTGTTCGGCGCCACGACGATCCCGGTGGTGCCCGGCGCGCTGACGGTGCCGTTGCTGTCGAAGATCGCCAGGTCGACGGTGGCGTTCACGTCGGTCGGGTTCGACAGCGTGACGAGGCTGGTGCGCCCGGTCTCCGTCGAACCGCCGACGAGCCAGGTGGACTGGCTCGGGTCGTCGCACGAGGCGGCACCGGCGCCGACGAGGTCGCCGTTCGAGACGCTCTGGAAGCTGCTGCCCGCGACCTGCGGCGTGGTCTCCCCCGCCGGGGCCGTCAGCAGCCTGGGGTCGCTGCCGCCGGTGGTCGAGGCGTCGAGCTCGGACCGGTCGACCGTCGAGCCCGTGGTCGCGGTGGCGACGGTGGCGGTGCCGACCGTGCTCGCCTGGGTCGCGTCGTTGCCGGCGTCGTCGGACAGGCGCAGGGCGCTGCCGGCGCAGACGCGCTCGGCAGCGGCCGGGATCGGTGTGACCGTGCGCCCGGCCGGACGACCGGGCTCGGAGTCGGTGCCGTAGGCGTGCGCCGCGGTGACGGCGCCGGCGGCGACGACGACGGCGACCGCCGTGGCGGTGCCGCGGACGACCCACCGGCGGACGGAGGCGGGGGTGCGGCTCATTCGTCTCGCTCCTCGTCGAAGGTGGTGGCGGGTTCCTCGGCCTCGATGACGTTCGAGGTGGCACGGCGGCGGCGCGGTGCCGTCGGGACCGCGAGCAGGGCTGCGGCGCCGAAGACCACGCCGAGCACGACGAGGTACAGCACGTGGGTGGCCTGGGTCGCGGCGGAGCCGGAGCGGGTGCGGTCGACCTCGCCGTCGTAGTGGAACAGCTGCCCGTTGGTGGTCTCGCCGATGCTCGTGAAGAGCGCGTTCTGCCCGATGGCGCCCGCGGCCCGGTCGTGCACCGTCTGCGCCTCGGGGTCGTCGTCGGCGTCGTCGATGAGCACGAAGCTCACGCCGAGCTCACGGAGCGCCGGCCGCGGGTCGTACCCGCTGCGGCTCGCCAGGTTGCCGGCGAGCGTGGTGAGCCGTGCGCCGGACTCGCTCAGCCGGAGTGCGGTGGCGTCGAGCGTCGACTGGTCGTCGAGGGTGGAACCCTGCCCGCGCTCGAGCGTGACCGCGAGCGATCCGTCGTCCTGCGGGACGACCACGAGTGTGCCGACGTCCGGGTTCGCCTGGGCCTCGGCGTTCACGTAGGCGCTGAGCACCCGGCCCGTGGTCGGCTCGATCGTGGCCGTGCCGAGGTAGAACGCTGCGAAGGCCGGCGCCACGGCGACCCCGGCGAGCACGGTCGCGACGAGCCCGGTGACCGGGGCGGCCCTGGGCAGCACGTCGATGCCGATGCAGGCCGCGACCACGAGGGCGAGCCAGTACACGGACAGACCGCTGCCGGGCCAGACGATGGTGGTGGTCGAGCCGACACCGGTGACGGTGACGTGGGTGGCGGCGAAGGCCGTCGCGAAGCCGAGGAGCGCGATGACGAGCGCCGAGCCAGCGACCGCCCAGCGGTGTCCGAGCATCGCCCCGATCGCGGCGACGGCCACGGGGAGCGCGAGGACGGCCATCACGATCGGCAGGGCCGCGGCGACCAGTCCGAGCCCGGAGGTGGCCGGGAGCCAGCCGCTCCAGTCCGGCAGGGGCTGCCCGATGGCCAGCTGGAGCGCGGACGGCGCCCGGGTCGCGGACGGCACACCGGGGTCGGCGAACACGGCGAGCAGGTTGCCCCGTGCCGCCTGCGCCAGGATCAGCGGCAGGAACAGCACCGCGGTCGGCACCGGGATGAACACACGACGGTGTGCCCGGCGCCAGCCGACCAGGAGCGCCACGAGCCAGCCGATCAGCAGGACCGGCAACAGCGACGGCGCCGAGGCGGCGACGACGGCGAACAGGAGCGACGCGCCGGAGGCCCACGCCCACGAGCGGTGCGCCTCGAGCACGGCGACGAACAGCCACGGCAGGACCAGGTGCGCGATCACGGCGCCGAGGTGCCCGGTGGTCACCGCGCCGACGAGCGACGGGGCGATCGCGTAGAGCGACGCACCGATGACCGGGACCCACGTGCGGGTCGTGACCTTGCGCACTGCGAACCAGGCGCCCAGGGCGGACAGCGGGAACGCGACGAGCATGACGAGCACGACCGCGGTCGACGGCGACCAGAAGACGATCGAGCCGAGCACGGCGAGCACCGCGGCGAAGGGGTCGGACGGGCCGGTGAAGCCCGTGCCGAGCGAGTGGAAGCCGTACCCGACGTTCTGCCAGAGCTGCCCCGGGGTCGCGGAGAGCGGCAGGAGTCCCCCGCCGGTCAGGGCCGGCGACCCGAGCAGCGGGTAGAGCGTCACGACGCTGAGCACCGCGGCGGCCAGGACCACCCAGATGCCGCCGTCGCTCAGGAACGACGCCCGCGCGATCGGGGCGTCCTCGACCCGGGCGAGTTCGACGTCGCGCGAGGTGGTGCGGTGTTCGTGCACCCGCCGCCAGCTCACGCGGAGCGGCTCGACGGCCGCCCAGCCGAGCTTCTTGGTGCGGGCCAGGTTCTTGCGCGCGCGCCCGGTGCCACCGCCGAACGCGACGGCGAACGCGGCGGAGAGCTCGGGGACCACGGCGGCGGGGTGCTTCGCGACGAGGTGTCCGAGCGCGCGGCCGATCGCGAACGGCACGAGCGTGAGCCAGTGCAGCCAGACCAGCGCGGCCGGCGCGTAGGTCATCCGGCGGTGCAGCTGCGCCTGCCGGTGCATCCGGACGCGCCGCGCCTCGGACACACGCTTGCGACCGAACTCCTCGATCGGTCCGGCGCTGGTGACCTTGGCCTCCGGCACGAGGGCGACGCGGTGTCCGGCGAGACGGACCCGCACCGAGAAGTCGAGGGCCGCGTCGACGTCCGGCAGCGCCGGGTCGAAGCCGCCGAGTTCGTTCCAGACCGAGCGGCGCACCAGCATGCCGCCAGCGGCGACGGCGAGCACGTCGGTGTTGCGGTCGTGCTGGCCCTGGTCGAGCTCGTCCTGCACCAGCACGATCGACCGGCCGAAACGGGTCATGCTCTCGCCGAAGGCACGGATGAGCGAGGGGTCGTCGTCGGCGACGAGCTTCGGACCGGCGACGACGACGGACGGTGCGATCTCGACGGCGGACAGCAGCTCGGCGAGCGCGGTCGGTGCCGGCGCGTTGTCGTGGCCGAGGATCCACAGCCACTCGTCGACCGGCTCGTCGGTCGCTGCGGGCGGCGCGCTGCGCTCGCCCTGTCGGACGGCGTCGCCGAACGCCCTGCCCGCGGGGAGACGGACGAGCTGCGCGGACCCACCGAAGGACAGTTCGGCGGTCGATCCGTCGGTCGTGCCGACGTCGACGACCACCAGGTTCTCGGGGTGGCGGGTCTGGGCGGCGAGCGCGTCCAGGGTCCGGTCGAGGTGGGCCGCCCCGTTGGCGGCGACGAGGATCGCGGTGACTCTGGGCTGCATGACGGGCGTCACTCTACGGTCTGGAGGCGCGGTGTCGGCTGCGCACGGCGGCGCGCCGTGAACCTGTGGGCGCGCTCACTGCACGGTGCGGGACGGGCGGAGGTGGTCGCCTTCCGGCGCCTTCGTTGCAGGCTCCTCAGGGGCGCAGTCGCACGGCGCTGGCGCGCCGTGAACGCTCCTACGCCCGCTTCCGCAGCTTGCGGCGTTCGCGCTCGGAGAGGCCGCCCCAGATGCCGAAGCGTTCGTCGTTCTCGAGCGCGTACTCGAGGCACTGCGCCCGGACCTCGCACGAGGTGCAGATCTTCTTCGCCTCGCGCGTGGAGCCGCCCTTCTCGGGGAAGAACGCCTCGGGGTCGGTCTGCGCGCAGAGCGAGTCGACCTGCCAGGCGAGCGGGTTCTCCTCGTCGTCGGTCTCCGGACGTCGGACACCCGGGACGCCGAGCGCCACGGGATCGACGTGCCAGTCCTCCGGAACTCCGGCGTGGAACTCGGAACCGTTCACCCTGATCACCCCTGCCGCCTCGACAACGAACCCCAACTCTTGCGGCCGTTGCCTGTAATTACAGCGGTGTCATTCGCCTGAGTCAAGTCGCGGATCATAGAAGGCACTGACCGCTCCAGCGTGTCATGTCCCCCGTTTGGGCGTGTCGCACCGCACAGGTGGGCCTTCCGGGGGACAACTGACGCGTCCTCAGGCGCTCAGGAGGCGCTGCGACGGGCCTCCCATGCGCTCGACACCATCTCGTCCAGGGAGTGCCGCATCGCCCACTCGAGGTCACGGGCGGCGGCCTCGCCGGTCGCGACGATGCGGGCCGGGTCGCCGGGGCGCCGCGGTGCGATCTCGGGGTCGAAGGCGATCCCGGTGCCCGCCGCCATGGCGTCCATGATCTGCCGGACGCTGACGCCGTCGCCGCTGCCGAGGTTGTAGGCACGCTCGAGCGGCTCCCCCGCCTCCAGCTTCTGCGCGGCCACCGCGTGCGAGTGCGCCAGGTCGGCCACGTGCACGTAGTCACGCACGCAGGTGCCGTCCGGGGTGGCGTAGTCGTCGCCGTTGATCCGCGGGGTCCGGCCGGCGAGCAGCGCGTCGAAGACCAGCGGGAACAGGTTGTGCGGGCTGGCGTCGTACAGGTCGGGCTCCCCCGAACCGACGACGTTGAAGTACCGCAGCGACGTGGTGGTGAAACCCGCGGCGACCTCCATGTCGCGCAGCAGCCACTCGCCGATGAGCTTCGACTCGCCGTAGGGCGACTCCGGGTTCTTCGGGGTGGACTCGACCACGGTCTCGACGTCCGGGGTGCCGTAGACGGCCGCGCTCGACGAGAACACCGCCTTGCTGACGCCGGTCTCGGCCATCGCACGCAGCAGGGTGGCCATGCCGGTGACGTTCTGCTCGTAGGTGTGCAGCGGACGCTCGACCGAGACGCCGGCGTACTTGAACCCCGCGACGTGGACCACGCCGGTGACCTCGTGCTCGCGCAGGGTGCGTGCGACGAGCTCGCCGTCGAGGATCGTGCCCTCGACGAACGGCACGTCGTCCGGGACGAACGCGCGGAAGCCGCTCGAGAGGTCGTCGAACGCGACCGTGTCGATGCCGGCCGAGCGCAGTGCTCGGACGACGTGGGACCCGATGTACCCGGCACCGCCGGTGACCAGCCAACTCATGCTCGCCACGCTAGCGGACGTCGGCGACGCCCCGGTCGCGGCGCCGGCGTCGCGCCCTAGGCGCCGGTGGCGATGAACACGGTGGACGTGATGCCGTCCGACGAGTCCGCCTCGACCGTCACGTCGCCCTCGTCCGGCGTGACGAAGCACGACTCGCCCTTGCGGAGCAGGGTGGCGGACTTCGCGCCGACGAGCGTGACGACGCCCTCGGTGCAGACGGCGATCGACGGGCCGACCAGCGGGGCGACGCCGCCGGTGCTCAGTCCCGCGGGGCGACCGTCGCCGTCCACCCGCAGCAGCGCGAACCCGACGCCGTCCGGCGCGAACCGGTCGACGCCCGGGGCGATGCGCTCCGGCTCGAGGACCGGGGCCGGGTACGCCGTGAAGTCGAGCACCCGCAGGAGCTCCGGTACGTCGACGTGCTTCGGCGTGAGCCCGCCGCGCAGCACGTTGTCCGACGGCGCCATCAGCTCGATGCCGAGTCCGTCGAGGTAGGCGTGGATGTTGCCGGCGGGCAGGTACATGGCCTGCCCAGCGGCGAGCGTCACCCGGTGCATGAGCAGGGAGACGACGATGCCGGGGTCACCGGGCCAGCTGGTCGCCAGGTCGCGGACGGTCGCGGTGTTCGGGGTGAGCAGGTCGTCGTCGAGCGAGACGGCCAGGTCGCTCGCGGCCTGCACCACGGCGAGCGCGGACTCGTCGGCGGTCTCGAGCCAGCGGACGGTGTCCTCGAGCCCGTGCAGCAGGTGCACCTCGAGCGGACCGAGCCGTCCGGTGCCGGCGTCGAGCACGCGCACCTCGGCCAGGGTCTCCTCGACGGGGCGGAAGCCGCTCAGCGCCTCGAACCGCTCGCTCAGCGCGACGACGAGCTCGGGCTTCGGGAACGGGTCCTTGTAGTTGCGTGCCGGGTCGTCGAGCGGGATCCCCTCGCGCTCCTCGCGGGCGAACCCTTCCTCCGCCTGCTCCGGGGTCGGGTGCGCCTGCAGCGAGAGCGGTGCCGCCGCCGCGAGCACCTTGAGGAGGAACGGCAGGTCGGTGCGGTCCGGACCCAGTGCGGTCTCCGGCTCGTCGGCGATCCAGTCACGGAGCGTGTCGGCCCCGCCGACCATGGCCGGGTTGACGACGACACTCGGGCTGCCGGCGTGGGCGCCGAGCCAGAGCTCCGCCTGCGGGGCGCCCGTGACGGTACGGCCGAGGAGCTCCGGGATCGCGGTGACCGAGCCCCAGGCGTAGTCGCGGGGGGTGTTCGTGATGCCGAGGAACATGGGCCAGAGCCTACCGGCGCGGCGCGCGACACTAGAATCTCCGCGATGTCTGCAAGCACGGTGGAACCGCCGACCCGAGGATCCCTCCGCACCTCTTCGCCCCGGTCGACCGACCCGACCCGGTGGGACATCCAGGGGCTCCGCGCGTTCGCGGTCCTGGCGGTCGTGCTCTACCACCTCTGGCCGGCACGTCTGCCCGGCGGGTTCGTCGGCGTCGACGTGTTCTTCGTCATCTCGGGTTTCCTCATCACCGGACACCTGCTCCGCGAGCTCACCGCCACCGGCCGGATCGGGCTCGCCGGGTTCTGGGCGCGCCGGGCGAAACGGCTGCTGCCCGGGGCGTTCATCACCATCGTCGCGACCGGTTCCGCCGTCCTGCTGTGGGTGCCGAGCGCGCTCTGGGGGCAGTACGGACGCGAGCTCATCGCGTCGACGGTGTACGTGCAGAACTGGCAGCTGGCAGCCGACTCGGTCGACTACCTGGCGCAGGGCAACCGGCCGTCGCCGTTCCAGCACTTCTGGTCGCTGTCGGTCGAGGAGCAGTTCTACATCGCGCTCCCGCTCCTCCTGCTCGCCGCACTGTGGGCTGCTCGCCGCATGCGCCGATCGGGTGCCGACCCGGTCACCGTCACCCGGGTGCTCCTGGGGGCCGTGGTCGTGCTGTCGCTCGCGTGGAGCATCATCCAGACGCAGACGGCCCCGGGTGTCGCGTACTTCTCGACGGCGACCAGGGCGTGGGAGTTCGCGCTCGGCGGCCTCGCCGCGACCCTCCCCCTGACGGCACCGCGGACGACGCCGGCGCGGTCGGTGCGCATCGTCGGCGCGTGGCTCGGCGCAGCGGGGCTGGTGGTGTCGTTGTTCGCCATCACCGCGTCGACGCCGTTCCCGGGCATCGCCGCGGCCCTGCCCGTCGTGTCGGCCACGCTCGTCGTGCTGTTCGGTGGGCACTCCGGCCTGCAGCGCGTCGGCCGGTCCACCCCGGTCGCGTTCCTCGGCCGGATCTCGTACGCGGTCTACCTCTGGCACTGGCCCGCGGTCGTCCTGCTGCCGATCGTGCTCCGCCACGACCTCACGACGAAGGACCGGCTCGCGATCCTGGTCGGCTCGGTCGTGGTCGCCGCCGTGACGACGCTCGGCATCGAGGAACCCCTGCGGTTCTCCGCGCGGGTACGGTCGCTCCGCCCGCGGCGGGTCGCGCTGTACGGCGTCGTCAGCACCGCCCTCGTCGTGGCGCTCGGTGCCGCGTCGCTCACCGCCCTGCACGTGCAGCAGGTCCAGGCGGCCGAGTTCCAGGAGCGCCTGAGCACCGGTGACGTCCGGTGCTTCGGAGCGGCGGCACTGATCTCGTCGTCCGATCCCTGCGTCAACCCGGCGCTCGCGGCGGTCCGCGTCCCCGCTCCCGCGAACGCCCTGGAGGACGACTCGAACCGGCCCGCGTGCTGGTCGAACGACTCGAGCGCGTTCAACGTCTGCGCGCTCGGCCCGAAGTCCGGCTACACGAAGCACCTCATCGCGATCGGCGACTCGCACAACAACGTCTTCGTGGACACGTACGAGAAGATCGCCGAGGCACGCAACTGGCGCATCGACGTCGCCGGGCACCAGAGCTGCTACCTCACCACGGCGGTGCAGAGCGCTGGCTCGCAGAAGCAGGTCGACGACTGCAACGCCTGGAAGCAGAACGCGATGGCGTACCTCCGCTCCCACCGGGACCTCGACGGTGTGATCGTGACGCACTCGACCGGCAACGGGCCGGTCGAGCCGGCGGCCGGCGAGTCCGAGGAGGACGCCGTCGTCGGCGGCCTGGTGCAGGCGTGGCAGGCCGCGGCCGACGTCGGGATCCCGATCGTGGCGCTGCGCGACAACCCGGGCGCGCGACCGGACATCGTGGCCTGCGTGGGGCAGATGTCCGGACCGACCACCGACGAGTGCGACTCCAGCCGTTCGGTCGGGTTCACCCTGTTCGACGGCTCCGAGCAGGCGGTCGCCCGGATGCCGGACAAGGCGCGCCTGATCGACCTGTCGCGCTACTACTGCACCGACACGATCTGCCCGGCGGTCATCGGCGGCGTGCTCGTGCACCGTGACCGGACCCACCTGACGAACACCTTCGCGGTGACCCTGGCCCCGTACCTCGGCGACGAGATCGCCGGCGCACTCGACACGTTCGGCGGCGACGGTCGTCGATGAGCACGTACCCTGACGTCGTGACGAACACCTGGCCGCTGTCCCGCGGGACCGTCCCCGAGCGAGAGGCGTTCTCCTTCGGGGCAACCCTGCTGTTCGTGCTCTTCGCCGGGGACGCCGTCCCCAACACGCTCACGTGGGTGGGCGGGGCGGTCCTCTGGGCGCTCGTCGCCGCGTGGGGTGTCTCGATCCTGGTCCGGGCGCGTCCGCCGATCGTCCGGACGCCCTGGGCGCTCTGGTTCTTCCTGGGCTGGTGCCTGGTGTCGGTGGCGTGGTCGCACTGGCGTCTCGCGACGCTCGCCAGCATCACCGCGCAGGTGATCTGCGTCGCGGTGGCCTTCGCCGTCGCGTCCACCCTCACCTGGCGCCGGATCCTGGACGCGCTGAGCCTCGCCATGCGCTGGGTGCTGCTGGTCTCGCTGCTGTTCGAGGCGTTCGTGGCCGTGGTCGTGCGCCATCCGATCGTGCCGGTCTGGACCGACTACGGCGACCGGGACATCCCGGACGCGTTCTACTTCTCGCGGGCCGAGCTCCTGACCGGCGGACGCATCCAGGGTCTGCCCGGCAACGCGAACCTGCTCGCCATGGTGGCCCTGCTCGTCGCCATCGCCGTCGCCGTGCAGTTCGCCGAGGGGCGCATCCGGCGGAACCGTGCCGTCGGCTGGCTGGTCCTGGCCGCCCTGGTGCTCGCCCTCACGCGGTCGTCCACCGTGCTCGTCGCGGCGCTCGTCGTCGTGGTCGTCCTCGTCGTCGCGCTGTGGATCCGGAGCGTCCCGACCGAGCGGCGGACCCCCAGGTACCTGGTCGTCCTGCTCGGCGCCGCGGTGGTCGCCGTGGTCTCGTCAGCGGCGAGCGGAGCCGTCTCGGAGCTGCTCGGCAAGGGTGCCGACGCGACGGGCCGCGGGCAGATCTGGGACCGCGTCCTCGGCCTGGTCGATCAGCACCCGGTGCTCGGGTGGGGCTGGATCGGCTACTGGTGGCCGAGCATCCCGACGCTGGCCGACCTGGCGCACCGGAAGGGTGTGACCTACCTGCAGGCCCACGACGCGTACCTGGACGTGTGGATGCAGACGGGGTTGATCGGGCTGGTGCTGTTCGCCGTGTACGTCCTGACCACCCTGAACCGCTCGTGGTCGTCGGCGACCCGCATCGGGTACGGGGCGACGCAGGTCCCACGGCCGTTCGACCCGGTGTCCCTGCTGCCGCTGCTCGTCGTCGTCGCACTGCTCGTGCAGTCCGTCGCCGAGTCCCGGTTGCTCTACCAGGGCAACTGGGTGCTGTTCGCCCTCATCGCGATCAAGACGCGCATCGTCCTGGTCGGCGAGGAACCCCACTCCACGGGCGACGGCCCACGCACACCGGCCGCACGACGCGAGTTCCGGCTGCCGACCGGGCGCTGACCGCCTCCCCGGACACGGATCGAGCACACCGGGGCCGTCAGCGCTCGAGCAGTCGCGCGCACGGCACCCGTGAAAGCCACGGTGCTTTCCGGACGGCGACCGCACCCGTCGGGTCCCCGTCGCACGCCGCGACCGCCGCCGGGATCTGTGTCGCCCAGACCGGACCATCGCTCCGGCGGGTCGGGCCCGGCCCGACGTTGCCCAGCGTGGCGACGACCACCACCGCGACGACGCACCAGCCGGTCAGGAGACGGACGAACCGGGTCGGCGCCGAGCCCGAGGCCTTCCGCCTCGGCTGCTCCCCCAGCAGGACGCTCGCCGCGACGACTGCGCCGGCGAGCAGCAGCAGGCCGGACGCAGCGGCGTAGCGCAGCGGCGGGACGGCCGCGAGGGCCGCGGTCGGCGCCGCCCAGGGCTGCGCCTCGCCGCCGTTGGCGTACAGCGCCGCCCACCACAGGCCGCCGGACGCCACGGCGAGCGCCACGATCACCCACCGGGCTCGCCACTGCGCGACCACGACGGCGGCGACGAGCACGGCGGTCAGGAGCACGACGGGGACGACCACGACGCCCCAGCCGTGCGTCACCACGGAGCGGACGGCGGCTCCGACGTCGGGGTTCCAGATCCCGGCGACCGGCTGCAGCACCCAGCCGGCGATCACGTCGGCGATCGTCGGCGAGCCCGCGGTGCGCGAACGGTGGTCGGTGGCCGCCGTCACGATCTGTGCGACGCCTCCGGTCAGGGCGACCACCGTGACCGGGACGGCGCGGGGCCACGCCCGGGCTCCGGACGGATCCCGTGGCGGCCACCACGCGAGCCCGAGGAGCGGGAGGAACAGCACCGCCTGCAGCTCGGAGAGGACGACGAGGCCGGTCAGGACGGCGACGACGGCGGAGCCCCACCAGGTCCGTGCCCGGTACGCGAGCAGCCACGGCACCGCGAACAGCAGGAACCAGTGGAGGTTCGCGGCGTTCCCGGCGATCTCGAACGGGGCGAGGGGCAGCAGGGCGGGCACCGCGGCGAGCAGCGCACGGAGCGGCCACTGCGGCACGACCTCGCGGGACAGCACGAACACGGTCGCCGCCACCGCCCCGACGACCAGGCAGGCGCCGACCGACAGCGCCCGGGCGTACTCCTCGACGGGCACCGACCAGGCGACGTCGACGAGCACCCGCGGCACGAGGTGCAGGTACCCGGCGTACGGGTGCAGGAGGGAGTCGACCGGGCCGAGGGCGAGGCGTTCCCGGAGGAACACACCGCCGTCCTCCGCCCACACGGTCCCCCGGGTCGCCGGACCGAGGCGCCACCACGTGAGCGCGGCCACGACCACGCCGACCACGAGTGCGGCGCCGACCGCGCCGAGGGCGTGGAACGGGCGGGGGATCGTGCTCGCGGGGCGCTGCATCGTCGGACGACGCTAGCCGGTTCATCACGGATCAGCGATATCGACGCTCCGCGATGCCCGGCTCCGAGGTGCGTGCGCCAAGATGGTCGGGTGACGGACGGACGGTTGACGAAGCGTGTGCTCGCGCGCCGCTACCTCTCCGCGTGGGTCGGGTTCTCCGCCGGTGGACGGTTCAGCCAAGCGCTCGCGACGGTCATCGTCCTGTTCGCCTTCGGCCAGCCGACGGTCGAGGCGCTCGTCGGCCGTGCCGGGGTCTGGGCCGTGCTCGTCGCCCTCGTCGTCCTCGCCGGGCTCAGCCTGCTCGGCCAGCGCTACCGGATCGAGTGGCACGGGGTCCTCCCGCTGTCGCTCCTGGCCCTCGTCGGCTACTGCGCCCTGAGCGTGCTCTGGAGCGAGTACTCGTGGGTCGCCCTGCGGGGGCTCGTCAGCACCGTCTGCTTCATCGGCCTCGGCCTGTACCTGGCGCTCGGCCGCGACCTGGTGCAGCTCATCCGGGCGTCCGGCGACGCCTTCCGCATCCTGCTCGTCGCCGCGCTCGGCCTCGAGGTCCTGTCCGGGCTCGTCCTCGACCTGCCGATCCCCGCGTTCGGGATCCAGGGCACCATCGCCTACGGCGGCCCGATCCAGGGCATCGGCGGCACCCGCAACTTCATGGGGTTCATCGCGGCGATGGCCCTCGTCACCTTCGTCGTCGAGTTCCTCACCCGCTCGGTGACCACCTGGCGGGCGATCGGGTCCGTCGCCCTCGCCGTGATCGCGCTGATGCTGGTGCAGTCCCCCATCACCGGTCTGGCGATGATCGCCCTCGCGGTCACCGCCCTCGCACTGTGGTCGCTGCGGCACGCCCGCCCGACGACACGTCCCGTGGTCAACGGGGTCCTGGGCGGGACGGTGCTGCTCATGGTCGCCGTCGCCGTGCTCGCCCGGCACCGGGTCCTCGCCGAGATCGGCGCAGCGGGCGGTACCGCGACACGGCTCGACCTGTGGTCGCAGATCCGCGTGTTCATCGGCCAGTACCCGATCCAGGGCTGGGGCTGGGTGGGGACCTGGCCCCGGGAGGCAGTCGTCCCGTACGTCACCTTCATCGACCCCGCCGGGCACCGGTTCACCTCCGGGCTGAACGCGTTCATCGACGCGTGGCTGCAGATCGGTCTCGCCGGCACGATCATCCTCGGGCTGACGGCCGTGCTCGCGTTCGCACGCGCGTGGGTGACGGCGACGACGTTCCCCGGCGTCGCCTACGTGTGGCCGGCCGCCGTCCTGGTGCTCCTCGCGGTCACCAGCACGGCGGAGAGCTACCTGCTGCACGGCGCGGGCCTGATGGTCTTCGTGGCCGTCCTCGTCATCGCGGCACGACGTCGGTCGTGGCGTCGGCACCTGCCACGCACCTGATCGCCGAGCCGTGTGCCGACGGACACACCACCGCGCCGTCGAACGCGCTCCCGTCACCGGGTGCCCCTAGACTGCCCGGGACCGTCAGGGGGACGGTCCTCGTCGTCAAGGAAGCACCACATGCGCCTGCACCGCCGCCTCGCTCTCGTCCTGACCACCGCGCTCGTCGCCACCGGCGTCGCCGTCGTCGCACCCGCGACCGCGGCCGACGCCGCAGCTCCGGCGACCGGTCGCTACACGCCGATCGACACGACGCGCGTGTGGTCGGGCGCGCTCGGCACGACGCCGAAGGCCGTGAAGATCGCCGGTTCGGCCGGGGTGCCGACGAACGCGACCGCCGTCGTCGTCAACGTCGAGGTCGCGAAGCCGACGGCCGCCGGCTACGTGCGGGTGACGCCGGCAGGCAAGGACGCCACCGTGGCCACCCAGGACTTCGCGGCCGGCCAGACGATCGCGAACCTCGTGACCGTCCGCCTGGTGAACGGGTCGATCCAGGCGAAGCTCTCAGCGGGCACCGCGAGCGGGTACTTCGACGTCGCCGGCTACTACGCCGACGGCGCCGGAGCGACGTACACCCCGCTGGACGCCGCCCGCGTGTTCAGCGGCCCGGTCGGCACCAACCCCGTCCCCGTGCCGCTCGCCGGCCGCGGCGGGATCCCCGCCGACGCCACGGCCGTCGCCGTCAACGTCGAGGTCAGTGGGCCGACGACGGCGGGCTACGTCCGGGTGACGCCCGCCGGGCAGGACCCGCAGGTCGTCACGCAGCTGTACTCGGCCGGGCAGTCGCTGTCGAACCTCGCCATCGTGAAGCTCGTCGGCGGTGCGGCGCAGGTGAAGCTCTCGAAGGGATCGGGGACCGTCTTCATGGACGTCGCCGGGTACTACTCGAACGCGTCGACCGGTTCGGTGTTCGTGCCGATCGACACCACGCGCGCCTTCGCCGGAGCCGTGTCGACGACCGCGGGCACCGTCCGGCTCTCCGGCGTGGCCGGGGTCCCGGGCACCGCGACCGCCGTCGTCGCCAACGCCGAGGTCACGAAGCCCACGACGGCCGGGTACCTGCGCCTCACGCCGGCCGGACAGGACCCCCAGGTGGCGACGCAGCTGTTCGACGCCGGGCGGCCCGTCGCGAACCTCGTGATGGCCAAGGTCACCGGGTCGAGCGTCGACCGCCGGGTGCAGGCCAAGGTCTCGCGCGGCTCGGCGCAGCTCCACCTCGACGTCGCCGGGTACTTCCTGGACGGCTCGAGCGGGACCGGCTTCGGCGCCGACGTCTCGTGGCCGCAGGGCGGTTCGCCGTCGGACTACCCCGTCGGCCAGGCGTTCGGGATCGTCGGTGTGAACGGTTCGCTGCCGAACCAGGACAACCCCTCGCTCGCCCCGCAGCTCACGTGGGCAGCCGGGTCCACGGGCGGGACGTCGCAGCCGGCGACACAGCTCTACGTGCTCGCCGCGAACCCCGGAAAGGCCGCGTCGGTCTGGCCGCGGACGAACCGCGACCCGGGTGGCACGACGGTCACGAACCCGTACGGCACCTGCACCGGCGGCTACGACCAGGCGTGTTCCTTCATGTACGGCTACACCCGAGCGTACGAGGACACCCACACCCGTGGGGTCCCCAACCCGTCCTCCCACCGCTGGTGGATCGACGTCGAGACGGGGCTGTCCTGGCTGACGGCCGCCGATGCGAAGGACCACCAGACGCAGAACCGCGCGGACATCGAGGGCATGGTCGCCGCCCTGCGGGCCGCCGGGGTGTCCACCGTCGGCATCTACTCCACCGGGTACCAGTTCTCGCAGATCGTCGGCACCGTGCCGACGTCGTCGCCCCTGCGCGGACTGCCGAGCTGGCTCGCCGTCGGCGAGGACGGGGTGGCGGCCGCGCAGAAGGCGTGCTCCGGTGCCGGGCTGACCGCCGGCAGCCAGGTCCGGATGGTGCAGTACGTGGTCGACGACCAGGACCGCGACGTCACCTGCGTCTGAGCCGCGACGAGCGCCGGACCGGAGGCGCGGTGCCCGCCCGCACCGCGCCTCCTGCCCGGCGACGTGCCGGGACACCGCCGTCGCGGGGCGGGCGGATCAGCCGTACCGTCAGGCGCGCGGCCGGCGCCGGAAGCGGCGCTGGAGTCCCCACCGGGTGACGCGGACCATGGCCTCGACGACGACCGAACGGCTCATCTTCGAGACCCCGTGCACACGATCGCGGAACCGGATCGGCACCTCGACGATCCGTCCGCCCAGGTCGTCGACCCGCAGGGTCATGTCGATCTGGAAGCAGTACCCCTTCGAGTCCACCGTGTCGAGGTCGATGCGCGCGAGCGACTCGGCCCGGTAGGCGCGGAAGCCCGCCGTGACGTCCCGCACGGCGACGCCGAGCAGGATCCGGGCGTAGGTGTTCGCGCTCCGGCTCAGCGCCTGCCGCGACAGCGGCCAGTCCACCACCGACCCGCCCGGGACCCAGCGTGACCCGATCGCGAGGGCGACCGACTCGTCGTCGCGGACGGCGTCGAGCAACGCCGGCAGCCGGTCGGCGGGGTGCGAGCCGTCGGCGTCCATCTCGACGAGCAGCGGGTACTCGCGCTCGAGTCCCCACCGGAACCCGGCGACGTAGGCGGTGCCCAGGCCGAGCTTGCCGCTACGCTCGACCAGGTGCACCCGCGGGTCCGTCGACGCGATGTCGCGGACCACCCCGGCCGTGCCGTCGGGGCTGCCGTCGTCGACTACCAGGACGTGCGCCGTCGGCACCGCCCGGAGCACGGCGGCCGTGACCGCACGGACGTTCTCGGCCTCGTCGTACGTCGGGACGACGACGAGGGCCGAGGCCGGTGCCGGCGTCACCGGTTCGTCAGGCGCCGCTTGATCTTGCCCGCGACGCTGCGCGGACCCTCGGTGCGGAAGTAGTGCACAGCACGGCCGACGTCGTAGCGGACGCCCGACAGCGGCTTGCGCTCGGGCACGCGCACGCGCATCTGGTGCGGTTCGACGGCCGAGACGGTGTCGCGCACCGACTTGTCAGCCGCGCGGACGGGGTTCCGGCAGAACTCGACGAGCGGCGCGAGGACGTTCTCCCACGTGAACTGCTCGCGGATGCGGTCGACGTTGCCGATGAACTCGGCGCGGGCCTTCTTGTCGAAGAGCGCGGTCTCCAGTGCGTCGGCGAGGCCGTCGATGTCCTGCTCGTGCACGGCGATCCCGAGCTTCTCGGCAGCGACCAGGTCACCGAAGGAGTCACCGGCGGTCGTCACGATCGGCAGACGGGCCCACAGGTAGTCGAGGATCCGGGTGCGGAACGAGAACGTCGTCTCGAGGTGCTCGTAGTGCGTCGAGACACCGGCGTCGGCCTCGAGCAGGTACGCACCGCGCTCCTCGTACGGGATCCAGGCGTCGTTGAAGAAGACGTTCGTGCCCGTGAGTCCGAGGGCGTCGGCCTCGGCACGCACCTTGGCGACGATGTCCATCTCGGGGACGTCCGGGTTCGGGTGCTGCACGCCCATGAAGAACAGCTTGACGTTCGGCTTCCGCTCGGCGAGCCGGCCGATCGAGCGCACGAGCGTGATCGGGTCGAACCAGTCGTAGATCCCGCCACCCCACACGACGAGCTTGTCGGTCTTGCCGATGCCCGGCACCACGCCCTTGACCCGCTGCTGGTCGTGCACGGGCGGCGTCGAGGAGAGGCCGAACGGCACGACGCCGATGAGCGAGCGCAGGTCGGGATCGCGGGAGTACGTCCGCGCGTTCACCCGCCCGGACCCGGCGAGCTGGCCGAGCCAGAACATCCGCTGCCGTTCCGAGGCGCAGATGAAGTAGTCGCCGAGCTCGAGCTGGTGGTTCAGCGTGTCCGAGGCGTCGAGGATCTGACGGTTCCACTGGTCGACGTCGTCGCTGCGGCCCTGCTCGAGCTGCTCGAGGTGCAACGGGTCGTAGACGTCGACGACGAGGATCTTGCGCGTGGACTCGAGCACCGGGAACAGCCGGAGCGCGTGGCCCTGGACGATGATGACGTCCGCCCACGCCTCGTGCTCGACCATCTGCCGCGGGTGACGGTGCGGCACGGTGACGACGTCGTACGTCGGGTCGATCTGCGACGAGCGCGTGAGGCTGATCACACGCACGTCGTGCTCGTTCGCGAGCTGCTTCGCCATCTGGGTGGCGCGGATCGCCGGGCCGGCCATCTTCTCGCCGATCGAGTCGCCGGTGATGATGAGGACGCGACGACGGGTCCCGACCTCGAGCACGCCGAGCGAGTGCACGATCTTGTCGTAGCCGGCCAGGTAGTTCTCGATCGGGTACGCGGGCTCGTCACGGTTGCCGAACAGGCGCAGGAGCTCGCGGTCACTGCGGACACGGCTCGCCTGGATCGCGCGGCGCGACTCGGTCATCGAGGGCAGCTGCTCGACGAACTGGTCGACGCCGTAGATGCCCGCCATGCTCGTCTTCGGCACCGGGATGGTCGGGACGCTGTCGTCGCCCGGGTTGCGGAGGTCGAGCTCGGTGGAGTCGAGTTCACCGCGGCCGACGGCCCGGCGCACGGCCAGCGCAAGCGATCCCGGCAGTGCCGCCGCGAGCTGCTCGTCACCGAGGTTCTTGTACAGGGTGAAGAGCGCGTTCCGCTCGAGCAGGTACGTCTCGCGGAAGTCGCCGAACTTGTTCATCGACGCGTGGTGCTTGTGGAACGCGACCGACTTCGGCTGGTAGCGGAAGCGCCACCCGAGCAGGTTGAGGCGCCATCCCAGGTCGACGTCCTCGTAGAACATGAAGTAGCGGTCGTCGAACCCGCCGAGCTGCTCGAACAGCTCCGCACGGATGAACATCGCCGCACCCGTACCGAACAGCACGTCCGTCTCGGATTCCCAGCGGCCGGTGTCCGGCGACCCGGCGAAGGGCTTGTAGCCCATGCCGTACCAGGTCATCGCGGCCTCGGTGAAGTCGACGTTGACGCCTTCCCAGTCGAGGACCTTCGACGCCACGGCACCGATGTCCGCGCCGGCGGCGAAGGTCGCCATCGCCTCGCGCACCCAGCCGGTGTCCGGACGGGCGTCGTTGTTCAGGAACGCCACGATCTCGCCGGAGGAGTGCTCGACGCCGAGGTTGCAGCCGCCCGTGAACCCGAGGTTGGCACCGGAGTCGACGAACGTGAAGTCGAGGTCGGAGGCCTTGAGCCGTCCGACGTGCTCGGGGCCGGAGCCGTTGTCCACGACGATGACCTCGAGCCGGTCCTGCGGCCAGTCCTGCTTGCGGAGCTCGGCGATGCTCGTCAGTGTGTCGTCCGTGCCCTTGTAGTTCACGAGAACGACGGACACGACTCCTGGCTTGCGCTCTGTCACGGCGAGTTCCTCCAGCTGCAGCCGCGGGCGCGGCACGGGTCGGTGATCCGGCCGTCGAGGATGCCCGACGGCCGACAACACCCTACAAGGCGCAGCACGGCGCTCGGCGGAGGTCGTGCCCGGGTCGGGCACAATGGGCACCGTGACGCACCACTCGATCCCCACGGCCCCCGCCCCGTCCCCGCTCGCCGCCGAGTACGACGCGATCGCTCGTGGCGACCACGCGACGGGCAGCAGGGGGACGATCCGCTTCGCGGTGTCGACGGACGACACCACCGAGGGCAAGGGCGACCTGTTCGTCGCGCTCGGGCTCGCCCGGGCGCTGCGTGCGCACGGCTGGGGCGTGGACCTGTGGCCGAT
Source organism: Curtobacterium sp. MCBA15_005 (assembly GCF_001864855.1). Classification (NCBI taxonomy): domain Bacteria; kingdom Bacillati; phylum Actinomycetota; class Actinomycetes; order Micrococcales; family Microbacteriaceae; genus Curtobacterium; species Curtobacterium sp. MCBA15_005. The sequence continues at coordinate 21,657 of NZ_MJGL01000002.1, forward strand.
CCGCCGCTGGACCGAGGACGTCCCCGACGACACCACCGTGCTCGTCAGCATGATCGAGTCGTTCGTCCCCGGACTCGTGCCGTCCCGGACCGCCACGGTGGCGTGGGTGCGCAACTGGACGGCACAGTGGGCATCGTCGCCCTCCCTCGCCGAGTTCGACGCCGTGTGGGCGTCGTCCTCGATCGCCCGCGACGCCCTGTCCGAGGTGGTCGACGTCCCCGTCGAGGTGGTCCCGATCGGCGTCGACCTCGACCTGTTCCGGCCCGACGTGGACGGGACGCCCGGCCCGCGGACCGGACGCACGGTCACCACCGTCAACTTCTGGGGTGCCAGGCGCGGCGTGCAGGACGTGCTGCAGCAGGTGGCGCCGGCCGAGCCCGTCGTCTGGTTCGCCGCCAACGTGGAGCACGTCGATGCCGCCCCGGGCGTGGAGCTCCGGCCGGCGGTGTCGTACTTCGCCCTGCCCGAGGTCTACCGGGCCGCCGCGTTCGTCGTCGACGACGTCATCGCGCCGGCCGCCGAGTTCGGCACCCTCAACTCACGGCTGTACGAGTCGCTCGCGTGCGGCGCGCTGCCGGTGACGAACTGCGCGCTCGGTCTCGACGAGCTCGGCCTGACCGACGTCCCGGTCTTCACCGATGCCGCCTCGCTCGAGCGCGCGATCGCGATGCCTGCCGACGAGCGCGACGAACGCGCCGAACGGCTCCGGAACGTGGTCGTGGAACGCCACTCGTACGCCCGACGAGCCGAACAGGTCGCCCCGTCGCTCGACGCGGCGCTGGAGCGGGCAGCGACCCGCTCGGGCGCGCGGCACCCGCTGCTGCGGTGGGCGGCGCTGCAGCGCGAGGTCCTGCGCGCGACCGAGCAGGAGCGCGACGTGCACCGTGCCGGGGTCGACGACATCAACCGCCGGCTCATCGTGTCCGAGGAGGCGGTCGCGGTCCTGGACCGGGCCCGACAGGACGCCGAGGCCGCGCGGCGGCACGCCGAGGCCGAGCGTGACGCGATCGCGACCCGGTACGACGCCCTCACCCACTCCGCCGAGTTCCGTGCCCTCGACCGGCTCGGCGGCGTGGCGCGAGCCCTCCGGCGCCGCGGCTGACACCGGCGCCGCGGCTGACACCGCTGCCGCGGCTGCGTGCGCCCCGGGCTGGACGACGACGGAACGGGAGGCGCGGTGCCGGCTGGCAGCTGGGCCCACGCCGGCCGGTTCAGGGCCGACGCGCCAGCGGCGGACCGGCCGTGCCCGGTGGGGAGCCTTCCGTTCCGTCGTCCCGGACCCGCTACGAGACCGTCACCGTCTTGGTGCCGAAGTCCTTGTAGGCCCCGCCCGGCAGCTCCTGGTACCAGATGCGCACGGTGTGCTTGCCCGGCTTGACGCCGCTGAGCGTCGTCGCCAGACCGACGTCGGAACCCCATCCCGGGTGTGCCCGCTCCACGTCGGTCCGGACCGCGTTCGCCGTGCCGGAGGCCGCGCCGACACCGTCGAGGTGGATCTTGTACCTCACCGGGGCGAACGTGTCCGGGTCGATCGCCCAGCCCTTGACGGCGACGGTCCCCCGGCCGCCCGTCGCGGCGTCGTAGGCGCCGTACACGGCTCCGGTCTTGCCGGTGGGTGCGGGGACGGCGTCCTGCACGGTCACGGACTTCGTGCCGAAGCTGACGTAGTTCCCGCCGGGCAGGTCCTGGTACCAGACCGTCACCGTGTGGGTGCCCGCCTTGACGCCGGTGAGGGTGACCGCGAGCCCGAGGTCGTCACCCCACCCGGGCTTGGCGGCGGCGATGTCCGCACGGACCGCGTTCGCGCTGCCCGCGGTGGCACCGACGCCGTCGAGGTGGATCTTGTACTTGACCGGGTCGTAGCGGTCCGGGTCGATCGCCCAGCCCTTCAGGGCCACGGTGTTCGGACCGGCGGTGGCCTGCTCGAACGAGCCGGTGACGGCGCCGGTCTTGCCCGTGGTGCCGGTCGACGGCGGGGCCGCGACCGTGACGGTCTTCGTCCCGGCGCTGACGTAGGTGCCGCTCGGCAGGTCCTGCCACCAGAGGGTGACCGTGTGCTTGCCGGGGGTGAGGCCGGTGAGCGTGGTCGCCAGGCCGTGCGACGATCCCCACTTCGGGTAGGACTTCGCGACGTCGCTGCGGGCAGCGCTCGCGCTGCCGGCCGCCGCTCCGGCACCGTCGACGTGGATCTTGTACCGCACCGACGCGTACGTGTCCGGGTCGATCGCCCAGCCCTTCAGCGCGACCGAACCGATGCCGCCGGTGGCCGACTCGAACGAGCCCTTCACGGCGCCGGAGGTCCCCGTCGACGCCGTGACGGTGACGGCCTTCTGCGCCACGCGCACCCAGGTCGCGCCCGGCTTGTCCTGGGTCCAGAGCGACACCGTCCGCGATCCCGCCGCGACGTTCTGGATCGTCCTGGAGAAACCGACGGTGCTGCTGGCACCCGGGTACTTCGCGGCGATGTCGGTCCGCTGGACGTCGGCGGTCGCCGAGATCGCGCCGACACCGTCGACCTGCACCTTGTAGGCGGTCGCGGCGGACGAGTCCCGGTCGAGCGCCCACCCGCTCACCGCGATCGTGCCGGTGCCGCCGGTGACGGTCTCGAGGCTGCCCACCGGGGCCGCTGCCGGCACGGTGACGTCACCGCAGTTGAGCAGCGTGTTCGCGCCCGCGCCGACGTTGATGCCGAAGACGCAGACGGTGTGCTTGCCCGGCGTGATGCCCGTGAGCGTCGTCTGGAAGCCGTGTGCGGTGTTGCCCGAGCCGAGGCGCGAGGCCAGGTCGGTGCGGTTCGCGTCGGCCATCACCGACGCCTTGCCGACGCCGTCGACGTAGAACTGCGCCTTGATCGAGGCGGTGGTGTCCGGGTCGGCCGTCCAGCCGCGCACGGCGATGGTGCCGCCCACGTTGCCGGACTGCGAGTCGACGTGCCCGATCGGCGAGGACCCGCCCGTGGGCGATCCGAACCAGTCGGTGTACATCCGCCAGAAGTTGCGGTTGCCGTAGGCCGAGCAGGAGTCACCGGTGCCGTAGAGGTTCGACATCGCCGCCGTGTTCGGCGTGTACGGGGTGTAGATGTACAGGCCCGCGGTCGCCTGGTTCTTGATGTAGACCGTCTTGCGCCCGCACGCCGCGTTCGGGTTGTAGAGGATCGAGTTGTTGCGACCCGCCTGGTACGCCCACGACGTCGGCGACGCCTGGTAGCGCTTGAACTGCAGTGCCGCGGCGTAGACCTGCTGGCCGAAGCCGTAGTACGCCGGGTCGCACGGGGCGGTGTCCGGGCAGGCGAAGCCGGTGGCGTGCAGGTACATGTAGCTCGTCGGCGAGTTCGTCGCGACGATGCCCTGCTCCTTCTGCAGCAGGACCAGCAGCACCTTCTGGCTGATCCCGCACGCGGCACCCACCTGGGCGATGACCGTGGCTGCGGACTTGTTGCCGCCGGGGATCGCCGAGCACCGGTTCGGGACGACCCCGATGGCGCTCATGTTCTGCGTGAAGTCCTTCAGGCAGGCCGGGCCGCCCGAGGCGCGCTTGCAGTTCGGTGCGACGCTGTTGAGGAACGACTGGACGGCCGATCCGCTCATCGCGTCGCCGTCGTAGAAGTTGGCGTCGCTGATGATGTTGCCGGGGTCGAAGTTCGCGGGGACCGCGGCCGAGGCCGGTTCGGTCGTCGTCTGCTCGGACACGATCGTGCCGATGGTCAGGCCGCTCACCGCGATCGCCAGGGCGGCGGTCATGCCGAGCACCGCGCGCAGGGGTCGACGGTGACCGCCACGGTCGAGGATGGAACGCATCACGGCACCTCCGCCGTCATCGGCTCGGACGTGGTCGACTTGGACCCGACCGAGTACTGCAGGGTGATGGACCACGTGCCGGTCGACACCTGGCTCGCGGGGAACGACGCCTGCGCGCAGTTCACGGACGAGGCGCTGGCCTGGGCCGTGCTCGTCGCGCTGCGGGTGACGCCGCCCTTCTTCGCCTGGAAGGTGCAGGTCCCCGAGGCGTCGGTGGTGCCGGACACCAGACCGCCCGCCTGGAGCGTCTTGCTGCCGGCGTCCCAGCCGGAGAACGTGACGACCGCCGTCGCCGGGAAGTCACCGGGGTCGACGTCGGGCTGCGGGGTCTCGCCGCTGCCCGGGAAGGCCGTCGGGACGTCGTCGTCGGACGGCTCCGCGGTCGGCTGGGTCGACTCGGGCGTCGAGGGGGTCACACTCGGCGACGTCGTCGGGGTCGCGCTGGCCGTCCGCGTCGCGCTGGGCGAGGGTCGGGGGTCGTCGCCGGAGGAACACCCCGCCGCGAAGAGACTGAGAGCACCGACCACCGCGAGCGCAGCGATCGACCGTGGAGCAAGCTGCATGCTTTCGGGCCGTCCTGTGGTTGTTGACAAGGGTCCGGGTTGCGTCAACGGTAACCCCAAAGTGAAGGTTGAGAGTTGTTCTCGCGCACTTTGCCCCCCGCTCGGGGGCGGAGTCGCCAGGGATTCCGCGCACGGGGCGCGCGGCGTTCCCCCGCGGTGCAATGAGTATGCTGTTCCGGTCCTGCCCCCACGAACGAAGAGACGTATGGTCGACCAAGCCCGCATGACGGCGCTCGCGAACGAGCCCCTCGTCGTGATCGGCGCTCCGACGAGCGCCTTCAAGGGCACCTGGAGAGAACTGCGCGACGTCTTCCGTCAGCGCGAGATGCTCGGGATGCTCATCCGCCGCGACCTGAAGGCGCGCTACAAGGACTCGGCACTCGGGTTCGTGTGGACGCTGGTGCGTCCGCTGACCCAGCTGATGATCTACTACTTCGTGATGGGCAAGATCCTCGGCTCGTCACGGGCGATCGACAACTTCGCGATCTACGTGTTCACGGGCCTGACCGCCTACACGCTCTTCAGCGAGATCGTCGCCGGCTCGACCGGGTCGATCGTCGGCAACAGCGGGCTGATCAAGAAGGTCTACGTGCCGCGCGAGGTCTTCCCCCTCGCCAGCGTGGGCGCGGCCCTGGTCAACTTCCTGATCCAGTTCGCGATCCTCATCGCCGCGACCGTCGTGCTCGGGGTCTTCCCCTGGCACGAGGGGTTGATCTACCTCATCCCGTCGCTCCTGGTGATCCTGGTCTACGGCGCGGCCATCGGCCTCGTACTGTCCGCGCTCAACGTGTACCTGCGCGACGTGCAGTTCGTGATCGACGTCGGCCTCATGGTGCTGCTCTGGGCGTCGCCGATCGTCTACTCGTACTCGATGGTCGTCGCCGAGCTGAAGGTGCAGTGGCTGCTGGCGGTCTACACGAACAACCCGCTCACCCTGTCGGTGCTGGGTCTGCAGAACGCGATCTGGATCCACCCGACCCCCGTCGACTACCCGCCGCACCTGATGATGCGCCTCGGCATCGCCCTCGTGATCGGGCTCTTCTGCCTGCTCGGGGCGCAGCGGGTGTTCTCCCGGCTGCAGGGCAACTTCGCGCAGGAGCTCTAGACCATGGCCATCAGCACCCCCGTCGCCCCGGCGACCTCCGGCGCCCACACCGACCGCCCGGACGTCATCGTCATCGACCACGTCCGCAAGCGGTTCGTCGTCCGCAAGGACAACACCATCCGCGAGCGGATCGTCACCCTGGGCCGTGCCGGACGGAAGCACCGGCAGGACTTCTGGGCGCTCGACGACGTCACCGTCTCGATCCAGGCCGGCACCACCGTCGGGCTCATCGGGCAGAACGGTTCCGGCAAGTCGACCCTGCTGAAGGCCATCGGCGGGATCATCCAGCCGACGTCCGGCACGGTCGCGCGCCGCGGACGCCTGGCGGCCCTGCTCGAGCTCGGCGCCGGGTTCCACCCGGACCTGTCCGGCCGCGAGAACGTCTTCCTCAACGCGAGCCTGCTCGGCCTGACGCGCAAGGAGACCGAGGAGCGCTTCGACGACATCCTCGCGTTCTCCGGCATCGGCGACTTCATCGACACCCAGGTGAAGTTCTACTCATCCGGCATGTACGTGCGACTCGCCTTCGCGGTCGCCGTGCACACCGACCCCGACGTCCTGCTGGTCGACGAGGTGCTGGCCGTCGGTGACGAGGCGTTCCAGCGCAAGTGCCTCGACCGCATCCGCTCGTTCCAGGAGCAGGGCAAGACGATCATCATCGTCACGCACTCGCTCAGCCAGGTGCAGGAGATGTGCGACCGGGTCGTGCTCCTGAACAAGGGCAAGGTCCTGCACGACGGGGACCCGATCGGTGCGGTCAGCCTGTTCCGCGACGTCCTCGAGGAGCGCCGTGCCGGTGAGCTCAGCGCCGACGTGGCGGTCGGCCGCGGCACCGTCATCGGGGCCTCGGTGCACGCCGACGGCAAGGGCCAGCGCGACGGCGTCACGCCGGGCGACGACCTGCTGGTCGACATGGAGTTCGAGCACCTGGACGGCGTCGAGGACTGGGAGGCCGCGGTCCAGATCAACAACACGGCCGGGCAGGTGGTGTACGGCACCACCACCGGCATCATGGGCATCCACCTCGACCCGCTGCACGGCCGCAAGAAGCTCCGCCTCCGGATCGCGGACACGAACTTCGGCACCGGCAAGTACTTCATCAACGTGTCGATGATGGACTCCGCTGGTCGGCACCTGCACGACCTGCCCGAGTGCGACTCGTTCGAGGTGCCGTCGTTCGGCGACGCCGTCGGCAGCGTCTACGCGAAGCCCTCCATCGAGGAGCTGGGCTGACGATCCCCGACGGCGTGACCAGCACCGCGGTCGTCGTCGTCAACTGGAACCGCGCCGACCTGACCACCGCGGCCGTCCGCACCGTGCTCGCCGAGGGCGCCGCCGACGACGTGATCGTCGTCGACAACGGATCGACCGACGACTCCGTCGCCGTGCTCCGGCGCGATCTTCCGGACGCCGTCGTGATCGCGCGGGACGACAACGGCGGGTTCGCAGCCGGCGCGAACACCGGTATCCGGCACACCGACGCCGACGTCGTCGTGCTCCTGAACAACGACGCGGTGCCCGCGCCCGGCTTCGTCGCGGCGCTCCGCGACCACCTGGCGCAGGCGGGGCCGGAGGTCGCGGCGGTGACGGGCCGCATCGTGCTCGCCGGACGCTGGACGGGCCTCCCGGCCGGTGCGGAACCTACCCCCGACGCGCGCGTCCTCCGCGACCACGACGGCCGTCCCTGGACGCCGTCGGCGGACGGCGAGGTGCGGCTCAACTCGACCGGCGTGCGCGTCGACCGCGACGGGAACGGCATGGACCGCGACTGGTTCGCGCCCGTCGACCGGGCCGCGGACGTCGACGTCTTCGGGTTCTCCGGCGGCGCGTCGGCCCTGCGGCGGAGCGCGCTGGACGACGTCGGCCTGCTCGACGAGTCCCTGTTCATGTACTACGAGGACACCGAGCTCGCCTGGCGGCTCCGCCGACGCGGGTGGCGCGTCGAGCACGCCGCCGGCGCGGTCGTGGAACACGACCACTCGGCGTCGTCCGGCGTGCAGAGCGACCTGTTCCTCTTCCGCAACGCGCGGAACCGGATGGTCGTCGCGCTCTGGCACGCACCGTGGCCGACCGTCCTGCGCGCGAGCGCCCGGACCCTCTTCCGCGGCCTGCGCGGGTTGCGCTCCGCATCCACCCGTCGGGAGGCCCGGCTCGTCCTGGCAGCGTTCGCGGACGTCGTCGGGGCACTCCCGTCGCACCTCGCGCGGCGGCTCCGCGAGTCGCGGCGCGCGTCCGTCCCTCGTCGCAGCGTGGACCCGGGCGCATGAGCGCGGAGGGCTATCCTGGTCACTCCCCCGCCGACGGACCCGACCGTGGCGCCCCCGTTCGGAAGGACCCACGCGTGCCGCAGCTCACCGTCCTCGTCGACGGGACCGCGGTACCGCGCGAACTCGGCGGTGTGGGCCGGTACGTCGAGGGCGTCGTGTCACACCTGACCGACCCGGCGCTCGACGTCCACCTGGTCGTCCGGCCCGTGCACGCCGAGCACTTCCGCGCCGTGGCTCCGGACGCCACCGTGCACACCGCGCCGGCGTGGACCGACTCCGTCCCGCTGCGGTTCCTGTGGGAGCAGACCGGCCTGCCGGCACTCGGCCGCAGGATCGGCGCGCGGGTGCTGCACTCCCCGCACTACACGTTCCCGTTCGGCTGGCGCGGCGGCTCCGTCGTCACCCTGCACGACGCCACGTTCTTCTCGAACCCCGAGTGGCACTCCCGCCTGAAGCGCACGTTCTTCACCTGGTGGAGCCGTCGATCGCTGCGCAGCCGCCCGGTCGTCATCGTGCCGAGTGCGGCCACCGCGACCGAGGCCGCACGGGTCGTCAGCGGGATCCGTGCCGACGTCCGGGTCGCACCGCTCGGCGTCGACCGTGCCGTGTTCCACGAGCCGTCAATCGCCGAGGTCGAGGACGCCCGGATCGCGGCGACACTGCCCGAGGGCGCACCCTGGATCGCGTTCCTCGGCACGATCGAGCCCCGCAAGAACATCACGGCCCTGCTCGACGCCTACGCCACCGTGCGGGCGTCGCGAGCGGCCGCCGGTTCGGACACCCCGTGGCTGGTGCTCTCCGGGGCACGCGGATGGGACGAGTCCGCGATCGCTCGACTCGACGCCCTGCAGCCCGACGACCACGTGATCGAGGCCGGCTACCTGCCCCTCGAGGACCTGTCCGGCTACCTCGGTGGGGCGGAGTTCGTCGTCTACCCGTCGCTCGGCGAGGGCTTCGGCCTGCCGGTGGTCGAGGCGATGGCCGCAGGCGCCTGCGTCCTGACCACCCGGCGGTTGTCGCTGCCCGAGGTCGGCGGCGACGCAGCGGTGTACACCGAGCCGTCCGCTGACGCACTGGCCGAGGCGATGGCCGCGCTGCTCGACGATCCCGCACTGGTGGCGTCGCACCGGGCGGCCGCGCTGGCGCGTGCCGACGTGTTCACCTGGCAGGCCACCGCGGCCGTGCACGTCGATGCGTACTCAGTCGTCGCCGGGGGTGCACGGTGATCCGGGTCGCGGTGCTGACGGTCACCTACAACACCGGTGAGACCATCCGGCCGTTCCTGGCGAGCGTCGCAGCGGCGTCGTCCGAGCCGGTCGCCGTCGTGATCGCGGACAACGGCTCGACCGACATCGACGCACTGCGGGCGATCGGCGAGTCCTACGGTGCCGTCGTGGTCTCCTCCGGGGGCAACCGCGGCTACGGCGGGGGCATCGACGCCGCGCTGAGCGCCCTCGACGACGTGCTGCCCGACGTCCGCCCCGAGTTCCTGCTCGTCACGAACCCCGACGTCGTCCTCGCACCGGGATCGATCGACGAACTCGTGCGCGCCGCCGACCGGCTGCCGACGGGCGGGTCGTTCGGGCCGCGGATCCTGGACGAGCAGGGCGAGACGTACCCGTCCGCGCGCCAGCTGCCGTCGCTCCGGACCGGACTCGGCCACGCGGCGTTCTCGCGGTTCTGGCCGGCCAACCCCTGGAGCCAGCGGTACTGGTCCACGACGCAGGTCGTCGAGCGTGAGGCCGGCTGGTTGTCCGGCGCGTGCTTCCTCATCCGCACCGACCTGTTCCGGCAGCTCGACGGGTTCGACGAGTCGTACTTCATGTACTTCGAGGACGTCGACCTGGGCCAGCGCGTGGGTCGCTCCGGTCGCACGAACGTGTACGTGCCGACCGCCGTGGTCACCCACACCGGGGCGCACTCGACGTCGTCGAACCGTCGCCGGATGGAGATCGAGCACCACCGCAGCGCGTACCGGTTCCTGTCGCGGAAGTACCGGGCGTGGTGGCTGTTGCCCCTCCGTGTGGTGCTGCACGCCGGTCTGTCGCTCCGAGCCCGCTGGGTCACGCGCAAGTAGCGCGAGCCGGCGGCGCGCGTCAGGGGCCGGGGCGCAGACGCCTGCGTGCGGCGCGAGCGGCGGCGAGCAGCACCGCGGCCCGGGCGTCGAAGGAGTGCTCCGCCGCGATCCGATCGGCGACCGCAGCACGTTCGGCAGCCGCCGGCCACGCATGCGTCGGGTCGAGCAGTGCGGCCACGTCGTCCCGCGAACGGGCGACGGCGAGCGTCGGGACGTCGAGCACGTCCCCGAGGCCGGCGACCTCGTCCGTGACGACGACCCCACCGGACGCCAGCACGTCGAAGACCCGGTTCGACACGAAACCGCCCGCCGCCATGTCCGGCCAGTGGTCGTTGAGGACCACGCGGGCGGACGCGTACGCCGTCGCGACCTCGGTCCGTGACAGCGCGACGGCCCCGAGCATCGCGGAGGGCACGACGCCGTCCCACCCCGGGCCGTGCACACGCAGGTCGGTGGCGAGTGCGACCGCGTCGGCGACCACCGGCCGGGCCGCGCCACGGGTCGACCCGACGAACACCACGTGCCCCGCGTCCTGGCCTGCGTCCGACCGGGCGGCCGGGTGGAACACCGCCGGGTCGGTCGCCTGCAGCAGTGCCCCGACCGGCACGCCGGCACGTGCGGCGGCTTCCGCAGCCCACACCGGCCCCGCTGCGAACACCGCGTCGAACGACCGGAGCTCGGTGTCCGAGACGTCGTCGGGGTGGCTGATCACCCAGAGCAGGTTCACCGACGCCGGGTTCGGCGGCACACGGTCCAGCCCGCGGATGACGAGCGTGACGTCGTCCGCGGCGTCGTCGTCCCGAACGTGCGCGTCACGCCGGTCGACGCGGACCCGCTGGCCGAGGCCCTCGAGCGCGCCCGCGAGCTCGGTGGCGAAGTGCACGTCGCCCCACCCGTCGCCCTCGGGCCCGGCCGGGGCGGCGATCTTGACGGACCAGGACAACCGGTCGTCGTCGGAGCGCGATCGGGGCGCCGGGGTGACGGGTCGCGCACCCCACGGGGGCAGCGGGGGTCCGGCTGCGACCGCTCCGTCGCCGTCCGGCGCCCGGTCGCGCCAGACCGAGAACGCATCCACCGTCGCCGAGTCGACCGTCCGTCCGGAATCAGCCGAGCGGGTCAGCGACCACACCGCACGCACGGGTCGGCCGTCGCGGTCGGCGACCGCGCGGGTCCAGCTGGTCAGGGTCATCCGCTCGTCCGGGAGGCACGGTGCCGGCACCAGGGAAGCGCCCGGCACCGAGACGGCCGGCTGGTCCGCTGCGAAGACCGGCACCGCGGCGAGCGGGGAGTCCTGGCGGTCGTCCGCCTGGCTGCGGGCCGGACTCGTCGACCCGTCGTCGGACCAGGGAAGTGCTCCCGGGCGCAGCAGCCGCACGCCGTCCCGCTGCGAACCGTCGGGCATCCGGATGCGGGCCTGGGCCACGCCGTCGCCGCCGGCCTGTGCGAGGACCCGCAGGTCCTGGTCGGTCACCCGGACCGTCGAGTCGAGCGCCAGGAGCACACGCCCGACCCCGGCGGCGACCCCGGCGTTGATCGCCGAACCGATGCCGTCGACCGGCGCCGAGCGGACCCAGGGGATCCCCCGCGCCTGCTCGCCGACCGGCGACGCATCGGCGACGTAGCCGACCGCGCGGACGTCCGCCGAGGGGCCGAACGCCAGACGAGCCGCGGTGACCATCGACGGCAGCGCGTCGTACCGGTCGGACCGGCTCACCAGCAGCACCGTCACCGACACCTCGAGTGCCGGCAGGGCACAGTCCCAGCCGACCACCCGCTCGGGGTGGGCCGGCGTCACCGACGCGGGACGGGCCTCCGGGCCGGAGACCGCCGCATCCGGCCGGCGGCGACGGAAGAGTGCCATGCGAGGACCGGCCGCGCCGACGTCAGACGGCGAGCAGTCGCTGCAGGTAGACGCCGTAGCCGCCCTTGACGAGCGGTGCTGCCAGGTCGGCGAGCTGCGCGTCGTCGATCCAGCCGTTGCGCCAGGCGATCTCCTCGATGCAGCCGATCTTGAAGCCCTGACGGTCCTCGATGACCTTGACGTACTCGGACGCCTGCATCATCGACTCGAACGTGCCGGTGTCGAGCCAGGCCGTCCCGCGGTCGAGGACCTGGACGCCGAGCTCGCCCGCCTCGAGGTAGCGCTCGTTGACGGTCGAGATCTCGAGCTCCCCGCGGGCGCTCGGCTCGATCGTCTTCGCGATCTCGATGACCTTGTTGTCGTAGAAGTACAGGCCGGGGACGGCGTAGTTCGACTTCGGCTCCGTCGGCTTCTCCTCGATGGAGACCGCGGTGAAGTCGTCGTCGAACTCCACGACGCCGTACGCCTTCGGGTCGGCCACGTGGTACGCGAAGATGGTGGCGCCGTCGACCTCGGTGTTCTTCCGCAGGTTCGTGCCGAGGCCCGTGCCGTGGAAGATGTTGTCGCCGAGGACGAGCGCGACGCTGTCGTCGCCGATGAAGTCCTCGCCGATGACGAAGGCCTGCGCGAGGCCGTCCGGGCTCGGCTGGACCGCGTACTGGATGTCCATGCCGAGGGACGAACCGTCGCCGAGCAGGGCACGGAACTGGTCGTTGTACTCCGGCGTCGTGATGACGAGGACCTCGCGGATGCCGGCCATCATGAGGGTCGACAGCGGGTAGTAGACCATCGGCTTGTCGTAGATCGGCATGAGCTGCTTGCTGATGCCCTTGGTGATCGGCCAGAGACGGGTGCCGGAACCCCCGGCCAGGATGATGCCCTTCATCGCGCTGTGATTCCTTCGTTCGTTACTTGGTCGTGCGGAGCGACTCGGTGTACGCCACGCACTCCTCGTAGGTGGGCAGCAGACCCGCGGCGGCGGCTTCCTCGAGCGTCGGCGCGCTGGTGTCCTTCTCGGACAGGACCGGCTCGCCGAGTCCGTCGGGCAGCTCGAGGCCGACCGTCGGGTCGAGGATGGTGATCCCCTTCTCGCGCTCCGGGTCGTAGTGGGCGCTGACGAGGTAGTTCACCGTGGACTGGTCCTCGAGCGCGACGATGGCGTGCCCGAGGCCCTCCGACAGGTAGACGGCCCGACGGTCGACGTCGTCGATGCGCACGGAGTCCCACTGGCCGAACGTCGGCGAGCCGACCCGGATGTCGACGATGTAGTCGATGAAGGCGCCGCGCACCGCGGTCACGTACTTGGCCTGGCTCGGCGCGACGAGGGCGTAGTGGATGCCCCTGGCCACACCGGCCGAGGAGATCGACATGTTCACCTGTCGGAGGTCCAGCGGGTGACCGACCGTCTCTTCGAGGACGTCGGCGCGGTACGCCTCGAGGAATGCTCCTCGTGCGTCGCCATGCTGGACGGGCGTGAACTCCCACGCGCCGGGGATCTTCAGTTCGCGGATCTGCACGGCTGCACCCTACCAAGCCGCCCGCCCCGGGACGCGTCGGCAGGCCGTACCTGCGCCGGTCCGTGGGTTCGCATAGGCTGTCATGGCCTCGCGCACCTGCCGGACCCCATGAAACGAGACACTGCGAACCCGTGAAGCTCTTCATCCAGATCCCCTGCCTCAACGAGGAGAACACCCTCGCCAGCGTCATCGACTCCATCCCGCGGGAGATCGACGGCATCGATGAGATCGAGATCCTGGTGATCAACGACGGCAGCACCGACCGCACCGTCGAGGTCGCCAAGGAGCACGGTGTCAAGCACTTCGTGCACCACACCACGAACATGGGGCTCGCCCGCTCCTTCCGGGACGGCGTCGACTACGCGCTGCTCCACGGCGCGGACATCGTCGTCAACACCGACGGTGACAACCAGTACCCGCAGTCGCAGATCGCCGAACTGGTGCAGCCGATCCTCCGGAAAGAGGCCGAGATCGTCATCGGCGACCGGCAGACGCGGACCATCGAGCACTTCTCCGGCTTCAAGAAGCTCATGCAGCGCTTCGGCTCGTGGGTCGCCAGCCGCGCCGCCGGGCTCGACCTGCCCGACGCCGCGAGCGGGTTCCGCGCGTACTCGAAGTACTCGCTCATCCGCCTGAACATCGTCACGCGCTTCAGCTACTGCATGGAGACCATCGTGCAGGCCGGCTACAAGCGCCTGGCCATCGCCTCGGTGCCGATCACCACGAACCCGAAGACCCGCGAGTCGCGGCTGTTCAAGAACATCTGGCAGCACATGTTCCAGTCGGGTTCGGCGATCGCCCGCGTCTACCTGATGTACCGGCCGATGGCGCTGTTCCTCTGGGTGGCGGCGATCCTCGGGGCGCTCGGGGCCTGGCCGCTCGTCCGGTACCTGGTGCTGCTGGCGATGCACACCGGCGGCAACCACCTGCAGTCGATCATCCTCGGCGTCGTCCTGTTGATCACGGCGGTGCTGAGCATCGTGATCGGCGTGGTGGCGGACCTGACCCGCCTGAACCGGACCCTGGCCGAGGAACAGCTCGACCTGCAGAAGCTGCAGCGGTATGGGGACTGAGCGCGGAGCGTCCGTGCTCGACCGGCGGACACGCTTCGCGCTCTGGGTCCGTCGACCCGGCAGCTGGGTGGAGATCGCGGCCTGGGCTGCGCTCGCAGCGTTCGTCGTCTTGACCATCGGACCGGCACTGATCGGACACGGCACCTTCCTGAACACCGGCCTGCTCGGTCGGTACACCCCGTGGGGTTCGCTGTTCCAGTCGACGACGACGTCGACCAACATCCTGAACAGCGACACGATCGACACCGTCGCGCCGCAGACCTCGCTCCTGACCAGCCTCGCCCACGAGGGCGTCTTCGGCGCGTGGAACCCCTACGTCGCCGGCGGCGCGGAACTCGGCGGCGTGCCCGACTCGGGCGCGTGGTCCCCGCTCGCGCTGCCCTGGTGGATCCTCCCCCTGGCGGCCGCGCCGGGCTGGGTGAAGCTCCTCGAGATCGTCGTCGTCACGGTCGGCATGTCCCTGCTGCTGCGCCGCTGGGGTGTCCCCCGCGCTGGCTGGGCGATCGCCGCCCTCGTCTACTCGTCGTCCGGCTTCATGGTCGCGTGGTCGAACTGGCCGCAGACCCGGGTCGCGGCCTGCATCCCCCTGCTCTTCTGGGCGATCGACCGCGCCGCGGTGGAGCTCCGCGCGCGTGACGTCATCGCCGTGGGCGTGCCGCTCGCGTCGATGCTGCTCGGCGGGTTCCCGGCCATCGTCGGTTACGCCCTCTTCATCGGTGGGCTGTACTTCCTCGTCCGCACGATCGTCGCGCACCGACGGTGGGTCCCCGTGGTCGTGAGCGGGGCGATCGCGGTGGGCGGCATCCTGTTCGGCCTGCTGCTGTCCGCGTGGCAGCTCGTCCCCTTCGCCATCAACGCCACGAGCCTGGTCGACTTCAGCGGCCGTGGGCAGAGCGGCCCGAACGGTCTCGGCACCCCGCCGCTCGTCAGCGCGTGGGTGCCCGACATCTCGTTCGTACAGAGCACCGGCCCCGCCTGGGGCATCCGCAACCCGGTGGAGGAGTACTCCTACCTGGGGATCGCGGCCGTGGTGCTCGTCGCCGTGGCGGTCCTCATCCGCCCGGCGACGCACACCGCCGCGGCCCTGCCCGACGACGCCACGCCGGCCGTCCGCGCACGGCACGACCTGGCCCGACGTCGCACCCGCGGCGTCGTCGCGATCGTCGCCTCGATGCTGGCGCTCGCGGTGGTCATCGTCTACCTCGGCGGCCCCGTCCTGTCCGCCGTCCGCGAGCTGCCGGTCTTCGACACGAACCCGATCGGTCGCGCTCGCGTCGTCGTGATGTTCCTCGCCGCGGCCATGGCCGGGGTGGGCTTCGGCCGCCTCGTGCAGCCGGAGAACCTCCGCGACGAGCTGGCACGCTTCCGCGCCGCCGGACCCCTCCGGCGCACCGGTCGGATCGCGGCCGTCGCCGTCGTGCTGTTCACCGCCGTCGGCGTGGGGATGCAGACCCTGCTCGCGATCCCGCCGATCGCGGAAGAGTACGTGCACCGCACCAAGCTCGAGATCCTGGCGGTCGGCATCCTCGGCGCGGTCACCGTCGTGCTCGTCGTGCTCGTCTGGGTGTTCCGGTCGCGGGTGCTGGCGACCGTCGCCGCCATCGGGGTCGTCGCGCTCGTCGTCGTCCCCGCGGTGACGGCCACGAAGCCCTGGTGGCCGATCGCGCCCACGTCGACGTTCTACCCGACCACCCCCGCCATCGACTACCTGCAGGAACACGTCTCCGCGCAGGACCGCTACGCCGCCACCGGCAGCGCCATGCTCCCGGGGTCGTCCTCCTACTACCGGATCCGCGAGACCACCGGACACGCGTTCCAGACGGGCGAGTGGAAGGACCTCATGCGGGCGGTCGACCCGGACACGTACCCGACGGCCACCTACCTGACGTTCGAACCGAACCTCATGCCGTCGCTCGCCCGGTCGGGGATCCTCGACCGGCTCAGCACGAAGTACCTCGTCGCCGACCCGTCGGGGCCGCTCGCCGGCACCGCCGAGCCGGGTGCAGCGCAGACGAAGTGGTCCGACCTGACCGCGGACAACCCCTCGGTGGACTCGGCCAGCAACACCGGCCCGGTGAACGGCATCACCTTCACCGGTCCGCCGGCCCCGACCCTGACGCCCGGGGGCATGACCCTCGACGTGGCGATCGTCGCCGACGACTCCGGCAAGACGATCACCTCGACGTCGACCCACGTGCCGGGCCTCGGCGGCCCGCGGAACGTGGCGCTCCAGGGCTCCACCATCCCGACGTCGACCTCGTGGCACGTCCGGATCACCGTGACCGGGCAGGACAAGCTCGTGCCGATCGGCACCGACGACGCCGGCGACGCCGTGATGAGCATCACCCGTCCGGTCTCCGGCGACGGCGTCCGCGTGGTGCACACCGGCGACGCGACGATCTACGAGCGCGGCAACGCCCTGGACCGCGTGCGCTGGGCCTCCGGCCAGGTGGTGGAACGCACCGGACCGGCGCGCGTCCGGGCACTCGCCGACCAGTCGCTGCCGGACTCGACCGTCGTCCTGAGCGCGCCGTCCGAGCACACGGCCGACCCGGACTCGAGCGCCGAGATCACCCTGCGCGACAGCGACGTGAACAGCACGGTCGCCGAGGTCGACGCCACCGGGAGCGGCTGGGTGGTCGTCTCCGACTCGCTCCAGCGTGCCGGCTGGACGGCGACCGTCGACGGCGAACCGACCGACCTCGTCGCAGCCGACGACGCCGGCGCCGCCGTGTGGGTCCCCGGCGGCGAGCACACGGTGGAGCTGCGGTACGCGGTGCCGGGCGCCCGGACCGGGTACCTGCTGACCGGCGGCAGCATCGTCCTCACCGTCCTCGCCTGCACCGTCGTCACCCTGCTCGTCCGGCGCCGCCGCAGGCGTGGCGACGACGCGGCAGGGCTGTGACCGGCTGGTATCGTCAACCGATCCACGGTCGGCCGGCGATCCTGAACGGGACGCCGACGACCGACGCACCACCGGACGGCCACCGCCGACCGGAGCACACCGATCCCAGAACCACACCGACTCCGAAAAGGAACCAGACCTCGTGAAGATCCTCGTCACCGGCGGAGCCGGCTTCATCGGCTCGAACTTCGTCCGACGCACCCTGCAGGACGCGTACCCCGGACTCGAAGGCGCCGAGGTCGTCGTCTACGACGCACTGACCTACTCGGGCAACCTCGAGAACCTCGCCGCGGTCTCTGACTCCCCCCGGTACACGTTCGTGCAGGGCGACATCCGCGACGCCGCGAAGCTCGACGAGGTGATCCCCGGCATCGACGCGATCGTGCACTTCGCCGCCGAGTCCCACGTCGACCGGTCGGTCCGCGACTCCGGCATCTTCGTCGAGACGAACGTCGTCGGCACCCAGCGCCTGCTCGACGCGGCGCTCCGTCACGGCACCGAGCGCTTCGTCCACGTGTCCACGGACGAGGTCTACGGCTCCATCAGCGAGGGGTCGTGGGACGAGGAGCGCCCGCTCGAGCCGAACTCGCCGTACTCGGCGTCGAAGGCCGGCAGCGACCTGCTCGCCCGCAGCTACCACCGCACGCACGGCCTGAACCTCTCGATCACCCGCTGCTCGAACAACTACGGGCCCTACCACTTCCCCGAGAAGGTCATCCCGCTCTTCGTCACGAACCTCATCGACGACCTGCACGTCCCGCTCTACGGCGAGGGCAACAACATCCGTGACTGGCTGCACGTCGACGACCACACCCGCGGCATCGCGATGGTCCTGACCCGTGGTCGCGCCGGCGAGATCTACAACATCGGCGGCGGCACCGAGCTGACCAACAAGGAGCTGACGCAGCTGCTCCTGGACGCGACCGGCAAGGACTGGTCGTACGTCGACCGCGTCGCCGACCGCCTCGGCCACGACCTGCGCTACTCGGTCGACATCTCGAAGATCAGCAGCGAGCTCGGCTACGAGCCGCAGGTGCCGTTCGAGCAGGGCCTCGCCGACGTCGTGCAGTGGTACCGCGACAACCGCAGCTGGTGGGAGCCGCTCAAGGAACGCGCCGCCCTCTCCTGAGCCGCCGCGGCCCAGGAGCACACCGGCGTGCTCCTGGGCCGGCCCCCTGCTCGACCGCCACCCCCGACACGGAAGCGACACCATGACCCGGTACCTCATCACCGGCGCCGCCGGCATGCTCGGCCACGACCTGCAGCACGCCCTGGCCGGCCGCGACGTCACCGCCCGTTCCCGTGCCGAGCTGGACATCACCGACCCCGAGGCCGTCGACGCCGCGGTCGCCGGGCACGACGTCGTGATCAACTCGGCCGCCTACACGAAGGTGGACGACGCGGAGACCCACGAGGACACCGCGACCGCGGTGAACGCGGACGGGCCGGCGTTGCTCGCCGAGGCCGCGGTGCGGCACGGGGCCAAGCTCGTGACCATCTCGACGGACTACGTCTTCGACGGCAACGGCACCGCTCCCTACGCCGAGGACGCCCCCACGGACCCCCTGAACGCCTACGGCCGGTCCAAGGCCGTCGGCGAAGCCCGCGTCCGCGCGATCGCGCCGGACTCCTCGTACGTCGTCCGGACGGCGTGGATCTACGGCGCACACGGACCCAACTTCGCCGCGACCATGCTCCGGCTCGCGTCGTCCCACGACACCGTGAGCGTGGTCACCGACCAGGTCGGGCAGCCCACCTGGACCGGAGACCTGGCCGCACGCATCGTCGAACTCCTCGACGCCGACGCCCCCGCCGGCATCTACCACGGCACGAACAGCGGTCAGGGCTCGTGGTACGACTTCACCCGGGCGATCTTCTCCGAGAACGGTCTCGACCCGGAGCGCGTCCTGCCGACCGACAGCGGTGCCTTCGTCCGTCCGGCACCCCGCCCGGCGTACAGCGTGCTCGGCCACGACGCCTGGTCGCGCGCGGGCCTCGCCCCGATGCGCGACTGGCGCGAGGCGTTGCACGCGGCGACCGAGGCCGGGATCTTCCGCGCATGACCCAGCCGTCCACCCTGGTGGTCGGCGCCGGCGGGTTCCTCGGCGGTGCCGTGCACCGGTCACTCGTCGGTTCGGGCGCAGCGACCACCGCCGCCCGCGTGCCGTGGGACGACCAGGACGCCGCCGTCGAGGCACTCGTCGACGCCTTCCGCTCGGTGCGGTCGCAGCCCGGCCGCTGGCGTGTGCTGTGGTGCGCGGGCACGGGGGTCGTCGCCACCGGAGCCGACGTCTTCGACGAGGAGCAGCGCCTGATCGCCCGGGTCCTCGACGCGACCCGGGACGACCCGTCCGGAGACGGCACGCTCTTCTTCGCGTCGTCGGCCGGAGCGGTCTACGCCGGCAGCGTCGAGCCGCCCTTCGACGAGGGCACCGAACCGCTCCCGCTGGCTCCCTACGGCCACGCGAAGCTCGCCGCCGAGGCCCAGTTCCGGACGTGGGCCGCCGAGACCGGCACGCGCCTGGTGGTGGGGCGGATCTCGAACCTCTACGGCCCGGGCGCGAACCTCGGCAAGCCGCAGGGGCTCGTCTCGCAGCTCACCCTCGCCCACCTCGAAGGCCGGCCGTCGTCGATCTACGTGCCGATGTCGACCACCCGCGACTACCTGTACATCGACGACGCCGTCGACATGGTGCTCCGGACCATCGACCTCGTCGAGCAGGGTCCCCCTGCGGCCGCGGTCACGAAGATCCTGGCCTCCGGTCAGCCGGCGACGATCGCCGACGTCATCGACGCGGTCGAGCAGGCGATCGGCAGCCGCCTGGACATCCGCGAGGGCGCCGACCCCTCGGCCACGTTCCAGGGACTCGACCTCCGCATGCGGTCCGAGGTGCTGCCGCAGGTCGGCGACCGCACCTTCGTCCCGTTCCCCCAGGGGGTCGCGACGACCGTCGAAGCCATCCGCGCCCGTCGCGCACCCATCGGGGCCGAACCCGCCGAGCAGTAGGATCGCCGCATGCGTGATCGCCCCGCGGGCCGCATCGGGTCGTTGGACGGACTCCGTGGCGTCGCCGCCGCCGTCGTCCTGATCCACCACGGACTCCTCGTGGTGCCGACGCTCTCCGACGGCAACAACGGCCAGCCGATCCCGGCGAACCGCGCCTGGCTCGTCGACACGCCCCTGCACGTGTTCTGGGCCGGCGGCGAAGCGGTCTTCGTCTTCTTCGTCCTGAGTGGTTTCGTGCTGACGCTCCCCGCACTCCGCCGCGCACAGGACTGGATCGCCTACTACCCGAGCCGCCTGCTCCGGCTCTACATCCCCGTGATCGCCTCGGTCGGCCTGGCGCTGGCCCTGTTCCTGCTCGTCCCTCGGACCCCCGAAGCCGGGGCCTCGGGCTGGCTGCTCCGGCACGTCGAACCGCTCACCGCCGGCGGCCTGCTGGGCGACCTCACCCTGGTCGCGCCGACCCGACTCAACAGCCCGCTGTGGTCGTTGACGTGGGAGGTCGCGTTCTCCCTCCTGCTGCCGCTCTTCGTGCTCATCGCGAAGGCCACGCACCGGGTGTGGTGGCTCACCGCGATCGCCGCGCTCCTGCTCTCGGCACTCGGCCGGCAGTACCGCGAGGACTGGCTGATGTACCTGCCGATGTTCCTGCTCGGGTCCGCCCTGGCCGCTGGGTGGGAGCGGATCCCCGAGATCCGGCGTGGCCCGGGCTGGGTCCTCGCCGGACTGGCGGTGCTCGGCATCACGTTCGAGTGGTGGCTCCCCCGCTCCCTGGTCGGCATCCACGTCCCGATGGTGGTCGTCGCCTCGGCCGGGCTCATCGTCCTGCTGTGCGGGAAGTGGCTGCCGGCGGAACGCGTGATGCTCGGACCGGTCCCCCGAGCGCTCGGACGGCTCTCCTTCAGCCTGTACCTGGTGCACGAGCCGATCACGGTGTCGGTCGCCTACCTGCTGCCCACCTCGGTGCCGTGGCTCACGATGCTCGTGGCGATCCCGGTCGCCGTCGTGGTCGCCGGGCTCTTCGCCCGGCTCGTCGAGCTGCCGGCGCACCGGCTGGCCAAACGGGTCGCTCGGACGATCACCGCGCGACGCGGACGCGTCGGCGGCCCGCCCGCCCGCGCCGACGACGCACGGCTCCCGGACGACGACCGCCGCGCAGCCTGACGGGCGTCAGGTCGCGGGACCGGGACGCAGCGACTCTGCGGGCCTGGAGGCGCGTGACGGCGCCGCCACGCGCCTCCAGGCCGCCCTGTGGTCGCGTCACCTCGTCGAGGGGACGCTCCCGGCTACCGGGCGCGTGCGGCGGTGAGCAGGGTGCGGTACCGGTCGCCGACGGCGCCGACGGTGTGTGCCGCGGCGGTGTCGGCCGCAGCGCGGCCGAGCCGCTCGGCCAGCGCGGGATCGGCGAGCAGGCGGTCGATCGCCGCCGCGAGCGCGCGGGCGTCGCCGGGTTCGACGAGCAGTCCGTTCACGCCGTCTTCGACGACGTCGACGATGCCGGGGACCGCCGAGGCGACGATGGCGCAGCCGGCCGACATGGCTTCGAGGAGCGCCACCGGCAGGCCGTCGCGGTCGCCGTTGGCGGCCGGCACCGACGGGTAGAGCGCGATCGCCGCCTTCGCGTACTCGGACGCGAGCGCTTCCTTCCCCTGCGCGCCGAGGAACGTCACGGCCGAACCGGCACGGGCCTGCAGCTGGGCCCGCAGCGGACCGTCCCCGACCACGGCCACCTCGGTGGGCTGCTCGGCCATGCGGTCGAGGGCGTCGAGGAGGACGGTCGCGCCCTTCTTCTCGACCAGACGGCCGACGAAGAGCACCCGGCCGGGCACCCGGGTCTCGCGCTCGACGGCGCGCGTGATCGGGTCGAGGTCGACACCCATCGGGACGACGTGCACCTGGTCGTCACGGGCGCCGAGCTTCCGGAGTTCGCGCGCCATGTCGGTGCTCATGCAGGTCACCGATGCGGCGCTGCGGATGACGGACCGCTTGACGGCCTGGAGGACCGGGTGGCGCAGCGCGTACAGGTCGCCGCCCAGCGTGGTCACGACGCGGGGCAGGTCGCCGAGCACGACGCGGCCGACGGCTCCCTGCGGGATGATCCAGTGCAGCAGCGCGACGTCGGGCTGCGAGCGGCGGCGCTCTCGGCCCAGCGCGGCGGCCATGGACACGAAGAAGAACGGGACCTGCAGCCAACGGGACTTCTTCGCCCGCAGGTTGTCGACGATCGCGCCGTCCGCCAGGTCACGCCAGCGCGACGGGAAGTAACCGAACCGACGGACCTCGACGTCCCCGATCCGCTGGTGCGAGCGGGCACCCTTCGTCATCGGGGCGACCACCACCACGCGGTACTCGTCCGACAGTGCCGTCGCGAGGTCGAGCACGAAGCCGGGCGTGCCGTCGCCGGCCTCGGCGGGGAAGGTCGACGCAGCGACGAGCAGGGTCGGGCGGAGTTCCGGATCGGGTCGCATCCAGCGCGCTCCCTTAGAGTTGTCGGTCGATGGACGCACAACAGCCTACGGGGTCGGCCGCGGGGTCCTCGGACCCGCTCGACACCTCCGCCGACGCCGCGATCGGCGCCGTCCCCACGACCGGACGGCGGGCCCGTGTGCTCACCGTCGTCAAGTGGGTGGCGGCCGTCGTGGCCCTCGCGTTCCTGGTCTGGAGCATCGCGCGGCAGTGGGACGCCATCAGTCGCGACTTCGTGCGGCTCGACGCCGGCACGATCGTCCTCGGCGTCGCCGCGACGATCGTCGCCCTCGTGACGAACATGCTCTCCTGGCGGGCCATGATGTCGGCGAGCGGGTTCCGGGTGCGCCTCGCCGCGGCGTCCTCGATCTTCTTCGTCGGGCAGCTCGGCAAGTACATCCCCGGCGGCGTCTGGTCCATCGCCGCCCAGGCCGAACTCGGGCGCGCACACGGCCTGCAGCGCACCGGCAGCGCCGTCGCGGCACTGGCGTCGATGCTCGTGAGCATGGTCACCGCGGCCGTCGTCGGGATCGTCGCGGTCCTGCTGGCCTCCTCCACCGGGTTCGCGACGTTCTGGTGGCTCATCCCGCTGATTGTGGTGGGGCTCGTCTGCCTGACCCCGCCGGTGCTCGGCCGCCTCATCGCCGTCGCGTTCCGGATCCTGCGTCGCCCCGCCCAGGACACCACCCTCACGTGGACGGGCACCGTCATGTCGCTCGTCTGGTCGCTCGTCATGTGGCTGGCGTACGGAGTCCAGGCGACCCTCGTGCTGCGGGTCTTCGGAGCCGACTCGCCCACGCTCTTCCCGGTGGCCGTCGGCGCGTACGCCGTCGCCTGGCTCGTGGGGTTCGTGGTCGTCATCGCCCCGGCGGGGATCGGGCCGCGCGAGGGCATCCTGGTCCTGCTCCTCGGCAGCGTGGCCGGTGGATCGGCGCCGCTCGCCCTCGCCGTCATCAGCCGGGTCTTCATGACCATCGGGGACGTCGTGCTGGCCGGGGTCGGCGCACTGCTCGCGGCGCGCCACCGCCGGAAGACGGCCGCCGCCGCGCTGGGCGGTGGCGCTCCGGGAGTGCCCCGTGCCGACTGATAGGGTCGGCGTTCGGCCGCGCCGCGCGCACGGCAGCACCACGAGGAGGCGCACCACATGACAACGCTCCACGTCATCGTGGACCAGGTCGTCGCCCCGGTCCCCGGAGGCATCGGTCGGTACGCCGAAGAGCTCACCCGCCACCTCATCGAGCACGCCCCCGCCGGCTGCGAGGTGTCCGGCGTCGTCTCGGCGGTGGGCCGCGACGAACTCACCCACATCCGGACCCTGCTGCCCGGGCTCGCCGACCTCGACCGGCTGCCGCTCCCGCGCCGCGAGCTCTCCCTCGCCTGGCAGGGCGGGATCGTCGGCAGCCTGGCGAAGGGCATGGTGCACGCCCCGAGCGTGCTCGCCCCGTTGGTCCGGCACGACCGTTTCCAGGACCCGGGCCGGCAGACCGTCGTCACCGTGCACGACACGGTCCCGTGGACCAACCCCGAGACCCTGACGCCGCGCGGCGTCCACTTCCACAAGGCGATGGTCAAGCGTGCGTGGAAGCACGCCGACGCCGTGGTGGTGCCGACCCACGCGGTGGCGAGTGCGCTCAACGAGATCCACCGGTTCGACGACCGGCTCCGGGTCATCGGCGGAGCGCCGAGCGGGCGGCTCCGGCTGCCCGTCGACGCCGATCTCCGCGCCGAGCGGCTCGGGCTGCCGGAGCGGTACGTGCTGGCCGTCGGCACGCTCGAGCCACGGAAGGCGCTGGGATCCCTGATCGAGGCGATGGCGCACCCCGACGCGCCGACGGACATCCCGCTCGTCATCTCCGGCCCGGACGGTTGGGGCGACGTCGACGTGTACGGCACGGCGGAACGAGCCGGTCTCTCGCGTGACCGGGTGAAGGTGCTTGGGCGGATCGACGACGCCGACCTCGCCGTGGTCTACGACCGGGCCACCGTGTTCGTGTTCCCGAGCCTGGCCGAGGGGTTCGGGCTGCCCGTCATCGAGGCGATGAGCTTCGGCACCCCGGTCGTGCACTCGGACGACCCCGCCGTGTCCGAGGTCGCCTCCGACGCCGGTGTCACCGTCGCCATCGGTCCGAAGGAGTCCTACCCGGAGCGGCTCGCGCAGGCCGTCTACCAGGTGGTCAACGACCCCCTGCTCGCCGGGCAGCTGGCTGTCGCCGGCCCCGATCGTGCACGCATGTACGACTGGAGCGATTCCGCCGCCGAGACCTGGCAGCTGCACGCCGACCTCTGACGGCGTGCAGCTGCCCGTCCGGCGGTCAACCCGTGTACGAGTAGGTCGTGACCCAGTCGATGTACAGGTGGCCGACCCCGCCCCAGTTGCCCACCTGGAACATGTAGCGATGCGCGGTGGTCGGGACGTCCCTGGTGACCGTCTTGATGACCTTCCCGTCGAGCGAGTACGACACGGACTTCCCGGGGATCCACTCGATCGAGTAGGTGTGCCACGAGCGCCACGTCGTCCCGGTGCTCAGGCTGGTCGCCGTCGCTTCACGTCCGGGCGTCATCGAGTGGTGGTGCAGCATCGGAGCGGACTCGAAGTTGGCCTCCGGGTAGTCGATCTCCCCGTCCGACCACTTGTCCGACGTCGGCCACAGCATGAAGGCGGCACCGTTCCCGTTGCCGCCGGCGGCCATGGCGCGCACCGTGAACTTCCCGCCCTTGTGTCCCCACGCGCCCGTGGGCGAGCCGAACGTGCCGGCTGACCCGCGCTTGCCGTCGAGACGGACGTCCATGTTCCCGTTGATCGCACTGATCTGCGTCCCCGAGTAGTACATCCCGCCCGTCCCGTCGGGGTAGGGCTGCCACGACTTCGCGTAGGACGCGGCGAACTTCCCCTTGGCCGCCGCGGTCGTCCGGAAGTCCTCGCGGAACGTCTGCTTGAACTTGCCGATGTTCCCGACCGGCGCGGATGTGTTCGCTGCTGAGGCGGCGCTCACCTGACCGAACGGCCCGGCGACCAGCACGACTCCCAGGAGCACGACGGAGAGTGCGGCTCTCGTGATCGCGCGATTCTGCATGAGCTGTCACTCCCTGACATGACGATTCGCACCCGTTCCCGTGGGTGCCGGACGGCCGGCCCTCGGCCGTCCGGGGTCCACGGTAGTTGCGTTGTCCATCCTGCGCGGGGGGTTGACTTCGCCAGGGCGTCCCCAGTACGAGGGGTGCCGATCGGTACGGGGAGCGCAGCGGACGTCAGAGTGAGTCGCGGAGGCGCGCGGCCTTCTCCTCGACCAGGCGCTCGAGTCCTTCGGCGTACTCCGTGAGCCGCGCCGCGACACCGGGCTCGGAGGACCCGATGATCCGCGCGGCGAGCAGTCCGGCGTTCGCCGCGCCGTTGATCGCCATCGTCGCGACCGGGATGCCGGCCGGCATCTGGACGATCGACAGGAGCGAGTCGAGTCCGTCGAGCCGTGCCAGCTGGACGGGCACGCCGATCACGGGCAGCGTCGTCATCGAGGCCACCATGCCGGGCAGGTGGGCAGCCCCACCGGCACCGGCGATCACGACCCGGATGCCCCGCTGGGCGGCACCCCTGGCGAAGCGGGTCATCTTGTCGGGCGTGCGGTGCGCGGACACCACGTCCGCCTCGAACGGGATGCCGAGCTCGGCGAGGATGTCGGCCGCGGCCCGCATGGTCGGCCAGTCGGAGTCCGACCCCATGATGATCGAGACGAGCGGCTGTGCTGGGGCTGCGGAGTCGGTCACACGCCGAGCCTAGCCGAGCAGCACCCGCCGCCAGGTGTCACCGTCACGGCCGATCGTCCGCTCGTCGCGGACCCACCGCTCGGCCCGTTCGTCAGGCGCCCCACGCTCGACCGCGGCGCGGACGGCTGCCCGCCAGGCGTCGACGTCGTCGGGGACCCCGACCGCTCCGTACCGCTCGGCCACGGCGTACGACGGCCGGTCGGAGACCACGGCCGGCAGCCCGAGTGCCGTGTATTCCAGGAACTTCAGGTCGCTCTTCGCGCGGTTGAACTCCTCGTCCCGGAGCGGCGCGACCCCCGCACGCCAGCGCGCACGGTGGGCGACGAGCCAGCGGGAGAACGCCGGGTAGTGCCCGTCGGGCACCTCGATCCGGCGGAACCAGTCGGCGTCGCCGTCCTCGGTGACGCCGATGACCTCGAGCCGGATCGGGGTGCCGTCGGCGGTGGTCAGGTCGGCGAAGACGTCCCGGAGCAGTTCGAGGTCGGCGGCGTGGGTGAGCGTTCCCATGTACAGCACGCGGTGCTCGCCGGCCGGCCGCTCGTCGTCGTCCTCGGTCGCGCCGGAGGTCCACAACCCCGGGTCGAGGGCGTTCGGCACGACCACGACGTGCCGGGCGACCGGACGCACCACCTCGGCGAGCTCCGGCGTGCTCACGATCACGGTGTCGGCGCCGCGCACCAGGGCGTCGATGGAGGCCAGGCGGTCCGGGTCGTACTCGGCACGGGCCAGTCGTGCACGGCCGGACACCGTGAAGAAGTCGTCGTCGACCTCGGCCACCACCCGGATCCCCCGCCGCGCCGCGGTCTCGAGGAAGGGCTGCACGACGGTGCGCGGCAGGACGTCGCGCTGCACGAGGACCGCGGTGTACGCGGTGGTGTCGGCGCCAGCGACGAAGGCCACGGGATCGACCTGTCGGACCTCGGCGGCACCGGCGTCCGACAGGTGCTCCACCCGGCGCACGACGCGGACGTGGGCGGACGCGGGGTGTGCACCGCCCGCGCCCGCGACGACGTACCCGAGGACCGGCAGCGGCACGGCCGGAGTGGCCGTCGCCTGCTGCTGCTCGGGCTGACGCTCGTGCTCGGCGTCTGGACGCGGCGCACCGACGACGGCGCGGCGGAGCCGACGGACGGCCCGGCGGACGAGATCACGCGGCATGGCGCCATTCTCCCGCACCCGCCGGACGGTCGCAGCCGCACCCGCCCAGGCGACCGCTCCGCTCGCCCTCGCGGTCGCGGTCGCGGTCGCGGTCGCGGTCAGCGCACCTGCACCGTCGCGCAGCCCAGCGACGTGTCGCCGCCCTTCCCGATCCCGACCGCGGTGAGGCACACCGATCGCTTCCCGGACGCGACCGGCACCGACCCGGTGAACCCGTGGTGCTCGCCGCCGCCGTGGACACGGTCGACGTCGCTGCGCTGCCGGTCGGCGACGAGACTGCCGACGACCCGGCCGCCGACGCTCACCCGGACCGTGACCGGACGCTGCACGGCGTCCCGGTCGAACGCCCACCCCCGGACGCTGACGCGGCCAGCCGATCCCGACGACGCTGATTCGCTCCGACCGACCGGGGCCGCGACGGGCACCGTGACGCTCCGGCACGGGCTCGCCGTCCGGTCCGCGCCGCCGTCGATGTTCCGGGCGATCGCGCACACGGTGTGCTTCCCCGCCCCCGAGGCCACGATCTCGGCGAACCCGTGCGCGGGACCGGCGCCCCAGGTCCGGTCGACGTCGGCCCGGGCCCGACCGGCGGACCGGGACGCGACGACCCGTCCGTCGACTGTGAACGCGACCGTGCTGGCCGTGTCCGGAGCGTCCCCGTCGAACGCCCAGCCCGTCACGGCGACGCCACCGACCGCGACGGTCACCGAATCGAGGCCGACGTACGGGTCGTGCCGGAGGGCACGCACCTGCACGCACCCGAGCTCGGAGTCGGACCCCGCGCCGATGTTCACCGCGGTGACGCAGACCCGGCGGAGGCCCTCGGCGGCCGGCACCGCGGTGTCGAACCCGTGGGGCTCCCCGACGCCGTACGCCGCGTCGACGTCCGGGCGGGTGCGGTCCGCGCTCAGCACGCCGGCGGCGACACCGTCCACCGTCGCCCGGACCCGGACCGGCTGCGTCGGGTCGTCCTCGTCGAAGGCCCAGCCGCGCACGCGGACTCCGCCGCCGGCACCGACGACGGCCTCGAGCGCACCGCGCGGTGCCAGGTCCGCGGTGGGCACCCCGAGCCGGGCGTTCGCGACCAGCGCCTGCGCGTAGGAAGAGAACCACTTGCCTGCAGCCGGGGCACCGTTGCAGGTGCCGTCGCTCGCGCCGGGGGTCTTCACCCACAGCAGGGCGTCGAGCGCCGTGCCGTCGGACACCACCCGGGGCGAGGTGCCCAGACCGGCACCCGGCCCGTTGCACCAGGTGCCGCGCCAGCCCTGCCCGTTGCGCGAGGTGTCGATCACGTAGTGCGAGCCCCCGGTCGCGGCGGACACCTTCTGCGCGTACGCCTGCTCCTGCGCGGTCGGGTAGTAGTTCGCGACGTTCGTGAAGAACCCGCGGGCCTGCTGCACGCCCGCACTGTTCAGCCGCGACGCCATCAGCGCCGGCTGCACCCAGTTCGAGTTGCCGGCGTCCAGGTAGGCGGGGACCCCGGCGGCGGTCAGCCCGGCGACGGTGCGGGACAGGATGCGGTAGCGCTGCTCGTCGAGCGCGGTGCTGCACTTGGCGTTGCTGAGCATCGCGAGCGAGTCCGGTTCGACGATGACGGCTGCACGGTGCCCGGCGAGAGCCGCGGTGACCTGGTCGACCCAGGCGTCGTAGGACCGCTCGTCGAAGCCCCCGGCGGAGTACCCGCCGCAGTCGCGGTCCGGGATCGCGTAGAGCACGAACACGGGGGTGGTACCGGACTGCTCGGCCCCCGTGAGGGCGGTGCTGATCGTCTTGGTCAGCTGCGTCCCCTGGCTCCAGTCGCCGAGCCAGGTGGCGACGGGGTGGCCGGCGATGGTCCCCGCCGCAGCGGCTCCGGCCGGGTCGGTGGCGGCGAGGGCGGCCTGCGCCTTCGCGGCCTCGCTCGTCGGCGACCGGTACGGCCCGGCGCCGTAGAGCGACGCGGACGTGGCCGAGCGGATGGTCGAGGCCGAGGTCGCTGCGGACGCGGACGCGGTCGGCAGCAGGCCGGCGACGGCTGCGACGAGGGCGACGGCGGCGCCGCAGACGGCGGCACGGCGCGGACGGCGGCGCATGGGGACTCCTTGGACGGTGGGCACGGACCGTTCCAGGGGAACACGCGGTCCCGACCCCCGCCAGCCTCCCGACCGGGTGCCACCCGAGGGGGTGTCCGCAGAGCGGCCGACAAGTGCGTCCCGCACCCGGGACACTACGGGAGGCCCGTGGCGGCGTCGCCACGGGTTTCCAGTGACGTCATCCGGTCACGTCGGTGACGCGACCTCAGTCGTCGAAGTGCGCTGCGGCCGCGCGGGCGCGGTACACGACGTCGTCGACGTCGTCACCGAGCACCGTGACGTGCCCGATCTTCCGGCCGGGCCGGGGCGCCTTGCCGTAGAAGTGGTACTTCGCCTCGGGGAAGGCCTCGAGCGCTGCGGGGTACCGGGTGGCGAGGTCGCCGTCCGCGGGTCCACCGAGCACGTTCACCATGACGGACGCCGGGGCGAACGAGCCGGTGGCTCCGAGCGGCAGGTCGAGGACCGCTCGCAGGTGCTGCTCGAACTGGCTCGTGGTGGCACCGTCGATGGTCCAGTGCCCGGTGTTGTGCGGACGCATCGCGAGTTCGTTGATCAGGATGCGTTCGTCGTCGGTCTGGAACAGCTCGACGGCCAGCACGCCGGTCACCCCGAGTTCTTCGGCGATGCGGACGGCGATCGACTCGGTCAGGTCGGCGATCCGGCCGGCGCTGTCCGGAGCGGGTGCGATGACCTCGGCGCAGACCCCGTCGCGCTGCACGGTCTCGACGAGCGGCCAGGCGACGACCTGCCCGGAGGGTCGGCGTGCCACGGACTGCGCGAGCTCGCGGGTGAAGGGGACGAGCTCCTCGACCAGGAGGGCCTGGTCGCCGCCGGCCTCGGCCACGGCGATGAACCAGTCGTCGACGTCGGAAGCGTCCGAGACCACCCGGACGCCCTTGCCGTCGTAGCCGCCCCGCGGCGTCTTGACGACGGCTCGGCCACCGTGCTCGGCGAGGAAGGCACGGAGTTCGTCGGGACCGTGCACGGCGGCCCAGTCGGGCACCGGCAAGCCGAGTTCGCTCAGCCGGCGGCGCATGGTGATCTTGTCCTGGGCGACGGCCAGCGCGTCCGGACCGGGGTGGACCGCCACGCCCGCGTCGACCAGGCTGCGCAGGACGTCCTGCGGCACGTGCTCGTGGTCGAAGGTCACGACGTCGACCTGCCGGGCGAACTCGAGCACCGTGGCGGCGTCGTGGTAGTCGCCCTCGGCGGTGGCGGCGATGCCTGCGGACATGCCTGGCCCCTCGGCGAGCACCCGGATGTCGATCCCCAGTTCGACCGCGGCCGGCACCATCATCCGTGCCAGCTGTCCCCCACCGATGACCCCGACGCGCAACGCCATGCTGTGTGATCCTTCCGGCGTTCCCACCGCATGGTGTGAACGCGTTGTCTACAATCGCTGTTCGGGTCGCGCTCTGCACGACCGGTCACAACTCTACGGATCCTGGAGGGCTCGTGCGGCGCCTCATCGCCCAGCTGGCACGCTTCGGCGTCGTCGGTGCCGTCGGCTTCGTCGTGGACACCACGGTGTTCAACGTGCTGCGGTCGACCCTGCTGAACCCGGAGGACGTGCACTCGGGACCGTTCTGGGCGAAGGTGGTCTCCACGACGGTCGCCATCTTCGTCAACTGGATGGGCAACCGGTACTGGACGTTCCGCGAGCAGCGACGGGCGGTGGCCACCCGCGAGGGGGTCGAGTTCGTCGTCGTGTCCCTCGGCGGCATGGTCATCTCGCTCGGCTGCCTCGCCGTCTCCCACTACGTCCTCGGCT
Source organism: Curtobacterium sp. MCBA15_005 (assembly GCF_001864855.1). NCBI lineage: Bacteria > Bacillati > Actinomycetota > Actinomycetes > Micrococcales > Microbacteriaceae > Curtobacterium > Curtobacterium sp. MCBA15_005. Next base: position 53,055 of record NZ_MJGL01000002.1, read on the forward strand.
TCACGTCGGCGCTGGCCGACAACGTCTCCGGCAACGTCATCGGGCTGCTGCTCGGCACCGTGTTCCGCTTCTGGCTCTACAAGGTGTGGGTCTACCACCCGGAACGCGTCGGACGGACCGGACCGGACGAGCGCGCCGGAGCCGACACCGTCGAGGACGCGACCGTCGCCGCGACGACCCGGTCGGAGGCGTCCGGCCAGTAGTCTCGGAGCGATGCAGCACGCACCGCACCCCCTCGTCACCCGGGCGGAGGCCCTGCGGACCGCGGTGCTGACCGCCGCGTTCGGCCTCTGGCTCGTCCTCTGGGCGCTCGTCGTCCCGGCGTTCCAGGCACCGGACGAGCCGGCCCACTTCGACGCCGCCCTGCACGTCGCGACCGGCTCCGGGTGGCCCGACCCGGGCACCCTGCACGTGTCGAACGCCGTCGGGGCCGCGCAGCAGGAGCAGGCCTCCGGGGATGCGTCGTCCTGGTCGACCGTCAGCGCGCTGCTGCAGGAACACCCCGGGGACTCCGGGACGGTGAACCAGATGACCCAGCACCCCCCGACGGCGTACCTGGCGGACGCCGCCGTGCTCCGGGTCCTGCACCACGGCTCGCTGCGCTGGGACCACGCGCTCGTCGCCCTCCGGCTCGTCGACGCCGCGCTCGTGACCCCACTCGCGCTGCTGACGTGGGCAGCGGTCCGCCGCCTGACGCGCTCGCCGCGCGCGGCACTGTTCGGCGCCCTCGCCCTGTTCGCCGTGCCGCAGCTGGCGTCCGTCGGCGCGTCGGTGACGAACGACGCCCCGGTGCTCCTGCTCGGAGGCACGGTGGTGTGGCTCGCGACCCGGCTGCTGACGGGCGACCTCCGCCGCCGGACCCTGCTCGCCCTCGCCGTGGCGCTCGGACTCCTCGTCGCGACGAAGGGCACGGGGCTGCCGGCGATCCCCTTCGTGGCGCTCGTGGTGCTCGTCGCCGGAGCAGGCACGCTGACCGGTGGTGCACGATCCCTCCGGACGGCCGCCGCACTCGTCGTGGCGGGGGCGATCGGTTCGTGGTGGTGGGTGCGCAACCTCCTCGTGTTCCACACCCTGCAACCCGACGGCTACGCCGCGATCCGGCCGGACCGTCCGTTCCCGGCGGGTGAGCACCCGTCACCCGGGCACTTCCTCGACGTCAGCTGGGGAACGCTCGCGCGGACGTTCTGGGGGTCCCCCGGGCAGCGGGCGCAGGTGAGCATCGGTGACACCCTGACCGCCGTCCTGACCGCCGTCGCGCTCGTCGTGCTCGTCGGCTGGGCGTTCCGGCGCGGACCCACCCTGGTGCCGGCGGTGTGCCTCGCGGTGTTCCCCGGACTCCTGCTGCTCCTGCAGACCGCGAGCAGCGCCCGGGCGTACCTGGACACGACCGAGGTGGCCGGCACCCAGGGCCGCTACCTGTTCCCCGCACTCGTGTGCCTCGTCGCGCTCAGCGCCCTCGCGTGGCGGCGGCTCACGGGGCCGGGCGCCGGCCGGATCGTGCTGACCCGGTCGCTCGCCGTCGCGCTGCCGGCGGTGGGGCTCTGGGGGCTCTCCGTCGTCAGCGCCTGGTTCTGGAACGCCGCCGACGGCCCCCTGTCGGCGACGAGCGTCGCGCGGTACGGGGCCACCGGTCCGGTGCCGTTCGCCGTGGTGCTCCTGGTCGCCGTCCTCGTCGCTGCCGGGATCACGGTCGGCGTGGGCGGGGTGTGGCGGCCGTGGCCCGTATCGGTCAGCGCTCGGCGACCTGGATGACGTCCACCGAGCAGGACTGCTGCGGGGCGCCCTTGGCGTCCGAGCAGACCTGGTAGACCGGGAACGTGCCGACCACCGGTCCGATGGCGGAGTAGTCGCGGACCTGCGGGTCGCGCGGGTTCGTGTAGTTCAGGAAGTACTGCACGTCCGCTTCGCGGAGCAGGCCGACGAAGGCCGGGTCCTGGTAGTCGTACGCCTGCCCGTCCTCGCCGTACATCTGGGCACCGAGCCGGAACGCCACGAGCACCGTGTTGCGGGTGTTCGTGCCGAGGATCCTGCTGCCGGCGGGGATGACGTCGGACGCCAGGAGCGCGTCGACCAGCGGCTCGTCGGGGTGGATGACCTCACCGAGGACCTGTCCGGCCGGGATGCCCGACGGGCGGACCTCGTACGTCGAGAACGGGGCGCGGACACCGTTCACGTTCTGACTGTACGAAGCGACCACGACCAGCACACAGCCGAGGACGGCGACGACCTTGCGGATGCGTCGACCGCGCCGCACCGTACGCCAGAAGGTGGGCAGCAGGGCTCCGGCGACGAGCACCGAACCCGTGAAGAGCGGCAGGTAGTACCGCGCGTTGCCACCCAACGACTCCACCGTCGCGATGCCCGCGTACCCGAGCAGGTACACGCCGGAGAACAGCCCGACGATGCTCGTGAAGACGAACCGCCGGTAGTGCACCACCCCGGCGACGGCCGCACCGACGAACACCACCCCGATGGCCAGGGCGAAGGGCGCGAACGAGCCGATGCGGGTGAAGTAGAAGGGCAGCGCTTCGAGGCGCTGCTCGACGTAGTACCGGACCTTGCCGACGAGCGTCGTCGTGCTGCTCTCGTCGGGCTCGGCCGCGACCGGTGTGCCGGCAGGCAGCCGGACCGGCAGCTCGCGCTCGGCGGTGTACACGCCGGCCTCGTACAGCGACGGGGTGCGGTCCTCGTTCGGCGACACCGCCAGCCCGTTCGGCGGCGCGGGGATCCGGACCTCCTGGTAGTCCTTGCCGGACGAGTCGGAGAACTTCTTCGAGACGTTGACCGTCAGTGACGATCCGAGCTCGATGCCACCGAACTTGGCCGACAGCGCCCCCACCCAGGGCGCGGAGAACAGCACCGCCGTCAGGAGCGCGACCACCGGCAGCAGCAGCGACCGCGGTTCTCGTGCGTCCCGCCGGTCCTGGAACCACCGGACGAGCGCCCACGACGGCACCACCACGAGGAACACGGGGACCAGGAACGCCTTCGTGCAGTACCCGATGGCGCACACCAGTCCGACGACCGCCGCGGCCACGACGATGCGCCGGACCGAGCCGTGCCAGGCGCGGTCCGCCGCGAGCAACGACCACACGAAGAGCAGGCCCCACAGCAGCACGAGGGTGTCCGGCGTCTGCAGGGCGACGTTCGCCAGCATCAGCGGGGCGGTCGCCACGATCGACCACGCGGCGGTCCAGCCGTTGCCGGTCGTCCGCAGCAGCAGCCACGCGCCGACGCCCATCACGGCGGTGCTCGCCGCCAGGTTCACGATCGCGAACGCCGTGCTCGGTCCGAACCCCATCACCATGAACGGCGCCATCAGCCAGGAGACCATCGGGGACCAGTAGCCGTTGACCGCCTCGGCCCAGTGCCCGCCGGCGTACTGCTCGGCGATCGACATGTACGAGATGCCGTCGATGTTGGTCACCTCGAGCCGCGTGCGGTAGGCCACGACGCCGACCAGGACCGCGGCGACGAGCAGCAGCGCAGCGTTGGCCAGGATCGAGGAACGCGACGGGTGCCGCCCCTCGTGGAACGCGCCGAACCGACGACGGTGACGCTCCCGCGTCCGTGGCCCGGCCGCGTGCGCGACAGCACGTGGCGGCACGGTCGTCCCCGTGTCTGTGTCCGCGATGCCCGTGCTGCCGCCCCCCGGGATGATGCTCAGCGCCCCATGCCGCGGTACGTGAAGCCCGCCGCGGTCCAGGCGTCGCGATCGAGGCAGTTGCGGCCGTCGATGACGACGGGTGACGCCACGAGCGCGGCGGCGGCGGTCGCGTCGAGCTCGCGGAACTCGGTCCACTCGGTGAGCACGAGCACCAGCTCCGCTCCCCCCAGTGCCTCGGCCGCGCTCTCGACGTAGTCGAGCTCGGGGCGCACGCGGCGCGCGGTGACGACGGCCTCGGGGTCGTACGCCGAGACGACGGCGCCGAGTTCGTGCAGGCGGGCCGCGATGTCGAGGGCCGGCGAGTCGCGGACGTCGTCGGAGTTCGGCTTGAAGGCCAGGCCGAGCACCGCGACGCGCTTGCCGCTGACGACCCCGCCGAGCAGCTCCTGGGCCAGCTCCACGACGTGGGCGCGACGGCGCAGGTTCGTGGCGTCGACGTCGGCCAGGAACGCCAGGGACTCCCCGACGCCCAGCTCGTTCGCCCGCGCCTGGAACGCACGGATGTCCTTCGGCAGGCAGCCGCCACCGAAGCCGAGGCCGGCGTTCAGGAACTTCCGGCCGATGCGGGCGTCGTGGCCGATCGCGTCGGCGAGCGCCGTGACGTCGGCACCGGCGACCTCGGCGATCTCGGCCATCGAGTTGATGAACGAGATCTTCGTGGCGAGGAACGCGTTGGCGCTGATCTTCACGAGCTCGGCGGTGGGCAGGTTGACGACGAGTCGGGGCGTGCCGGTGGACAGCGCCTCGGCGTAGACCTCGTCGAGGGCGGCGACGGCCTGTTCGCCGGCCTCGCCGTCGGGCACGCCGTAGACGAAGCGGTCCGGCGCGATGGTGTCCTGCACGGCGAAGCCCTCACGCAGGAACTCGGGGTTCCAGACGAGGGTGGCACCGGGGACGGCTTCGCTGACCTCGGCGGCCAGGCGTGCGGCGGTGCCGACGGGCACGGTCGACTTGCCGACGACGAACTCGCCCGCGGACAGGTGCGGGGTGAGCGCGGCGACGGCAGCGTCCACGTAGGTCAGGTCTGCGGCACCGGTCGGACCCTGCGGGGTGCCGACGGCGAGGAAGTGCACGCGGGCGCCGGCGACCTCGGCCATGTCGGTGGTGAAGCGGATCCGACCGGACTCGAGGGCCTCGGTCAGGATCTCGGGCAGGCCCGGCTCGAAGAAGGGGGCCTCGCCCGCAGCGAGCCGCTCGATCTTGGTGGGGTCGACGTCCACGGCGACGACCTCGTGTCCGAGTTTGGCCATGGAGGCGGCGTGCACGGCACCGAGGTAGCCGCAGCCGATCACTGAGATACGCACGTCGAAGACGGTACCGGTTTCTCGCCGAACTCTCATCACGGCGCCGCAGCGACGCCCGCGGCGACGCCCGCACCGGCCGGGGTCAGGCCCGCACGTCACCCCACGGCGGACGGTCCGGACCGCCGACGATCTCGTCCCAGTCCGGCTCACGGTGCCGGCGCCTGGCCTCGTACGCCTCCACCAGGTCGTGCAGGACGGCGACGACGAGGTCGGCGTGCGGCACGTCGGCGAGGACCACCGCCGGGTCGTCCCCGGGGAACACGAGCACGTCGCCGGAGCGGAACAGCCCCTGCAGCCCGCGGCGCCGCACGGTGACGTCGTAGCCGCGGGAGTGCAGGAGCTCCCGCCGCGTCCGCGTGCCGAGTCCGTTGACCACGACCAGGCGACGGGTGGTGACGACGTACCGCTCCGACATCCAGCGGAACAGCGGGACGGCGCCGCCGAACACGACGAGCACCACGACGACGAGCGCGACGACGGCGTTCAGCCACGCCAGCTGCGCCTGGAACACGCCGAAGCCGAACCCCCCGGCCGCGGTGACGAGCACGACGAACACCGCCGGGCGCACCAGCCGACGAGCGTGCGGTCGCAGGCGCGCGACGACACGTTCGGGCGGGGGCTCGGCGGTCATGCCGTCATGCATACCGCAGGTGGGTGACGTCTCCCACCGCGACGCCCCTGGTGCGCCCCGCCTGGTCCCGGATCGTGATGCGACCGGCGTCGTCGATGCCGGTCGCATCGGCCTCCTCGACGGTGCCGTCCGGCAGCTCGAGGCGGATGCGGCGACCGATGGTGCCGCACGCCGCGCGGACGTGGGACCGGACCGTCTCGGCGGCGGGACCCCCCGTGACCAGGCCGGCCACCGCCTCCAGGACGGACCGCAGGAAGGCGGACAGGACTGCGTCGGCCAGGGCGGGTGCGTCGTCGACCGCGCCGGCGAGCAGGAGCGAGGTGGACGTCGGGGTGGGCAGCCGATCAGCCGGGATCGTCAGGTTCACGCCTGCCCCGACCACGACGCTGCCGTCGGCGGCGACCTGGCAGAGGATCCCACACACCTTGTCCCCGGCGACCTGCACGTCGTTCGGCCACTTCACCACGACGTCCGCGCCGGCGGGCAGGACCGACGCGATCGCGTCGCGCATCGCCGCGCCGGCGACCAGCGGCAGCCAGCCGCGGTCGTGGTCGTCCAGGTCCGCCCGGACGAGCACGCTGGCGGCGAGCGTCTCACCGGCCGGAGCGGTCCAGGTGCGGTCGAGCCGACCCCGGCCCGCGGTCTGGTGCAGGGTCGCGAGGACACTGCCGTGCTGCTGCTCCGGGGCGGCGGCGAGCAGGTCCGCGTTGGTGGACCCGGTCTCGGCGGGAGTGGTGATCGTCGCGCCCGCCGACCGGACCGCCTCGCTGGTGACGGGGAACGACGGCGACGGGGATGTGGACATGCACGCAAATGTACGGGCAGGAACCGTGGGGGTCCTCCAACCGGCAGCGTCCCACCCGCCGGTAGGGTGAGCGGGTGACTTCAGGAGACACCCCCGATCTGTCGACGACGGCCGGCCGGCTGGCCGACCTCCGCGACCGGTACCACGAGGCCGTGACCGCCGCGGGCGAATCCGCCATCGCCAAGCAGCACGCGAAGGGCAAGGGCACCGCGCGCGAACGCATCGAGCAGCTGCTCGATCCGAACTCCTTCGTGGAGTTCGACGAGTTCGTGCGCCACCGCACCACGTCGTTCGGCATGGACGCCAAGCGCCCCTACGGTGACGCGGTCGTCACCGGTGTCGGCACGATCCACGGCCGCAACGTCGCGGTCTACGCCCAGGACTTCACGGTCTTCGGCGGGTCCCTCGGCGAGGTCGCCGGCGAGAAGATCATCAAGGTCATGCAGCACGCGCTGAAGACGGGCGTGCCGATCATCGGCATCCTCGACTCCGGCGGCGCCCGCATCCAGGAAGGCGTCGTCGCGCTCGGCAAGTACGGCGAGATCTTCCGCCTGAACACCCAGGCCTCCGGCGTCATCCCGCAGCTCTCCATCGTGATGGGCCCGGCGGCCGGCGGTGCGGTGTACTCCCCCGCCCTCACCGACTTCGTCATCATGGTCGACAAGACCAGCCACATGTTCGTCACCGGTCCGGACGTCATCAAGACCGTCACGGGCGAGGACGTCGGCTTCGAGGAGCTCGGTGGCGCCCAGACGCACAACGCGGTCTCCGGCGTGGCCCACTACCTGGCCGAGGACGAGACCGACGCGCTCGACTACGCGCGCTCGCTCATCGGGTTCCTGCCGGACAACAACCTGTCCGACCCGCCGGCCTACGACGTCGCCCCGGAGCTCGAGACCACCGACGCCGACCACGAGCTCGACCTCGTGATCCCGGACTCGACGAACCAGCCGTACGACGTCACCACGATCATCGAGCACATCGTCGACGACGGTGAGTTCCTCGAGGTCCAGCCGCTCTTCGCGCCGAACATCCTGATCGGCTTCGGCCGGGTCGAGGGCCGCACGGTCGGCATCATCGCGAACCAGCCGCAGGCGATGGCCGGCACGCTGAACATCGACGCCGGCGAGAAGGCCGCCCGCTTCGTGCGGTTCTGCGACGCGTTCGGCATCCCGATCCTGACCCTGGTGGACGTGCCCGGCTACCTGCCCGGCACCGACCAGGAGTGGACCGGCGTCATCCGCCGCGGCGCGAAGCTGCTGTACGCCTACGCCGAGGCCACCGTCCCGCTCGTCACCGTCATCACCCGGAAGGCCTACGGCGGCGCGTACATCGTGATGGGCTCGAAGCAGCTCGGTGCCGACATCAACCTGGCGTGGCCGACCGCCGAGATCGCCGTCATGGGTGGCCAGGGTGCCGTCAACATCCTGTACCGCGCCGAGATCAAGCGCGCCGAGGAGTCCGGCGAGGACGTCGCCGCGGTCCGCACGAAGCTCGCGAACGAGTACACGTACAACGTCGCGTCGCCCTACCTGGCGGCCGAGCGCGGTGAGCTCGACGGCATCATCCAGCCGCACGCCACCCGGGTGTCGGTGATCAAGGCCCTCCGGTCGCTGCGGGGCAAGCGCGCCACGCTGCCCCCGAAGAAGCACGGGAACATCCCGCTCTGATGGGCCGACACGCAGCAGCCGTGCCCTCGGACGAACCCGCCTCGGTGGCGGACGTCCGGGTGGTCTCCGGCGACCCCACGCCCGAGGAGCTCGCCGCCGTGGTGGCCGTCCTGCAGCGGCAGGCCGACGAAGCCGCAGCGGCCGGACGCGCCGCCGTGGTCGTCGAGCCCCGCACGGGGTGGGACGCCGCGGCCCGCGGACTGCGCCGCCCGCTCGACCACGGGCCGGGTGCCTGGGGCCGATCGCTCCGCTGATGTACCCCTGGTGCGCACGCGACCGGAACGGTTGCAGGGCGCACTTCCCGGTCGGTATCCCCTCACTCGGGGGACACGATCAGCGAATACGGACCGGAACTGCCGGAATTGTCCCCCATAATGACGACTGACATGCAGCTCGTGCGTGGGCATAGTAGTTGGTGTTCGGTGTCCTTCAACGAAAGACATCGCAGGACGGTGGCCGACTAGGGTACGAAGCCACCGCCCGCTGCGAGGCAGGGCGACATTCGGGTTGTCGCTCAGCCTCGGGTCGTGAACGGGCCGGTCGGTATCCGACCGGCCCGTTCCCCGTTTCCGGGGCGTGTGGCGGCTGCGGGCGGGTGCTGCAGCGGCTGTCGGGGCGGGGCCGATGCCGACGCGGAACGACACCGTCGACGTCGTACGACACCGACACGGTCGCTTCCGCGCGTTCGCAACAGTTGCGCACGCGTCAGAGCGACACCGTCGACGTCGTACGACAACGACATGGTCGCCCCCCCGTGCGCGCTCCGGCCCGACGCACCACGTGACGGCCGGGAGGCCCGTGCCGGGGCCGCCACGGGCCTCCCGGCTGTCCCCCATCGCGTCCAGCGCCGCCCGCACGCCCGGCGCACCATGATCGCCCGCAGCGCCGTCCGCACCACGTTCGCGACGAACCACCTGTCGACCAAGTGGTGCATCGTCGCGGAACGCGCGCGCGTGCCGCGCTCAGCGCGCGCTACGCCGGCTCGTGCCGCGGGATCTCCAGCCAGAGTGCGACGGAATCGTCCTCGTCACCGTCGTCGTCGTCCAGCCCCGCTCCGAGCGCCGCGGACTCGCTGGCCGCGCCGTCGAGGCGGAGTCCGACGACCGTCACCGCGGAGTCGGACCCCTCGCCAACCGTCCGCACGATGACGTTGTCGGCGTCGCGGGCCTGCCGGAGCGCCTCGGCGACGCGGGCGTGGATGCGGCGGATGTCCGGGGCGTCCAGGTCGTCGAGCCCGCCGTCGTCGTGCAGCTGCACGGTCGCGCCGCGGCGACGCAGGCGCATCACCTCGTCGCGGACGTCGTCGGACAACAGGGACCGGCCCCGGATCTCGTCGCGGATGGCCTGCTCGAGGTGCAGGCACTCGGCACGGTCGGCGTCGTCGAGGTCGCCGCAGGAGTCGATGATGCGCTGCAGCATCGGCAGGGCCATCCGGGTGGTCTGGCTCAGCCGGAACTGCCGCTCGAACACGTGGGCGTCCTGCGCGGCCTGCCAGTCCGCGGTCTCCTGCTCGGCGAGGACGAGCTCACGGGTGTTCCGGATGGCGCGGCTCATCGCGGCGGCGAAGACCGTGGCGATCGCGACCCAGGCGACGCTGCCGACCACGCCGAGCCCACCGAGCGAGCCGAGACCGGCCCAGGCGACGGTGTACACGGTCAGGAACAGCACGCCGGCCCATGCGAAGGGTCCGCGGCCGCGCACGACGAGCACCACCATGAGCGTGCCGATGGCTGCGATCCACCAGGTGGCGGACCCAGGACCGCGACCCTCGACGAGGACGGGGGCGGCGATCACCGGCATTACGATCGCGGTGGCGAGGGAGAAGCAGGCCGTCCAGACCGGCAGGACCCTGCCGGGGACGAACAGTGCGAGGCCGGTGGCCGCGGCGTACAGGACCATGCAGGCGATGATCGGGGCGACCTGGTCGACGCGCGGCAGCGTGGCCGCGGCGAGGACCAGGTGGTAGACGGAGAACAGCGACGCCAGGCCCAGGGCGATGCTCGCCGGCAGGGAGACCTTCATGCGGTCGTCCTCGCGGCCGGCGACCACGTCAGCACGATGCGGGTGCCCTCGCCCGGTGCAGTGTGCACCTCGGCGCGACCGTCGACGGTCGCGACCCGCTCCACGATGGAGCGACGGACACCGAGCCGTTCGGCGGGTATGGCCGCGACGTCGAACCCGCGGCCGTCGTCACCGACCTCGACGAGCACCCCCTGGCCCTGCTGCTCGATGCGGACCCAGCGCGAGACGTCAGCGTCGCCGGCGTGCTGCACGCTGTTCACCGCGGCCTGCAGCGCCGCCGAGGCCAGCGCGTCGGCGACCGACGCGGGCAGGCGGACCGACCCGGTCGGCGTCGGGACGAGGCGCACCGGGGCGGGCAACGCACCCACCCCCTCGCGGATGCGCGCCCGGAGTTCCCCGAGGGCGACCGGCGCGACGTCGCCGGGACCGTCGGTGGCCGCTGCCTCGAGGTGGTCGATCGCGTTCCGGGCCATCCGCGCGGCGAGGGTCTTGGCCTCGAGCGTGTCGGCGCGGGCGGCGGAGAGCAGCGTCGTGAGCACGCTGTCGTGCACGATGGCGTCCACCTGGACCCGCTCGACCTCGGTGGCGTGTTCCCGGATGGCGAGCGAGTACCGCCGCACGGCCGTGGACTGCGCCGTGTCGACCGACGTGGCCGCACGCCGCAGCACCACGGCGATGACGAGCACCGCACCGCTGAGCAGCGCCGTGTAGACGCCGTCGAGCAGGACGGCGAGGACCCCGACGTCGCCGCCGAGCGGGCTGAGCCGGATGACGACGTACACCGCCGGCACGAGCGCGGTGTAGACCGTCGCACGCCACGTGGCGAAGCCCATCGCCGCCGCCGTGCAGCCGACCGTGCAGAACCACCACGGCCACGGCTGCTGCGCCGACGGGATGGGCTCCTGCACGGTCGCCGTCCACGTCACGAGCACGACGAGGAACAGCAGCGCGCAGACGATCTGCGCCAGCTGCGCGACCCGCTGCACGAAGGCCGAGACCCCGATGAACACGAACGACGCCGCGAGGGCGAGCATCAGCGTCGGCCCCCAGAACGGGTCGAGGTACGGCAACTGCTGCAGGACCGCGGGCGCGTCGACGATGCCGAGGCCGATCGCCGCCATCGCGAGGAGGATCGCGAACGCGCGCTCGACCGACGCCTGCGTGATCGAGGCACGGACGCTGCGCGCCGGATCGGCGCCGAACGGCGCCGGTTCGACGACCGTCCGCGCCGACTCAGCCGCGGTCGCCATCCGTGTCAGCGACCGTCGCCGTCGGGGTCGATGCCCGAGTCGAGTCCGGGGAGGATCCCGTCCTCGACGGCTCGACGCAGCAGGTCGACCTTCGTCGGGGCCGGGCGACCGACCTCGACGTACTTCACACGGATCCGGTCGAGGTACTCACGGGCCGTCGAGTAGCCGATGCCGAGCTGCTGGGCGGCGAGCTTGAGCGGGAGACCCGAGGCGTAGAGGTGCAGGATCTCGCGCTCGCGGCGGCCGAGCTGCGCCTTCGCGAAGTCGCGGTCGGCGTCGATGGCGCTCGCCCACTCGAGGTTGTTGAGCACGTCACCGCGTGCGACGGTGGCGACCGCGGCCATCACGGTCTTGGTGGCCGAGGACTTCGGGATGACGCCTGCAGCCCCTGCTGCGAGCGCCTCACGCACGTTGGCGACACGGTCCGCGATGGAGTGCACGAGCACCGCCGATCCCGTCCCCTGCACGCCCTTGACGTTCTCGGTCACGGTCGAGCCGTCACCGAGGGACAGGTCGAGGACGACGACGTCGACCTCTCGCCCGTCGAGGTTCTGGACGTACTCGGGGACGCTGGCGGCGGTGAGCACCACCTCGAACCCCTCGTTCTGGCACGCCGCCTGGATCCCGAGTCGGACGGACTCGTGGTCGTCGACGATCGCGACCCGGACCGGCCTGGTGGCCGCCCCTGACGTCTCGGTGCTGGTGGTTGTCGTTCCTGCTGCCACAGTGGCCTCTCGTTCCGATGCGCGACGCCGGCCCCTGAAACCGGAGTGCCATCAACGACCCAGGATACCCAGCCCGGACTCAGGTGCGGGGCTTCTGGGCTGCGCCACGCTGGCCGGTCCGCCGTTTGGTGGACACCCCGACACGCAAGGACCCGGCCTCGCGCGACCACCGGACCTCAGCGTGCGGGGACCAGGCGCGCGACGGCTTCCAGGTGGTGGGTGTGCGGGAACAGGTCGAAGGCCCGCAGTGCTTCGAGCCGGTAACCGAGGTCGGCGAACGTCGCGACGTCGCGGGCCAGCGCCACCGGGTCGCACGCCACGTAGACGACCTGCTCCGGCTGGAGCGCGGCGATCTGCACGACCACGTCACGACCGGCACCGGCGCGGGGCGGGTCGAGCACGATCGTGCCGGCGCGGAAGCGGTCCTTCTCGGCGCGCGAGGCGTTCGCCACCGTGTTCGTCAGCCAGCGGTCCACGCGGCCGGTCTCGGCGCGGGCGCCGAGCCACTCGGACAGGTTCTCCTGCGCGTGCTCGGTGGCACGGGCGGCGCTCTCGACGCTCGTGATGCGCGCCTTCGGGCCGACCAGGTCGCCGAGGGCGGCGGCGAGCAGGCCGACACCGCCGTACAGGTCCAGGTGGGTGCCCTCGGGGTCGAGGCGGTCGCGGTCGACCAGGTCCTGCACGGCCTCGGTGAGCACGGTCGCCGCGGCGCGGTGCACCTGCCAGAACCCGTTGTCGTCGACCTGGAACGTGCGCTCCCCGACGACCTCGGTCACCACGGTGGGCTTCTGGTCGTCGATGACGAGCCGCGCACCCTCGGAGCCACTCGGCGCGAGGACGTCGATGACCGAGGAGCCCGGCAGCGCACCGCGGCCGAGCGGGGCGCTCTGCTGCACGACGGCGGTCGCGAGCGGCAGGCCGGTCACCGGGATGACGGAGTGGGAGCGGGCCGCGAACGGGCCGGCGGTGCCCTGCTCGTCGACGTGCAGCCGGACGCGGGTGCGCCAGCCGAGGCCGTTCGCCGCGTCGTCGCCGGGCGCGGCCTCGACGACGACGTCGTGGCCGAGCACCTCGGCGAGGTCCATCCGTGCGAACCGCGCGAACGAGTCGACGAGGACGTCGTGCTTGAGCGTGCGCTGGTGTGCGAGGGCGATGTGACCGAACTCGGCACCGCCCGGGCGCGTCTCGGGGTCACGCTCGAGCGCGGCCTCGGGCCAGACGTGGTCGACGCGGTGCTCGCTCGGCGTGATGACGCTGACCGTGTCGGCGCGCCAGAACGACTTCTTGCGGTCCTCGGTCACCCGGGCGACGACGCGCTCCCCGGGGATCGCGTCCGAGACGAAGACCACCCGTCCTTCGTGTCGTGCCACCGAGATGCCGCCGTGGGCGATCCCGGTGACGTCGAGTTCGAGCAGCGTGCCGACGGATTCACCCATGGTGAGATGGTCCCATGCGTCTGTACCTCGCGAGTACATCCCCCGCCCGCCGAGCACTCCTCGCCCAGTCCGGGATCGAACCCGTGCTCGTGTCCCCCGGCGTCGACGAGGACGCCGTCGACGCCGCCGCCGCGGCATCGCTCGGCCGTGCCCTGACCGGACCGGAGCTCGTCTCGCTGCTCGCCATCGCCAAGGCGTCCGCAGTCGCCGACTCCGCGGTCGCCGGGTCACCGGTCGACGGGGTCGTGTTCGGCGGGGACTCCGCGTTCGAGGTCGACGGACAGCTGTACGGCAAGCCGCACGACCCCGCGGTCGCCCGGGAGCGCTGGCGACAGATGCTCGCCGCCGGCGGCGGGACGCTGTGGAGCGGACACTGCGTGATCGATCGACGACGCGACGACCGGCACCGGGACCCGGAACCGGCCACGGGACGGCCTGGAGGCGCGGCACCGGCCCGCACCGTGCCTCCCGTCCGGTCCCTGGTCACGTCCACCGCCGGCGTCCCGCAGCTGGGTGCCGTCGCGCCCGGCGGGTCGGCGCTGGCCGCCGGTGGCGACCGCGTGGTCGCGGTCGACAGCGCGGTGCTGACCTTCGCCGACGACGTGTCCGTCGACGAGATCGACGCGTACGTCGGGACGGGCGAGCCGCTCGAGGTCGCGGGTGCCTTCACCATCGACGGCCGTGCCGCGGCGTACATCACGCGGATCGACGGCGCACCGTCCGCCGTGATCGGGATGTCGCTGCCGGTGCTGCGATCGATGCTCCTCCGGGGCTTCGGCATCGCCTGGCACGACCTGTGGGCACTGTAGACATCCGCACCTGTTCCGGGTGGTTCTTTGTAGGTGCCAGTCAAAACGCACTCCCGCCGCACGAATACGCTGATGTGTCATGCCCCGTATCAGCAAGGTCCTCATCGCGAACCGCGGCGAGATCGCCGTCCGCATCATCCGCGCGGTCCGCGACGCGGGCAAGGCATCGGTCGCCGTCTACGCCGACCAGGACCGCGATGCCCTGCACGCCCGCCTCGCCGACGAGGCCTACGCGCTGAACGGCACCACGAGCGCCGACACGTACCTCGTCATCGACAAGATCATCTCGGTCGCCCGCCGCTCCGGCGCGGACGCCGTGCACCCGGGCTACGGGTTCCTCGCCGAGAACGCCGACTTCGCCCGCGCCGTCATCGATGCCGGGCTCGTCTGGATCGGCCCGTCGCCGGAATCGATCGAGCGCCTCGGTGACAAGGTCTCCGCGCGCCACGTCGCCGAGAAGGTCGGCGCGCCGCTCGCCCCCGGCACCATCGAGCCCGTGCAGGACGTCTCCGAGGTCTTCGACTTCGTCGACCAGGTCGGTCTGCCCGTCGCGATCAAGGCGGCGTTCGGCGGTGGCGGTCGTGGTCTGAAGGTCGTCCGCGACCGTGCCTCGGTCGAGGAGCTCTTCGAGTCCGCCACGCGTGAGGCGATCGCCGCGTTCGGTCGGGGCGAGTGCTTCGTCGAGAAGTACCTGGACAAGCCGCGCCACGTCGAGACCCAGTGCCTGGCGGACGAGCACGGCAACGTCGTCGTGGTCTCCACCCGCGACTGCTCCCTGCAGCGACGCCACCAGAAGCTCGTCGAGGAAGCCCCGGCGCCCTACCTGACGCCCGAGCAGCAGACCGCGCTGTACGAGTCGTCGAAGGCGATCCTGCGCGAGGTCGGCTACGTCGGTGCCGGCACCTGCGAGTTCCTCATCGGCGCCGACGGCACCGTGTCGTTCCTCGAGGTGAACACCCGCCTGCAGGTCGAGCACTGCGTCTCCGAAGAGGTCACCGGCATCGACCTGGTGCGCGAGCAGTTCCGCATCGCCGAGGGCGGCGTGCTCGACTACTCGGACCCCACGCCGCGGGGACACTCGTTTGAGTTCCGCATCAACGGCGAGGACCCGGGTCGCAACTTCTTCCCCGCGCCCGGCCCCGTGCACGCCTTCAACGCACCGTCCGGCCCCGGCGTGCGTGTCGACTCGGGCGTCGTCTCCGGTGACGTCGTGTCCGGCTCGTTCGACTCGATGCTCGCGAAGCTGATCGTCACCGGCGCCACCCGTGCCGAGGCGCTGGAGCGTTCGCGCCGTGCACTCGCCGAGTTCGAGGTCACGGGCCTGCCGACCGTGCTCCCCTTCCACCGTGCCGTGGTGTCGGACCCGGCGTTCGCGACGGCCGACGACGAGCCCTTCAGCATTTACACGCAGTGGATCGAGACCGACTTCGTCAACGAGATCCCGGCGTGGAGCGGCTCCCCCGAGGAACTTCCGGCCCCGGCTGCGCGCGAGAGCGTCGTCGTCGAGGTGCAGGGCAAGCGCATCGAGGTCACCATGCCGTCGATCGTCGGTGGCGGTGCTGCCGGTGCCGGTCTCGCCGGTCGTCGTCCCGCCGGCCCCACCGCTCCCCCGAAGCGCCGCTCGTCGGCCGTCCGCGGGGGCCTGGCGAAGTCCGGGTCGTCCGTCGCGTCGCCGATGCAGGCCACCGTGGTGAAGCTCGCGGTCGCCGAGGGTGACACCGTGGTGAAGGGCGACCTGCTCGTCGTGCTCGAGGCCATGAAGATGGAGCAGCCCGTGCAGGCCCACAAGGACGGCGTCGTCACCGGCCTGAACGCCCCGGTCGGCCAGACGGTCTCGTCCGGTCACGTGCTGCTCGAGCTCGCGTAGCCCGGGCTGTCCTTCTCGCCGCGCCGCGCGGCAGCGTCGCACAACCAAAGTCACCTCGAACCCGATCATTGCGCGGTTCGGGGTGACTTTGGTTGTGCCGCGGGATGCCACAGGCACGGTCATCGGAGATGGTGGAAGGCACGGATGCTCGTCGGCAGCCCGACGGCGTGCAGGACGGCCCGCAACGCCTCGGCGTCGTTCGCCTCGGCCCAGCCGAACCGCCCGACGCCCCGGACCTCGGGATGACGCCGGAGCCGGTCTTCCCGCCGTTTCTCGTCCACCACGACGTCGGCCGCCGAGCGGCCCGCTGCCCGGAGCGCCGGATCGACGTACTTCGACCGCCCGTCGAACTCGAGGACCACACCCTGCTCGGGGAACCAGAAGTCGACCCGGCCGATGAACCCCGCACTGTCGTGGAAGACCTGCTGCAGGACGGGCCGAGGAGCTCCGACTTCGTCGAGCGCCACACGGGCGACGGATTCGCCCGGTGAACCACTGGCGGCGTCCGCGAGGTCGAGCGCCACCTGTGCCCGGTGCCGTCCGTGCACCGCGCTGCGTCGCTCGAGTTCGTCGCGGATCTCCTGTTCGGTGACGCCGCACTGCAGGGCGACGTCGATGGCCGGTACCGCGATCCGGAGCTCGTAGGAGATCGCCAGGTCAGCGACCGTGCTCACCATGTCCGTCAGTCGCCGCCCGTTCGTGACCATCGTCCGGGTCCGCAGTTCGCGTCCCTTGCCCGGGCGTTTCCGGACGTGGGTGAGCGACTGGGACGTCGTCCGGTGCGGATCGATCACCTCGACCACCTCGGGGAACTCACCGCGCCAGGGCAGACCGTGGAGCGCGGCCGCCGAGGCGTGCGAGACCACGAGCCGATCGGCGATCCGGTCGTGCACGGCCTTGACCCGTGCGATGTGCCGTTCCCCGGGCGTCGCGCGGCGCCAGTCATCGGCGTCGACGAAGCGGCCAGGAGTCAGTCGGACGAGGCGGCCCGTGTCGGATTGCTGGCGGTGGACCAGCCCGGTCCGGCCGCTGGTGTCCGCCGATCCTCCGCGCATGATCGTGAGTCGTGTCATGCGGGCATCGTCACGCAGGCGTGCTGCCCTCCGAGGGCTCCTCGACGAACATGTGCACGGAGCACGCGTCGGGACTGGCTGGGGAGAACTCGGCATCGCAGCACCGCGCACAACCAAAGTGACCTCGAACCGCGCGCGGGAGCGGTTCGAGGTCACTTTGGTTGTGCGACGGGCCGGAACACCGGTGTTTTGCGGACCGACGCCCTACGACACCAGGGGGCGCACCGCGGCGGCGAGGGCGTCGACCAGGCGCTGGGCCTCGGCGGGGGTGTCCGCGACCGTGTCGATGTACACCTTCACCTTGGGCTCGGTGCCGCTCGGGCGGACGATCACCCGGGCGTCGCCGGACAGGTCGTAGCGCAGGATGTCCGAGGGCGGGAAGCCCGCCACCCCGTCGGCGTAGTCCGTCACCGTGTGCACGTCGAGCTCACCGAGCGCCGTCGGCGGCGTGGCCCGGAGCGACGCCATGATCTCGCCGATGCGCGACAGGTCGTCGACGCGGGTCGCGACCTGCCCCGAGGCGAACGCGCCGAACTCGGCGGCGAAGGCCTCGAGGTGGTCGGCGATGGTCGAGCCCGACGCGGCGAGCTCGTCGGCGAGGGACAGCAGCTCCAGCGCAGCCGAGATGCCGTCCTTGTCCCGCACGACCGACGGGTCGACCAGGTAGCCCAGGGCCTCTTCGTACCCGAACAGCAGCTCGGGCACGCGCGACACCCACTTGAAGCCGGTCAGGGTGTCGCGGTACTCCAGCCCGTGGCGCGCGGCCACCCGGGCCAACGCCGGCGACGAGACGATCGACGCGGCGAGGGTGCCGGTCGCGCCGGACTCCGACGCCCGAGCGGCTGCCCGCCACCCGAGCAGCCAGCCGACCTCGTTGCCCGACAGTCGACGGTAGGAACCGGATCCGTCCGGGATCGCGAGTGCGAGCCGGTCGGCGTCGGGGTCGTTCGCGATCACCAGGTCGGCGCCGACGGCGAGACCGCGGGCGATCGCGAGGTCCATCGCGCCGGGCTCCTCGGGGTTCGGGAACGACACCGTCGGGAACGCACCGTCCGGCTCGATCTGCTCCGGCACGACCGCTGGCTCGGCGAACCCGGCCGCCGCGAACACCGCGCGGGCGGTCTCCCACCCGACGCCGTGCATGGCCGTGTAGACGACCTTCGGCTGCGCATCGCCCGCGAGTGCGGGAGCGGGCACGATGGCGGCCGTCGCGGCCACGTAGGCGTCGACCAGGGCCGACGTCGCCACGGTGTAGTCCGTACCGCGCGGCAGGTCCGTGACGGACCCTGCGGCGACGGCGTCGATGGCGTCCGCGATCTCGCCGTCGACGGGCGGGACGATCTGCGAGCCGTCGTCGTCCTGACCGAGGTAGACCTTGTACCCGTTGTCCCGGGGCGGGTTGTGGCTCGCGGTGACCATGACGCCGGCACCGACGTCGAGGTGCCGGACGGCGAACGCGAGCACCGGCGTCGGCAGGGCCGAGGGCAGCAGGGTGACCTCGAGCCCGAGGCCGCGCATGACCTCGGCCGAATCACGTGCGAAGACGTCCGAGTTCACCCGGCCGTCGTACCCGATCGCGACGCTGCGCGAGCGCCCGGTGTCGATGAGGAACCGTGCGAGCCCCGCAGCAGCCTGGGTCACGACGACCCGGTTCATGCGCAGCGGGCCCCAGCCGAGCTCCGCGCGGAGTCCGGCGGTGCCGAACTGCAGCCGGCCGTCGAACCGCTCGGCGAGCGCCCGGACAGCGGGACCATCACCGTCGGCCGCCGCGTCGATCGCCGCAGCCAGCTCGTCGCGGGTCTCCGGGTCGGGGTCCTGCGCCAGCCACGCCCGCGCGGTGCCGAGCACCTGGTCGAGGTCGAGCTTCACGATGCCGGCTGCCCGAGTGCGGCGACCACGCGTGCGAGCAGGTCGGCGATCACCGGCTCGGCCTGCTTGCCGGCCTCGAGCACCTCGGTGTGCGACAACGGGGTCTTCTGGATGCCCGCGGCGAGGTTCGTGATGAGCGAGAACCCGAGGACCTCCATGCCGGCCTGACGGGCGGCGATGGCCTCGAGCGCCGTGGACATGCCGACGATGTGCCCGCCGATGGTCTTCGCCATCTGGACCTCGGCCGGGGTCTCGTAGTGCGGGCCGCGGAACTGCGTGTAGACACCCTCGTCGAGCGACGGGTCGACCGTCCGGGCCAGCTCGCGCAGCCGCGCCGAGTACAGGTCGGTGAGGTCGATGAACGTCGCGCCCTCGAGCGGGCTGTCCGCGGTCAGGTTGATGTGGTCGCTGATGAGCACCGGGGTGCCCGGGGTCCAGTGCTCCTTGATGCCGCCGGCACCGTTGGTCAGCACCATGATCGAGGCACCGGTCGCCGCGGCCGTGCGGACGCTGTGCACGACCCGACGGACCCCGTGGCCCTCGTAGTAGTGAGTGCGGGCACCGATGACGAGCGCGTGGCGGCCGTCGGCGAGGCGGATCGACCGGATCGTGCCGGAGTGTCCAGGGACGGCCGAGGCGCTGAAGCCGGGGACCTGCTCGGCCGGGATCTCGGACACGGTCTCACCGATGATGTCGGCGGCCTTGCCCCAGCCCGAGCCGAGGGTCAGGGCGATGTCGTGCCGCTCGATGCCGGACTGTTCGGCGATGGCAGCTGCGGCTGCCCGCGCGACCTCGAACGGGTCGGCAGCGGGGTCGTTCAGCGGGTTCTCGGTGCTCATGCCCCAACTCTAAAGGGCGGACTGCACGCTCAGTGCTCGCCGAGCGCCCGGTCCACCGCCGCCGTGATCTCGCCCTGGTCGAAGTGGTTCGCGATGACGATGACCTCGGCGTAGGTGTCGCCGATCGCCTCGACGAACTCCTGACTCGTCAGGATCACGTTGGCGTCGTCGGAGACGTCCCGCACGGACGCGACGTCCGCCGCGACGACGGACGCCGACAGCCCGAGGGCGTCGAGTGCCTTCTCGGCGTTCACCTTGAGGATGCCGCTCGACCCGATGCCGGCGCCGCAGATGGTCACGATCTTCACGCGGAGACCCCCATGATCGTGCGGACCTCGTCCGCGGTGGTCGCCGCCGCGATCCGCCCGGTCACGGTGGCGTCGTTGAACAGGTTCGCGATCTCGCCGATCGACTCCAGGTGGGTGCCGACCTCGGCCACCGCGAGCCCGAGCACCACACGGACGGGGTCGTTGTGCGGGTGGCCGAACGCCACCGGAGCAGCCAGCGTCACGATGGCGAGTCCGTCCCGCACGACGGCGCCACCCGGCCGGGCGTGCGCGAACGCGAGCCCCGGCGAGATGACGATGTACGGCCCGTGCTCCTCCACCATGCCGATCATGGCGTCGGTGTACTCGTCGGTGGTGGCGCCCGAGGCGACGAGCGCACCGCCGACCAGGCGCATCGCGTCACGCCACGCGGGCGCGTCCGCACCGAGGAGGACGGCGGTGTCCGGCAGCGGTGGCAGTCCCATGCGTCAGGCCTCCTGGTACCCGGCCGTGATGGTGGCGATGATCTCCTCGCGGTCCTCGAGCGGCAGGAACGACCCGAGCGCGGCGTTGATCTGGAACGCGGCCAGGTCGTCGAGGTCGTAGCCGAACGTGCCCGCGAGCAGCGCGAGCTCCTTCGACAGCGAGGTCCCGCTCATCAGGCGGTTGTCGGTGTTCACCGTGACGCGGAAGCCGAGCTGGTAGAGCACGTCGAACGGGTGGTCGGCGAGGTCGTCGCCCCACGCGGCGATCGCACCGGTCTGCAGGTTGGAAGACGGCGAGACCTCGAGCGGGATCTCGCGGTCACGGACCCACGAGGCGACCTCGCCCAGGGAGGCCAGCGTCGAGCCGTCCCCGGCGTCGGACAGGGCGACGTCCTCGAAGATGCGGACGCCGTGCCCGAGGCGGAGCGCCCGGCCGTCGACGAGCGCGGACCGGATGGACGCGAGCCCGTCGGCCTCGCCCGCGTGCACGGTGACGGGGAACAGTTCGGAGGCCAGGTAGTCGAAGGCGGCGCGGTGGTTCGAGGCGGGGAACCCGGCTTCGGCACCGGCGATGTCGAAGCCGACGACCCCGGCGTCACGGTGCCGGACGGCGAGCTCCGCGATCTCGAGCGACCGGTCGGCGTGCCGCATCGCGGTGACGAGCTGGCCGACGCGGATGCGCCCACCGGCGGCGTCGACGGCTTCCTCGATGCCGGCCTGTACTGCCTCGACCGTCTGGTCGAGGGTCAGTCCGCCCTGCAGGTGCTGCTCCGGCGCCCAGCGGACCTCGCCGTAGACGACGCCGTCGGCGACCAGGTCCTCGACGAACTCGCGGGCGATCCGGGTGAGCTGCGGCGCGGTCTGCATCACCGACGTGGTGACGTCGAACGTCTTCAGGTACTCGACCAGCGAGCCGGAGTTCGACTGGTCGGCGAACCACTGCCCGAGCTCGGCCGGGTCGGTGGTGGGGAGCGACACACCCGCCGCCGCTGCGAGCTCGATGATGGTCGCGGGACGCAGGCCGCCGTCGAGGTGGTCGTGCAGCGAGACCTTCGGCAGGTCGTTGATGACCGCCCCGGCGTCGGGCAGGCGGTAGGTCGGGGCGTCGGCGCTCATGCCCCCAGGCTATCGGTGGTCACCGCCGCCGCGCAGGCACCTGTGCACAACCCACAACGGAAGACACTGGAGGCTCCCCACAGGTGTGCAGGGAGCCTCCGGTCGGTCGGGTGGCCGGGTTCAGGACCCGATGCGCTCGCGCACGATCGGCCCACGTGCAGCGGCAGCGGAGCCCGCCGGGCCGATGGTCCACGCACCCTCGAGCGACTCGAGTGCGCGCGGGATCCGCGACGCGTCGTCGGAGTGCAGCGTCCAGAGCGGCTGGCCCTCGGTCACGATGTCCCCCGGCTTGACGTGGAGCTCGATGCCCGCACCGGCCTGCACCGGGTCCTGCGCGCGGGCACGACCGGCCCCGAGCCGCCAGGCCGAGACCCCGAACGGCAGTGCGTCCTGCTGCGTGAGGACCCCCGACGTCCCAGCGGTGACGACGTGCTGTTCGCGGGCCACGGGCAACGCGGCGGACGGGTCCCCGCCCTGCGCCTCGATCATCCGACGCCAGGTGTCCATGGCGCGGCCGTCCGCGAGCGCCGCTGCGGGGTCGGCGTCGGGCAGTCCGGCCAGCGTGAGCATCTCGGTCGCGAGCGCCACGGTCAGCTCGACGACGTCGGCGGGGCCACCGCCGGCGAGCACCTCGACCGACTCCCGCACCTCGAGCGCGTTGCCGATCGTCAGCCCGAGCGGGACCTCCATGTCGGTCAGCAGCGCCGAGGTCGCGACCCCGGCGTCGTTGCCGAGGTCGACCATGGTCTGCGCGAGCTCCCTGGACGCCTCGTAGGTCGGCATGAACGCGCCGGACCCGAACTTGACGTCGAGCACGAGCGCACCGGTGCCCTCGGCGATCTTCTTCGACATGATGCTCGACGCGATGAGCGGGATGCACTCGACCGTGCCGGTGATGTCGCGGAGCGCGTAGAGCTTCTTGTCCGCGGGGGCCAGGCCGGCCCCGGCGGCGCAGATGACCGCGCCGACGTCCTGCAGCACCTGCATCATGCGGTCGTTCGAGATGGACGCCTGCCACCCGGGGATCGACTCGAGCTTGTCGAGCGTGCCGCCGGTGTGGCCGAGTCCGCGGCCGGACAGCTGCGGCACCGCGACGCCGAACGACGCCACCAGGGGTGCCAGCGGCAGGGTGATCTTGTCGCCGACCCCGCCCGTGGAGTGCTTGTCGACCGTCGTCTTGCCGAGCGACGAGAACGACATCCGCTCCCCCGACGCGATCATCGCGAGCGTGAGGTCCTTGATCTCGCGCCGCTCCATCCCGTTCAGGAAGATCGCCATCGCCATCGCGGCCATCTGCGGGTCCTCGACGTAGCCGCGGGTGTACGCGTCGACGAGCCAGTCGACCTCGGCGGTGCTCAGGGCGCCGCCGGAGCGCTTCGTGCGGATGAGGTCGACGGTGTCGAACGGTTCGACGGCCATGTCAGTGCTCCTGCTGGTACGTGGCGAGGGTGCGCGGCCCGAAGGCGTCCGGCAGGACCTCGTCGATGGTGCGGATGCCGGAGAGCGTCTCGAGGAGCATGCCCTCGGTCGAGTGCTCGAACAGCAGCTGGCGGCAGCGGCCGCACGGCATCAGGGTCGCCCCGTCGCCGTCGACGCACGTGAACGCGACGAGCTTGCCGCCGCCGGTCATGTGCAGCTGCGACACGAGGGAGCACTCCGCGCAGAGCGTCACCCCGTAGCTCGCGTTCTCGATGTTGCAGCCGGAGACGATCCGGCCGTCGTCGGTGAGCGCGGCGGCGCCCACCGGGAACGACGAGTACGGCGCGTAGGCGCGCCGCATCGCGGCCGTGGCGGCGTCCCGCAGGACGCCCCAGTCCACGTCGTCGACCGGGAGGCCCGTGGCGGCGTCCGTCGGGTCCGTGGCGGTGACCGCCTGGTCACCTGGTTGCTGCGTGTCGGTCATGTGTCGTGCCTCCAGGCCGTCAGCTCTTGATGTAGGGCTTGCCGGACGCGGCGGGGCCGCGCGACTGCCCGACCAGGCCGGCCACGGCGAAGATCGTCACCACGTACGGCAGCATCAGCAGGAACTCGCTGGGCACGGGTGAGTCGATCGCTCCGAGCGTGTTCTGCAGGTTCGACGCGAAGCCGAACAGCAGCGCCGCGAGCGTCGCCTTGATCGGGTCCCACCGGCCGAAGATCACGGCGGCCAGCGCGATGTAGCCAGCGCCCGCGGTCATGTCCTTCGTGAACGGCCCGACCGCGTCGAGGGTGAAGTACGCCCCACCGAGACCGGCGATCGCGCCGGCGAGGGAGACGTTCCAGAACCGGGTGCTCGTGACGTTGATGCCCACCGTGTCGGCGGCCTGCGGGTGCTCGCCGACCGCGCGGAGGCGCAGGCCCCAGCGGGTCTTGAACAGGCCGAAGGTGACGACGGCCACGGCGATGTAGGCCAGGTAGACGACGACCGTCTGCTCGAAGAACACCGGACCGATGACCGGGATCTGGTGCAGCAGCGGGATCTCGACCTTCGGGAACCGGATGCCGATGTTCAGGGTCTCCTCGTTCGGGGAGAGCACCTGCGAGTACAGGAAGCCGGTCAGGCCGGAGATGAACGCGTTGATGACGACACCGACGATGACCTGGTCGACCAGGTACTTGATGCTGAACGCCGCGAGGACGAACGACACGAGCATGCCGGCGACGAGCGCGGCGACGAGGCCGACCCAGGGCGACCCGGTGATCGAGGCGACCATCGCGGAGCTGAACGCACCGGCGAGGAACTGACCCTCGATCGCGATGTTCACCACGCCGACCCGCTCGGAGATGACGCCGCCGAGGGCACCGAACACGAGCGGGACGCTCAGGCTCAGCGCGCCGAGCAGCAGGCCGGGGATCGGCAGGGACGAACCGGCTGCGGCCCAGGTCAGGAACCCGATGACGAAGACGACCGCGAACACCGACGTGACCCACAGCGGGACCCGGCGGAGTGCCCGCGTCTCGATGAACGCGTACACGGTCAGGATCGCGAGCAGGACGATGACGACGATGCCTGTCCCGAGCGCGGGCAGCGGGACGTTCGGCAGCGCGAAGAAGTCACCGGCGTTCGCGAGGCGGAACGTGGTGGTGCCGGAACGCGGCAGCAGGCCGAACAACACGATCGCGATGAGCGTGAACACGCCGTACCCGATCGGGAGCTTCCAGCTCCTGGTGGTCTCGACCGGACGGGCCGCGAGCGGCGACGCGGGGGCCGCGGTGGGGCTGATGGTGCTCATGCGGCGACCGCCTTCTTGCTGGTCTTGCTCGTCTTCGTGCGCTTGCGTGCACCCGGCTGCGGGATCCGGAAGATCGCGCGGACGAGCGGCGGCGCCGCGATGAAGAGGACGATGAGGGCCTGGATGACCCCGACGATGTCGATCGGGATGCCGTTGGCGGCCTGCATGGCGTAGCCACCGTTCTTCAGCACGCCGAACAGGATGGCCGCCCAGAACACACCCCAGGGCTTGGAGCGGCCGAGCAGGGCCACGGTGATGGCGTCGAAGCCGATGCCGGCGTCGATGCCCGAGGTGAAGCCCGAGGTGACGGCGCCCTGCACCTGGTAGGCGCCGGCGATGCCGACCAGGGCACCGGAGATCAGCATCACCCAGATGGTCAGCGACGGGACGCTCATGCCGGCCACGCGGGCGGCACGGGGGTTCTCACCGATGGTGCGGAACCGGAAGCCGAGCGACGACTTGTTGACGAGCCACCAGACGACGACGACCGCGATGATCGCGACGATGAACCCGAGGTCCACGCCGTACCGCACGCCGAAGAGCTGCGGCAGCAGGGCGCTCTCCTTCGTGGCGGGCGAGATCGGGTTGCTGCTGCCCGGGGCCTGCAGCAGGCCCGGGGTGCGGAGCAGGTAGCTGACCAGGTAGAGCGCGACGTAGTTGAGCATGATCGTGACGACCACCTCGTTCGCACCCGTCCGGGCCTTGAGCACCCCGACGATGCCACCCCAGACCGCGCCGCCGACGATGCCGGCGAGGATCGTGAGCGGGATGTGGATCGCGGCGGGCCCGTCGAACGAGAACCCGACCCACCCGGCGGCAGCGGCGCCCATCAGGATCTGCCCCTGGCCGCCGATGTTGAACAGCCCGGCGCGGAACGACAGCGCGATCCCGAGTCCGGCGGCGATGAGCGGCACCGAGTAGTCGACGGAGCGCGTGAGGGGCCCGATCGCCTGCTGGAACGAGTCCGCGCCGAAGTTGAACACCGAGCCCTGGAACAGCGAGGCGTACGCGCCGCCGACCGCGGTGCCGACCGCCTGGAGCATGTCCGTCGGGCGGGCGAAGAAGTACCCGGCCGTGGCACGGACGTTCTCGTCCGTCACGGCGATGAGGATGCCGCAGGCGACCAGCGCGAGGACGACGGCGAGCACCGTGACGAGCACGGAGCCGTTCAGGATCCCCTGCAGGGCGGCCTGCCAGCGGTCACCACCGGCGCCGTTGCGGCGCTCGGTGTCCTCTGCCGAGTCCGTCATCAGGTGCGGGGTCGACTCGACCTCCTGCAGACGGTCGTCGGTGAGCGGGGCGTCCGCGGTGCCGTGCGCAGCCGAGGTCGGCTGCTGCGTGTTGTCTGGCGGTGGGGTGGTCACGCTGCCAGCTCCGTTCCGGTCGTGGGTGTGGCGTGGATCTCGCCGGCCGAACCGGTCATGCGGCCAGCTCCGTTCCTTCGGGGATCTCCCCGGCCATCATGAGGCCGAGGACGTCGCGGGGGGTGGTCGCGGGGACGATGCCGACGATGCCGCCGCGGTACATCACGGCGATGCGGTCGGCCAGGGCGACGACCTCGTCGAGCTCGGTGGAGACGACGATGACCGGCACCCCGGTGTCGCGAGTGGCGACGATGCGCTTGTGGACGAACTCGATCGAGCCCACGTCGATGCCGCGGGTGGGCTGCGCGGCGACGAACAGCCGCAGTTCACGGCTCAGTTCGCGCGCCAGGACGATCTTCTGCTGGTTCCCGCCGGACAGCCGACCGGCCGCGGTGGTGCGGCCGGGGGTGCGGATGTCGAACTCGGCGATCTTCTCGTCGGCGAAGGCGTCGCGTTCCGCCGACCGGATCGTGCCGGCGCGGACGAACTCGGCGTGGTCGGCCCGGTCGAGCATCAGGTTCTCGGCGATGGTGAACTCGCCGACCAGGCCGTCCTCCTTGCGGTCCTCGGGGACGAAGCCGACGCCCGCGTCGAGCACCTGCTTGACGCTCCGGCCGGTGAGCTCCTTGCCGTCCAGGGTGATCCGGCCGGCGTGGGCGGGCTCGAGGCCGATGATCGCCTCGGTGAGCTCGGTCTGGCCGTTGCCCTGCACCCCGGCGATCGCCAGGACCTCGCCGCGACGCACCGTGAAGGAGACGTCGTCGACGAGCACGATGCCGGAGGGGTCGGTGACGGTGAGGTGCTCGACGACCAGGGCGTCGTCGCCACCGGTCGAGGGTTCCTTCTCGACCACGAGCGAGACGGCACGGCCGACCATCAGCGCGGCCAGCTCGTTGTTCGTGGCGGTCGGCGAGGCTTCGCCGACGACCTTGCCGAGACGGATGACCGTGATGCGGTCGGCGACCTCGCGCACCTCGCGGAGCTTGTGGGTGATGAAGACGATCGCGGTGCCGGCTTCGCGGAGCTGGCGCATGATGCCCATCAGCTCGTCGGTCTCCTGCGGGGTGAGGACGGCCGTCGGCTCGTCGAACACCAGCACGGAGGCGTCGCGGGACAGCGCCTTGATGATCTCGACGCGCTGCTGCACGCCGACGGGCAGGTCCTCGACCTTGGCGTCGGGGTCGACGTCGAACCCGAAGCGGTCGGAGATCTCCTGCACACGCTTGCGGGCACCGGCCAGGTCGAGCCGCCCGCCGAAGGTGGTCTGCTCCTGGCCCAGCATGACGTTCTCGGCGACGGTGAACACGGGCACGAGCATGAAGTGCTGGTGCACCATGCCGATGCCGGCGCGCATGGCGTCACCGGGGCCGTCGAAGTCCTGCACCACGTCGTCGAGCAGGATCTCGCCCTCGTCGGCGTCGTACAGGCCGTACAGGACGTTCATCAGGGTGGACTTGCCGGCGCCGTTCTCACCCAGGAGGCAGTGGACCTCACCCGGCTCGACGGTGAGCGAGATGTGGTCGTTGGCGACCAGGGCGCCGAACCGCTTGGTGATGCCGCGGAGTTCGAGCTTCATGTTCGGGAGTCTATTTCTGTCTCGCGCGCGCCACGCGGGCGCACGGTGTCGCGTGCACCCCGCGGATGCACGATGTGGTGTGCGCCACCCGGGCGCACGAGAACGCGGGCGAGGGATGATCCCCCGCCCGCGTTCACCGGGTCAGGACTGGGTCTTGACCTTGATCGAGCCGTCGATGATGCCGGCCTTCACGTCGTCGAGCTCGCCCTGCAGGCCCTTGTCGACCTTGGACTCGAAGTCGTGGAACGGCGCGATGCCGACGCCGTCGTTCTCGAGGGTGCCCACGTACGGGTCCTTCGAGAACTTGTCGTCAGCCGCCTGCTCGACGACGTCCTTCACGGCCGGGCGCATGCCCTTCTCGACCGAGGTGAAGGCGATGTCCTTGTAGCGGGGGTCGGCCTCGTAGAGGTCGCTGTCCGCACCGATCAGGACGGAACCGTTGTCGGCGTCCTTGATGGCCTCGGCGGCGGACTGGTAGATCGGGCCACCGACGGGCAGGATCACGTCGGCGTCCTGGTCGAGGAGCGTCTGCGCGACGGACTTGGCCTGCGTGCCGGCCTCGAAGCCACCGGTGAAGGAGCCCTTGCCGGTGTCGACGTTCCAGCCGACGACCTTGACGTCCTTGTCCTTCTGCTCGTTGTAGTACTTCACGCCGTCCGCGAAGCCGTCCATGAAGATGGTGACGGTCGGGATCTGCATGCCACCGAAGGTGCCGACGACGCCGGTCTTCGAGTAGGACGCCGCCGCGTAGCCGGCGAGGAACGCCGCCTGCGAGGTGTCGAACGTGATCGGCTTGACGTTCTTCGCGTCGATCGAGTTGTCGTCGATGATCGCGAAGTCGGTGTCGGGGTTCGCAGCGGCCTGCTTCTTCGTGGCGTCGGCCAGGTTGAAGCCGACGGTCACGACGAGGTTGCAGTTCTGGCCGATGAGCTGCTCGATGTTCGAGTCGTAGACGGTGGCGTCCTTCGACTCGGCCTCCTTGTAGGTGGCACCGAGGTCCTTGGCGGCGTCCTTCATGCCCTCGTAGCCGAGCTGGTTGAACGACTTGTCGTCGAACCCACCGGCGTCGGAGACCATGCAGGGGCGGAAGTCGGTCTTCTTCGCCGAGTCGGTGGTGGACGGCGCCGAGGCGCAGCCGGCCAGGACGGCGACGGTGCCGGCGAGCGCGAGGCCGCTGAGGACGACCTGTCGGGTACGAGATGTCACGGGTTGGTTCCTCCGGGGAGCGTGCCCGGACCACGTGCGTTCCGGGCGATCGTGGCGACAGTACACGACCGTCGGGCCGGTACAGGACCCGTTGCGGGGGTCCTGCGGATCGGTTACGGGATCGCGACCCCGCCGAAACGCGCCCGTAACGCAGGGTCGCACGCAGACCCCCAGTTCGAGGGGTTTGTCGGTGGAGCGCTACAGGACGCTGCCGGCGGGGCGGATCTCTGGAGGTCAGAGTTCGTCGGCATCGCCCGGGAAGCACAGTGAGACGGCCTGGACGGTGTAGTTCCCCGAGTGGGCGTAGACGCTGATCGAGGTGACCTTCCCTGCGCCGTCGCCGAAGATGGCGGGCCCGTCGCTCGAATCACGCTGGGTGACCCGCATCCCCTGACGTTCCCAGTGCTCGGTTACCCGGGCGGCGTCGGCATCGGGTCGCCCGGCCAGCGTGCTCCCGGTGAGGTAGCGCCAGTGTGCACCTCGCTCGCCGTCCGCGAGAACGCAGCCTTCCGCGTAGTCCGGCCCGGTGCGTGCTTTCCATTCACCGCCGAGTCGCTCTGTTGCGTCATCGACCGCTTCGACCATCTGTCGCTTCGCGGCGTTCTCACTCACCTGGCGCTCCGCCCGCTCAGATGAACCGGTGCCGGTCCTCTGCGCGGCGCAACCGGTCGGCCCCACCAGCAGCATGCCGACCAGGAGCACGGAGCCGACAAAGCCGCATCCCACGTCACGTCGGTGTGTCACAAGCTGTCGGCGTCACCCGGGAAACAGAGCGAGATGGCTTCGACGGTGTAGTGGCCCGGAAATGCGTACAGGTTGATGGAGTCGATCGAACCACCGCCGCGGCCGACGACCGCGGGCCCGTCGGGGTCAGCCCAACGCTCGACTTCCATGCCCTGGGATTCCCAGCGGTCGAGCACCTTCTTCGCGTCCGGTTCCGGGTCCTCCGAACCGACCTTGGAAGTCCGGCCGGTGAGGTACACCCAGTGCGCCCCCTTCTCCCCGCCGGACAAGTTGCAACTCTCGGCGTAGTCGGGCCCAGTTCGCGCCTTCCACTCGCCGCCCAGACGTCCAGTGACGTCGTCGATGGCGTCGATCATCTGCTGTTTCGCGGTGTCAGGGTCCACGTACGCCTTCCTCTCCTCTGGGTGCCGGGCGCAACCGGCGAGCACCGCGATCACCATCACGAATGCGAGAGCGCACCCTGCCACGCTCCGGACGGGCGTTGCGACGATCATCGTTCTCCTCAGTCGTTCCGTGCGTTCATCTGGCTCGGGCCGCAGTCAGTTCGTAATCGCGACCATTGATCGCGAGTCCGACGTTGTGCAGCGTCTCGGTGCCGCGGTCGAGATACCCCCGTCGGTCGCTGTTCAGCGGGTCGTGATGCAGGACCGAGCCCAACTTCTCGCCACCCTTCGTCGTCGTGCCGTCGGCGCCGAACACCGTCGCATCGAAGGCTTCCGATGTGGGGTCTACGCGATGCCCGACGCTGTGATCTCGTCCGAAGGAAGCCCACTCGTCGCCCTTGCCGGTCTGTCCCACCGGCGCATCCTTGGCCTGCGACGCGTAGACGCGTCCAGCGTGCAGATCGTTCGCCGAAGTGACCTCGTCTGGCAAACCCGCCGAACCGAGTGCCACGAACCGGTCGACGTGGACGCCCCTCTTCGACAGGGCAACCGCCGCTGTTGTCGTGCCGTAGGAGTGCCCGACGATGTTCGTCTCCGGCATCCGCCCAGCACGCACGGCGTCCAGCCCTCGGATCGACGCGGCGAGGTTCTCGCCACCCCGCTCGGCCTTCCCCATGAGCAAGACGTCCGCTGGGTTCGGAGCGTCATACCCGATCCAGGCGATCACCGCTCGACCAGCAGGGTCGCCACGACGCAACTGCTGGTCGTAGATGTTCTGCGCTGCCGAGGTCCACGAACTCATGTCCGCGGTCGTGGTGTCCATCCCGGGCACCGCCCACGTCACGGAGTCGGCCGTGTCGAGATCTCCGATCGAGACGGCGGCCAGCGGCGGCTGGTCGTCGGTGAGCGCGATGAGGTACCGAGGGCTGTCCGTGCCCGCCTTCGCCATCGTCGCGTTGATGTTCCGCAACGATTTCATCTCTTCTTGAAGCGACGCCAGCCGCCGCGCCATCGCGCTCGCGCCTTCCCCAGCGGAGGCGACCCGGCCCTGCAGCGTCTCGATCTCGAGCTCGACGTCACCCAGCCGCTGGTTCAGCACCACGACGTTGGCGGTGCTCCGCGCCCAATACGGGATGCCCTCCAGGTTGCCGAGCTCGGACAACACCGACGTCGGGAACGCTCGGAGGGCGTCGGCGTCAGACTTGGTCAGACCGAGCGAAGCCCACCTCGCCGCGACCTGGGCCGGCGTCAGGTGATCAGCCAGCAGTCTCTGGACAGCGGGTGCCTCCCGCCCCATGGCTGCGATGTCGAGCACAGCGTCGGACAGCGCACCGCCGCCACCAGCATCTTCGAATGCCTGAGCAGTCTTCGTGATCCAGGACCTGTCTTCGTCGTTCTCGGCCACGTACCGCTCGAATCCGACCGGCATGCTGCCACGGTCGACCTGCACCCAGGCGCACGATGACCGGAACGACAACCACGCCGAACGCACCCGCGTTGCCTCCGCCGACGCCGCGGTGTCGAGGCCCGCCACAGCGGACACGAAGCCCCGTAACGCGGCCGGATCAGCGGAGCTCTTGCCCCCGCTCGGGCCGTTCCCGTACCGCGCACGCTCGCGTCCACGGAACTCGGCGTCGACGACGGGTGGACGAAGTGGCTCATCCGAGGGTTCCCGGTCCACGAACGTGTCCCACACCCCGATCGCGACGCCGGAGAACGGTCCGGCCAACGCCTCATTGGCGGCGCGCTGGCGGTCGGCGTCTCGGAGCTTCCAGGCGGCGTGCGCCCGCACACGCTCGCGCTCCTGCTCGGCGAGCTCGACCGCGCGATCAACGGCGGACGCCAAGTCGGTCAGCACACCGACAAGCCTGCCCCGGTCCTCGGCCTCGATCACAACCGCGTCGTTGAAGCGATCCGCGTACGACCCCGCGAAGTCGGCGAGCGCCGCCTCAGCTGACGCTGAGCGGGTCCCACTCTGGCCCCGCAGGGTGTCGGCCGCCGACCGCACCGCCTTCGCCAGCACCTTCGCGTCCCCCGCCTCGAACTCGATGTCCGCCATCGCCCCCGTTTCCTCCCCATGTCGCTCCCCAGCGACCCTACACCTGACACATCACCGGCCAGATGGCCGATGCTCAGCGCTACAGGACGTCGCCCCTGCCACTGATCTTCAGGGCATCCACCACACCCTTCACCCGCTGCGCGTTCGCGCTGGTGGTGACGAGCAGGGCGTCCGGGGTGTCCACGACGACGATGTCCTCGACGCCGATGAGCGAGATGAGTCGCTGACTGTGCGAGATCACGATGCCGCTCGACGAGTCCGCCAGGATGCGGGCACCGTCCCCGAGCACGGCGAGGTTGTTCGGCCGACCGCCGGACTGCAGCTTGGCGAGGGAGGCGAAGTCCCCCACGTCGTCCCAGTCGAAGTCACCGGGGACGACGGCCATGCGTCCGGCCGCGGCGGCGGGTTCGGCGACCGTGTAGTCGATCGCGATCTTCTCGAGCATCGGCCAGACGGCGTCGACGACGGCGCCGCGGGCCGAGGTGTCCCAGGCGTCGGCGAGCTCGTTGATGCCGGCCAGCAGCTCGGGCTTCGTCCGGCCGATCTCGGCGAGCAGCACGTCGGCGCGGGCGATGAACATGCCGGCGTTCCAGAGGTAGTTGCCCTGCTCGACGTACGAGCGGGCGGTGTCGAGGTCGGGCTTCTCGACGAACGACTTCACCGCGTGTGCGGTCGGGGCACCCTCGATGTCGAGCGCGGCGGTGTCGGCGTTGATGTACCCGAAGCCGATCGCGGGTTCCGTCGGGGTGATGCCGATGGTCGTGACGTAGCCGGCGCGGGCGACGGCGACGGCCTCGCGCACCGAACGACGGAAGCCGCGGGCGTCCCCGATGACGTGGTCGGCGGCGAACGAGCCGATGACGACGTCGGGCTCGCGGCGCACCAGGATCGCCGCGGCCAGGCCGATGGCGGCCGTGGAGTCCTTCGGCTCGCTCTCGAGCACCACGTTGTGGTCCTCGACGCCGGGCAGCTGCGACTCCACCGCGACCCGGTGCGCGCGGCCGGTGACGACCATGATCCGCTGGTCGCCGGCGAGCGGCGCCAGGCGGTCCCAGGTCTGCCGCAGCAGCGAGGTGCCGGAACCCGTCAGGTCGTGCAGGAACTTGGGTGCGTCCGCGCGCGACAACGGCCACAGGCGCGATCCGATGCCCCCTGCGGGGATGATCGCGTAGAAGTCTTCGAGAGCGTCAGCCACGCGCTCACCGTACCGGTCCCACCGGGCGGATCCTGGGTGGTCTCCGCACGATTCCCGCATGCGGGCTCCCGCAGCGTTGTTCACCCGGCGCGCGCGTCCCGTTCACGTCGTCGGCCCCGCCGGGTCACGTCACGCCCGGAGCATGGGCAGCACCATGAGCGCACGCAGCGTGGAGCGCGGCACGTCCCCCCGGACCGTCGCCGTCGTGACCGAGAGCTTCCTGCCCACCCTCAACGGCGTGACCACCAGTGTCCTGGCGGTCCTCGACCACCTGGAACGACGGGGTCACCGCGCGGTCGTGATCGCCCCGGACACCCCCGGCCTCGCGCAGTTCCGGTCGCGCAGCGCCGTCGAGCGCTACCGCTCCTTCGACGTCCACCGCATCCCCGCCGTCGCCTACCGGCAGTTCCCGGTGGCGCTCCCCCACCCGGTGCTCGACACGATCCTCGCCGCCTCCGGCGCCGACGTGCTCCACGCCGCGAGTCCGTTCCTGTTGGGTGGGCGCGCGATCACGGCAGCCGGGAGGCTCGGCATCCCCTCCGTCGCCGTCTTCCAGACCGACGTGGCCGGGTTCGCCCGCCGCAACGGCCTGACCGCGACCGTCCCGTTGGTGCGGAAGATCCTCGGACGCATCCACGCCGGGGCCTCGCTGACGCTCGCCCCGTCGAGCGCGACGGCCGCGATGCTCGCCGATGAGGGCGTGCCCCGCGTCGCCCGCTGGGGTCGCGGCGTCGACACCGAGCTGTTCCACCCCGCGCGCCGGTCGACCGGGCACGTGCGGGCACTCCGCCGCCGCCTGGCCCCGAACGGTGAGACCATCGTCGGCTACGTCGGGCGCCTGGCCCCGGAGAAGGAGGTCGAGCGGCTCGCCGAACTCGGCGGTGTTCCCGGCATCCGGGTCGTCGTTGCCGGAGGAGGTCCGTCGCGGGCGATGCTCGAACGTCGGCTCCGGCACCTCGACGTCACCTTCACCGGCCCCCTGCGCGGCGACGCCCTCGCCGACGCGTACGCGGCGCTCGACCTGTTCGTGCACACCGGTCCGGCCGAGACCTTCGGGCAGACCCTGCAGGAGGCCCACGCCTCCGGCCTGCCCGTGATCGCGCCGGCGTCCGGCGGCCCGCTCGACCTGGTCGCCCCGGGGCTCGACGGCGAGCTCTACGACGCCGATGCCCCGCAGGCCCTGCGGCACGCGGTCCTGCGGCTGCACCACGACCGCGCGCTGGCGGAGCGGATGGGTTCCGCCGGTCGACTCCGGGTCGAGGGAACCACCTGGGAGGCCGTCGGCGACCAGCTCCTCGACCACCACGACACGGCCCGCACCATCGGCGCGCCGCCCGTCGGACGGGGCCTCCGGGCCGGTCGGGACGAGAAGGTCAGCGCCCGCGCATAGGATGGGTCGTGTTCCACACGAACACGAACGGCAAGGGCTCGCCGATCGGGCGAGCCCGTCCTATGGAAGGACGAGCTCATGGCTGAGCACACCGGCGGGGGTACGGCGACCGCGGTGCCCGACGTCTCGATTGAAGCCCCGCGGGCTTCTCGGACGCCACAGGGCACGCTCTACCGCGGTTCGATCGGGATGTGGTCGTGGGTTCTCCACCGCATCACCGGCGTCGCGATCTACTTCTTCCTGCTCGTGCACATCCTCGACACGGCGCTCGTGCGGCTCTCACCCGAGGCGTACAACGCGGTCATCGGCACGTACAAGACCCCGATCATGAACCTCGGCGAGATCGCGCTCGTCATGGCCATCGTGTTCCACGCCTTCAACGGCCTGCGGATCATCCTGATCGACTTCTGGTCGAAGGGCCCGAAGTACCAGCGGGCCATGTTCTGGATCGTCATGGTCCTGTGGGCGGTGGCGATCGCGGGCTTCCTGCCCCGCCAGCTCATGAACCTCGTCGCGGACTTCAACTGAGGGGCACGAACATGACCACGCAGATCGTCGAACCTCCCCGCTCGGCCGCAGCCGCCCGCAGCACCACCAACTGGGAGAAGTGGGGCTGGATCTACATGCGCGCCTCGGGCGTGCTGCTCGTCGTGCTGATCTTCGGCCACCTCTTCGTCAACATGGTGGCGGGCGAGGGCGTCAAGCAGATCGACTTCGCCTTCGTCGCCGGCAAGTGGGCCAACCCCTTCTGGCAGGTCTGGGACTCGCTCATGCTGGTCCTCGCCCTCATCCACGGCTCGAACGGCATGCGCACGATCGTCAACGACTACGTGTCGAAGCCCGGCATCCGCAAGACCCTCCTCGTCGCGATCCTGGCCGCCTGCGTCGTGCTGATCGTGCTCGGGCTCCTCGTCTGCTGGACCTTCGACCCGTGCCCCGCTGGCGCCGCTGCCGCCGACCTGCCGTCCTTCTGCCCCGCGCAGTAGCACCACCACCGTTGCTGCCCGCGTTCCCACCGTCTACGGAAAGACCCCTGTGACCGAGACCACCGTCCACCACCACCAGTTCGACATCGTCATCATCGGCGCCGGAGGCGCGGGCATGCGAGCCGCGATCGAAGCCGGCCCGAAGGCGAAGACGGCCGTCATCTCGAAGCTCTACCCCACCCGGTCGCACACCGGTGCGGCACAGGGCGGGATGGCCGCGGCCCTCGCGAACGTCGAAGAGGACTCGTGGGAGTGGCACACCTTCGACACGATCAAGGGCGGCGACTACCTGGTCGACCAGGACGCCGCCGAGATCCTGGCGAAAGAGGCGATCGACGCCGTCATCGACCTCGAGAACATGGGCCTGCCGTTCAACCGCACGCCCGAGGGCAAGATCGACCAGCGCCGTTTCGGTGGCCACACCCGCGACCACGGCAAATCCCCGGTCCGCCGGGCCTGCTACGCCGCCGACCGCACCGGGCACATGATCCTGCAGACGCTGTTCCAGAACTGCGTGAAGCTCGGCGTCGAGTTCTACAACGAGTTCTACGCGCTCGACCTCATCATGGTCGACGTCGTCGGTGACGACGGTGTCACCCGCCAGCAGCCCGCCGGCGTCGTCGCGTTCGAGCTCGCGACCGGTGAGCTGCACGTCTTCCACGCCAAGGCGATGATCTTCGCGACCGGCGGCTTCGGCAAGATGTACAAGACCACCTCGAACGCGCACACCCTGACCGGCGACGGCGTCGGCATCGTGTGGCGCAAGGGCCTGCCGCTCGAGGACATGGAGTTCTTCCAGTTCCACCCGACCGGGCTCGCCGGGCTCGGCATCCTGCTGACCGAGGGCGCCCGCGGCGAGGGCGCGATCCTCCGGAACGCCTCGGGTGAGCGCTTCATGGAGCGGTACGCCCCCACCATCAAGGACCTCGCACCGCGTGACATCGTCGCGCGCTGCATGGTGCAGGAAGTCGCCGAGGGCCGGGGTGCCGGACCGAACAAGGACTACGTGCTGCTCGACTGCACGCACCTGGGCGCCGAGGTCCTCGAGACGAAGCTGCCGGACATCACCGAGTTCGCCCGCACGTACCTCGGCGTCGACCCCGTCGTCGAGCCGGTGCCCGTCATGCCGACCGCGCACTACGCGATGGGCGGGATCCCGACGAACGTCAAGGCCGAGGTCCTGTACGACAACACCACCGTCGTCCCGGGCCTGTACGCCGCCGGCGAGTGCGCCTGCGTCTCCGTGCACGGCTCCAACCGCCTCGGCACCAACTCGCTGCTCGACATCAACGTCTTCGGCAAGCGCTCCGGCAACAACGCCGCCGAGTGGGTCCAGACCGCCGAGTTCCTCCCCCTGCCGGAAGACCCGGCTGCCGGCGTCCGCGGCATGCTCGACCAGCTCCGTGCCTCGACCGGTACCGAGCGCGTCTCCGCGCTCCGCAAGGAACTGCAGGAGGAGATGGACAAGAACGCGCAGGTGTTCCGCACGGACGAGTCGCTCGCCCGCGTCACCGAGACCCTGCACACGCTCCGCAACCGCTTCATGCAGGTCTCCGTGCAGGACAAGGGCAAAC
This sequence comes from Curtobacterium sp. MCBA15_005, assembly GCF_001864855.1. Lineage (NCBI taxonomy): Bacteria > Bacillati > Actinomycetota > Actinomycetes > Micrococcales > Microbacteriaceae > Curtobacterium > Curtobacterium sp. MCBA15_005. The sequence goes on from NZ_MJGL01000002.1 coordinate 90,578, forward strand.
GGTTCAACACCGACCTGCTCGAGGCCGTCGAGCTCGGGTTCCTGCTCGACCTGGCCGAGGTCGTCGTCTACTCCGCGCGCAACCGCAAGGAGAGCCGTGGCGGCCACATGCGCGACGACTACCCGAAGCGCGACGACGAGAACTACATGCAGCACACCATGGCGTACCTGACGGGCGACCCGCACTCGTCACTCGCCGACGACCACATCACGCTCGACTGGAAGCCCGTCGTCATCACGCGGTACCAGCCGATGGAGAGGAAGTACTGAGATGACCGACACCCTGGTCTCCGACGCACCCCGCACCGACACCGTGCAGGACGCTCCTCCCGGATCCTTCTCCGTCACGGTCATCGTCCGTCGCTTCGATCCCGACGTCGACGACGAGCCGCGCTGGCAGGACTTCGACGTCATGATGCTGCCGACCGACCGCATCCTCGACGCCCTGCACAAGATCAAGTGGGAGCAGGACGGGTCCCTGACCTTCCGCCGCTCGTGCGCACACGGCGTCTGCGGGTCCGACGCCATGCGCATCAACGGTCGCAACCGCCTGGCGTGCAAGACCCTGATCAAGGACCTCGACGTCTCGAAGCCGATCTACGTCGAGGCGATCAAGGGCCTGCCGCTCGAGAAGGACCTCGTCGTCGACATGGAGCCCTTCTTCCAGAGCTACCGCGAGGTGCAGCCGTTCCTGCAGTCCTCGTCGGCCCCGACGCCCGGCAAGGAGCGCGTGCAGTCCGTCGCCGACCGTGCCCGCTTCGACGACACCACGAAGTGCATCCTCTGCGCCGCGTGCACGTCGTCCTGCCCGGTGTTCTGGACCGACGGGCAGTACTTCGGCCCCGCCGCGATCGTGAACGCACACCGGTTCATCTTCGACTCCCGCGACGACGCCGCGAACGTCCGCCTCGACATCCTCAACGACAAGGAAGGCGTCTGGCGCTGCCGCACGACCTTCAACTGCACCGACGCGTGCCCCCGTGGCATCCAGGTGACGAAGGCGATCTCCGAGGTCAAGCAAGCGATCATGCGCGGCCGGGCGTAGTCCCGGCTCCGTCCAAGGCCCAGCACCACGCCGACCGATAGGCTCCCGACCATGACGTTCGCGGACACCCGCCCCATCCTCGACCAGCTCGGCTACACGACCCGGTACGTGCAGCTCCCCGGCGAGACCCTGCACGAACCGCCGGTCGAGGGGGCGCTCCGCATCGTCCAGACCGACGCCTCCGGCTACGCGCTCGAGGTCGTCGACTACGGCACGGCTCGTCGTCTCGCGCAGGCCACGGGCGAGGACGACGCGGTAGAAATGCTGCGCCGGTTCCTGAACCGTCCGTTCCCGGAGCCGCGCGACATCCCCCGCCACGAGCTCGAGGGGCTCCGCGACCGCGCAGCGTCGACCTACCCGCAGCTCGCGCAGCAGGTCGCGCAGGCCGGCGAGCAGGGGCTGACCATCCAGATCCCGGCCGGTGTCCCCGTCGACCGCATCGGTGGCCCGGACGGCTACCTGCTGCACCCGCTCGACACCCCGCTGCCCAGCCGGTCGCTGCCCCCGCACGTGACCTCGTCGCCGGAGACCCACCGGTACGTCGTCGACCGGCCGTTCCTGGTGAACGTCCGCTTCGTCCAGCCGTGGTTCGAGCAGCCTGGCGGTGCCTTGCGCTTCCAGATCGCCGACCCGTCGGCCACCGTGCGTGACCTGGTCGTCGACGGTGCGCTCGTCCGTCTCCGGGTGGTCTGAGCCCTCCGACACACGAACAGCCCGCCCCACGCTCGACGCGTGGGGCGGGCTGTTCTGGTCCGCGGAACTACCGCAGGTCGGGGCGGTCGTACTGCGCGCCGGCCGGGCTCGACGGCAGGCAGCCGAACACGATCGCGGCGGCGCTGACGAAAAGCGCGATGAGCCAGAACGGGCCTGCCAGGTTCGCATCGTGCACGCGACGCCAGCCCAGGGCGATGCCCGGCACGATCGTGGCGAGCCACCAGAGGAAGTAGAGCCCGAGCAGCACGAAGGCGAACGGCGACGGCGCGCTGCTCCCCGTGGGGGTGCCGTACTCGTCGACGGCGCCGTTCGCCCCGACCGTCGCGAAGAGGACGGCGTAGAACCCGCCGAACAGCACGATGGTCACGATGGCGTTCGCGAGCACCGCGTACCAGAACTCACTCCGGCTGGCGCGGCCGTCGAACCGGGCGTACTTCTTGAAGAACCGGGTGAACGCATCGAGGAACCCGATGCCGTACCAGGGCGCCCAGAGCGGCGGGACGCCGTCCGGACCGAGCGGGATCGGCTGCGCGAACTGCGGGTACGGGTCGGCGTACGGCTGCGCGTACGGCTGCTGTCCGGAGCCCGGCTGCTGCCCGTACTGCGGCTGCTGCCCGTACCCAGGCTGCTGCCCGTTCTGGGGCTGCTGCCCGTAGCCGGGCTGCCCCTGCGACTGGTCGCCGTCCGGCTGGCCCCACTGGGGCGTCCCGCCGTTGCTCATCGGTTCGTCCCGGGCCGGTCGTACCGTGCGCCCTGCGGGTTCGACGGCAGCAGGCCGAAGACGATGCCGACGACGCCGATGAACAGCGCGATGATCCAGAGCGCCCCGGAGAGGTTCGCATCGTGCAGGCGTCGCCAGCCGAGGGCGAGCGACGGCACCAGGGTCGCGAGGCCCCAGAGTGCCAGCAGGACGAGCACGACCCAGAAGACCGGCGGGACCGGGTCGACCACGGTGATCTCGTTGCCGTAGTAGTCGACGGTCCGGCTGTTGAGCGTGGTGAGGCGGATGACGGTGCCGATGGCCACGAGTGCCCCGGTGACGATCGTGTTCGCCAGGAACCACCACCAGAACTCACTCCGGCTCGCACGGCCGCTGAACGTGGCGTACTTCGCGAAGAAGCGCGCAACTGCCTTCGGGAACGAGATTCCGTACCACGGGGCCCATCGCGGCGGCGTCCCCGCGGCGTCGGTCTGCTGACCGGGCTGCTGCGGGGGCGCCCACTGCTGCGTGCTCTCGGTCATCGGGCGCCCTGCGGACGGTCGAAGCGCGCACCCTGCGGGTTCGAGGGAAGCAGGCCGAAGACGATGCCGACGATGCCGACGAAGATCGCGATGATCCACAGCGCGCCCGTCAGGTTCGCGTCGTGCAGGCGGCGCCAGCCGAGGGCGAGCGTCGGGACGATGATCGCGAGGCCCCAGAGCAGGAACAGGATGCCCGAGATGACGAACAACGCCGACGGCTCGGTGACGGTCGACTGGACGCTGGTGGACGTCGAGGACGACATCGACACGGTCGAGCGCTCGGAGGTCGCGAAGCCGATGCCGTACAGGATGCTGAGGACGATGGTGACGATCCCGTTCGCCAGGTACCACCACCAGAACTCGCTCCGGCTGGCCCGACCGCTGAACGTCGCGTACTTCTTGAAGAAGCGGCCGACGGCCTTGCCGAAGGAGATCCCGTACCACGGTGCCCAGAGCGGCGGTTCGCCGTTCGGTCCGGTCGGCGGCTGCTGGCCGTACTGCGGTGCGCCGCCGTACTGGGGTGTGCCGCCGAACTGGGCGTTCGGCTGGTTGTTCGGATCCTGCGGGTACTGGTCGCTCACGTGGTCCCCCTCGAGTGTTGGCTGATGTTCACGGTCGAGTCAACCAGAACTCCTGAGAGGCCGTCAGAACCGGTACCGCGCGTCAGCCCTGCTGTGGGCGGTCGTACTGCTGCCCCTGCGGGTTCGACGACATCAGGCCGACGATCAGCGAGAACAGGATGCCGATCGGCGGGATGACGAACAAGAGGGCGAGCAGGCCGCTGAGGTTCACGTCGTGCAGCCGCCGCACGGTCAACGCGATGAAGCCGAGCGCGCAGGCCAGGCTCCAGAGGCTGCCGAGACCGTCGGAACCGTCGTCGATGAACGGCAGCACGTTGAACCCGTTGCCGATGATGCCCGCGGCCGCCGAACCGATCAGGTACCAGAGCGCCCAGAACCAGTACTCCGACTGGCTGGCCCGGCCGTCGAACCGCACGTACTTCTTCCAGAAGCGCACGAAGGCCTGAGGGAACGGGATGCCGTACCAGGGCGCCCAGAGCGGCGGCGCGGACCTGCCGCCACTCGGCCGCCCCGGACCGGGCTGCGCGGACTGGCCGTACGGGTCCCGGGGCGGGTACTGGTCGCTCATCGGCGGGTTCCTTCCGGCGGGGCTGTCGGTCCACACAGAGTGTGGCACTCCCCCGAGCCGGCGAGCGTCATCCGTGCGAACGACTCTGGCCCCGACCGTGCATCTGACCCGACCGTGCGGTCAGGGCAGGAGCGCGAGCTTACCCCCGGGGTGCCCGGACTCCAGCAGCTCCGCCGCCGCCTTCGCCTCCGCCAGCGGGAAGGTCCGCGCCACCGGGACCTCGAGCTGTCCGGCGCCAGCGAGGTCGATGAGCCGCTGCCGCACCGAGTCACGGAACGCCTTGCTGGCCGGCTGCGCGCCGCCCACCGCGGCGATGCCGTCCGATGCAGCCCGCGCCTGCGCGGCGATCGTGACGATGCGTGACCGGTCCGCGACCAACGCGAGCGAGACGTCGACGGCCTCGTCGGTGCCGACGCAGTCCAGTGCCACGTCGATGCCGGAGGGTGCGAGGTCACGGACACGCGCCTCCAGGCCGTCGCCGTACGCGACCCACTCGCCACCGAAGCGTCGCACGACGTCCGCACCACGTTCCGACGCGGTGCCGATGACGCGGGTGCCGAGCAGCCGCAGCTGCTGGAGCAGGCTGACGCCGACCGCGCCCGAGGCGCCGTGCACCAGGACGGTGTCGCGCCCCTCGGCACGGGTGACGCGGAGCATGTCGGCGGCGGTCGAGCCGGCGAGGAGCAGGTTGGCGGCCTCCGGGAAGCCGAGCGACGCGGGCTTCGCGAAGACGTCGGCCGCGGGCACCGTGACCGACTCCGCCCAGCCGCCGCTGATGCGGAACGCCAGGACCTCGTCGCCGACCGCTCCCCCGCCGGACCCGATCTGCGTGTCGGGGCCGACGGCGGACAGGACGCCGGCGACCTCGTACCCGACGGCGATGGGCAGGTCCGCGGGGTCGCCCTGGCGGGTGTGCTTGGTGTCCGCCGGGTTCATGCCGGCGGCGCGGACGGCGATGGTGACCTCGCCGGAGGCGGGCGCCGTCACCTCGGTGTCGACGTACTCGAGGACTTCGCTGCCGCCGAACCGTGGGGCCACCCAGTGCTTCGTCATGCGGGCGACGGTACGCCGGTAGCCTGCTGGCGTGACGAGCCACGAACGACCGACGGGCCTCGCGCTGACCTTCCGGCACGACGGCGCACTCCTCCTCGAGCTCCTGCACGGCTGGTACGACGCCTTCGACAGCGCCCTCACCCGCGTGGACGACGAAGACCGGATCCGAGCCGTGCTGCGCTGGTGGATCGCGACGACGCCCACGTCGACCGAGCGCCGCTCGACGTTCCCCGCCTGGCAGGAGTTCGGGTCGGATCGTGCGTTGCGGATGTTGATCACGGAGCAGCCGAGCGCTGCGGCGAGGAAGCTCGCGTTCGGCACCGATTCCGCCTCGAGCGGCTTCGCGAAGACCCTGGCGACGGGGGCCACCGATCCGACGTCGCGGGCATCGCAGTTGTTCATCGACGGTGTCGCGCGCGGGGCCCTTCGTGTCTTCCGTAACGAACAGCAGCGTGCCGAGAAGCGTCTTGCCGGAGGGAAATACCTCCCGATCCTCGAGGGGTACCTCGAGGAGATGCGTTCGTACGTCGACGTCAGCGACCAGTATGGCGCCTACCACGACGTCCGTACCGGCATCGGTGCGATCCTCGACAACGAGGAGTACCTCGCGCTGTCGACTGATCCTGGAGCTCGGGCGCTCTACGCGGAGCTGCTCGAGGAACAGAACAACTTGTACAACTGGTACATGGACCTCGCGAAGGGCGGGCACGAATGGGCTCGCAGGAGGCACTGACCCCAGCGACAGCCGCACGTCGTCGGTTCAGCGCCAATCCCAGGAGAACTTCCACTCGAGCGCGTCGAGCGCGGACGGGGCCACCTCTGGATGAAGTCGCGAGAAGTTCTCCTTGAACAGGTCCATTCCGGCGCCCAGGACGATCTCACGCAGAGAACTCGTTAGGCTCCGAGACTCGTCTGAGCGCTACCTTCCCGAACTGGCCGACCAGATCCGGTCCAGCGGCGGACAGGTCCTCATCCAGCTGCCCCCAGGAATCCCCGTGGACCGAGTCGGTGGGCCCGACGGATGGCTGCTCAACCCGTACGCCGCCTCGTTCGAATCGCGAGCGCTTCCGCCGACCGCGCTGTCGCTCCCGTCGACCGTCCACCCGTACGTGACGACGGAGAACGTCCTCGTTCACGCCCAGATCACACTCCCCTGGTTCGGGCAGCCCGGCGGCGCGGTCCGCTTCTCGATCGCGGAGGGTGCGGAGACGATCCGCGATCTGCTCGTCAGTGGCGCGCTGCAGAGGATCGTCGTTCAGGACTGAACGGACGGCCGCGCCTCGTGCCGAGAGACCGGAGTCAATCGGGAAGCGCAGGCTCGGCGAATGCTCGCCGGGAACCGGTCTCGAGCGCGCACTGCTCGATGCGGTCCACGGGAACACGCGCCACCGTTGCGAACGGCAACGAAACGACCCCTCCCGAACCAGGCACGGTGCGGGGCGCCGTGCGCCGTCCACCGGAGCACGTTCAACGTGGACTCGACCGTCGACGTCATGCCAGCGGGAAGCTCCTGGGGGTGATCAATGCAGCCAGTGGGCGCGTTCGAGGTCAGCTCGATCTCGGGTGACACCAGCGGCAGAGGACGCGATTCGACGCGCAGCATCGTCACCGTCTCCGTCTCTGAACACGACATCTGTCCAGTCTCCCGAGCCTCGGTCGCCTCGCCATCCCAGGACTTCCGAGTCCTGCACGACGTAACGCTCCAACGTCTCGTGATCGCCGAACTCCACGAGCGTCGGCTCGGTGACGCCCCGCTCATGCCCAGCACTGCGCAAGAGGACCACGAGCACCTCGAGGCACGGTATTGCGGCGTAGTCCGATGGATCAGCGGCACGACGGAGTCGTTCAGCGCGAAGCAGCGGACGCCGCGGCCGCGAACGCCGAGCGGGCGTCGAGCTGGAGCGCGCACTCTTCGATCTGGTTCAGCGGCACCCGTGCCACGGCCGAGAACTGCACCGCATGGGCCTCCGGGAGAGCGCCGCCGAAACGGACTCGGTGTTCCGTTCCCGATGCGCTCCAGGTGAGGAGAACACCGGCGCCGTTTTGCTCCATAGTGAACCCTTCGGGGAGTTCGTGCTCTTGGTCGGGAAGCCAATCTGCGATCGGCAGGCCACGAGCTTCGCGAATGTACCCACTCGCGTCCGCGACGATCCACAATTCCGCGTCCGTGGCCGACCCGAACCGTGTGCCGGTCAGGGCGCCACGCCCCCGGTCTCCACGCCACTCCTCGACCGACGTGCCTGACACCGAGTACCGCTGCAGTGTCTCGTGATCGCCGAACTGCACCCTTCGCGGTTCACACGTGACGAGGTCGTTTCCGGCACGCAGCAGGACGTCCTCGAGGTACTGGAGGTCGGCGAACTCGCCTGGTTCACTGTCGGTCAACTCAGGATTCTCAATCTCTTGAGGTCGGTGACGGAAACGATCTCAATCTGCAGACGACCGTCCGGCTGTCAGAAGGGTCCTCGACCAGGCCCAGTCAGAACGGGCATCAGACCTGCGCTAGTGCCCGAGGAGCTTCTTGCGGAGCTCCTTGTACCGTACGGACCCTTGTACGCGGCTCACGAAATCGTCGACGGCCGCGGAGCGGTCCGAATAGTCGTCGACAGATTCCTCGGTGCTCCGTTCATTCGTCGTGGAGACCCGCCATCCGTCTGCTGTCTCGTAGATGCACGGGGTGTTCACATCGTTGGAGGGCCGCCGCATCCAGCAAAAGGGAACGCCCGCGGCCTCGGCGACGGCGAGTTCGCGCATCACGTCGATGTCATCCATGAGTTCGTCCTGTTCTCAGTGCAGAGGAATTTCGCGGAGTACGCCGAGGACCTGGAGGATCTCGACCGGCAGCGGCAGTTGTACCTGCACTCCGCCGCCCGGAGAGCCGAAGCGACCGACTGCTGCGATCTCACCACGATACGCACCGAGGGATCCGAGGTCGTCCGCCGTCTTGTTGCGCTGCTGGAGCAGTGCGTTAACGAGTTCCTTGTGGTCCCCGTCCAAAGCGTCGTACGCGCCCCGTAGATCGCCGACGTCGTGGACGACCTCGTACTGGTGGTACTGGTTGGCGTCCTCCAAGTAGGGCAGACCGCGTTCATCGTACGGGTACGGGCCCCCGTCGGGGACTGGCGACGTGAAGCGTCCGTCCGGAGGTCCGTATCGGTCGAGCACAGATCCGACGGGCGGATCGTAAGGAGCACGGTCGACCGTCCCGTCGCCCCTCGAGGCGAAACCGTCGTTGTCGACGCCGTCCCAGTTGATCTTGCCGTCTGGGGTGAGGACTTCCGGGCCCTTCGGGATCTGGACGTCGTGCGGCCACACACCGGACGACTCGAACTCTCGTGCCAGTGCGCCGTCGCGCGGCCACTGAGATTCGAGGTAGTCGTGCAACTGCTCGGGCGACAGACTACTCTCGGCCACCAAAGGACCGACGTTCTTGCCCTCGGAATCGAGCGCGACGTGCGAGTAGGCCTCCGAAACCGTGCCCTGATCGTGCGAGCCGTCCGGGGAAGTGCCGCCGGTGCCGTTGTCGGCGCCCGTGCCGTGCCCGGAACCGTCGTGCCCGGCCGAGTCCCCACCGTGCCCGGCCGAATCGCCCCCGTGCCCTGCCCCGCCGTGCGACCCCGACGTCGAACCGCCGTCGCCTGTCGTCGTCTCACCGTGCTCCCCGCGCCCACCGGCCCCCACGAGCGCCGGCTCCCGCTCCCGCGCGTGCACCGTCGCGTCGCCGCCGTCGGCCCGCGCGTTCGCGTCGCTCCCCGCCCGCACGTCCGTGTCCGCCTCGGTCCGAGCCGGCGGCACCTCGACGTCGGTGTCGCCGTGCCGTCCGTGCAGGTAGTCACCGAGCCCGGTCTTGAAGTCGGCGAGGCGCCCGGTCGACCCGACCGCGTCGTCACCGACACCCTTGGTCATGATCGTCTTGAGCTCATCGAGCCTCGGCAGCACCTTGGTCAAGCCCTTCGAGACCCACGCGCCGGCATCGACGAGATCGAGGTACTTCCCCGCCTTGCCGACGGCCCCCGCGACTTCGCCGACCTTGCCGACGGCGCCGAGCTTGCCCGCCTGCCCGACGATCGGGACGACGATCGAGCCGATCCCCCACAGCGCCTGTCCGGCGGCGCGACCGGGGTCCCTGCCCCATTCGTCCCAACCGACGGTGGCCTTCCCCAGCTGGGTCCACGCCTCGCGCTGGAGGTCGGGGTCCTTCTGCATGGTCTTCGTGTTGAAGCCGGTGAGGGCGAGGACTCCGCTCCACGACGTCGCCGCGGTCTCCAGGTGGAAGCCCGTGCCGTCCAGACCGACGAGGGTGCCGAGTCCCTTCACGGTGCCCCAGACGCCGTCGACGGCCACGCCCGTGAGCATGTTCGGCAGGAAGTCGACGGTCTTCTCGGAGCACGATTCCTTCCGCTCCGACGCGGTCCCCCACGGCAGCTTCGTGCCGGCGGGCAGTTTGTCGTACCCGTAGGCGAGGGCGTCATCCGCGCCACTGCCGCTCATCGCGTGCAGCGGTTGCAGGCCGGACAGCCCGCGGATGGTGTTCGCGCAGGTGCGCTCGGCAGCCTGGTACGCCACCACCTGGGCGGTGACGCCGTTGATGATCGCGTTGTTCTCGTCGGTCAGGGTCTCGTCCTGGTCCCAGGACTCGACGGTCGCGTTGTTGCCGTACTCGGTCGTCGCGGTCTTCGGGGTGAACGCGTCGACGTCGCGGTGCAGCTGCTCGGCACGCGTGACGTACGCCTTGAGCGCAGCGACGATCGGTGTGACCTCGGCGACGAACGTGTCGAGCGCCTTCGCCGCGGCGTCCAGGTCGTCGCCGAACGTCGTGCCCTGGGGCCCGATGGGCGTCATGACCGCGAAGAGTTCCTGATCGCTCGGGCCCTCGTAGGAACCGGAGATGCCGCTCCAGGCGGTGACGATGTCGGCCGTGCCGTCGCGGACGGCCGACGCGACGGTCCGCAGCGAAGCGGCGCCGCTCGTGATCGCCTCGAGCTGGACGTCCGTGTACGGGATGGCTCCCGTCTTGACGACGCCGGTCACCGGTCGAACATCCCGTCGAACGCGCGGAAGTCGCCGTTGGTGGACGCCGTGACGGCGTTCGCCTGTGCCGTGGCAGCACCCATCTCGTCATCGCCGTCGACGATGGCACGTGTCGCGCCGGCAGCGCCGTAGAGCGACGCCTGGATCCGGTTCTGGATCCCCGTCAGTGTGGCCTGCCGGTGCTCGAAGAACCCGGCGAGCGCCTCACCGATCACCGGTGACTGTGCTGCCGTCGCGGCGTCTTGCACGACTTCTCCGACGCCCTGGATCGATCCGTCCGCGGATCCGCCCAGAGCGTTGTTCATGGTCGTGGTCTTGGTCGACACGTCCGTCAGCACGGCCTCGACCCCGGCGGGGTCGACCCGCCATCCGTCGACCACGTCAGCCGATGTTGCCGACGGCCGACTTCGCCTTGCTGATGGCCGACTGCGCCGACTCGTCGTTCGACTGCAGCGATGCGCGCAGCGTCGCGATGATCTGCTTGACCTCGCCGGCGACGGTGTTCCACCGCTGTTCCTTGGCGTGGTACTCGTCCGAAACGCCGTCGGCCTGGTAGTCGGCCATGGCTGCCTTCACGTCCGAGTCACGCTGCGCGATGAGCGACTCGAGCTGCGCCGCGACGGCGTTGAAGTTGTCCTGTGCGTTCTGCGAAGCCGCGACGTCGTAGTCGCGACGATCTGCCTGGTTGCCACCGCTCATGGTGTTCTCTCCCTCTCCCCGAAGATCCGTCAGGCGCGGCCGCTGAAGCGGGCCGCGTCGAAGTTCGAGCTGCCCTCGAGCGAGCTCGTGGACTGCGCCATGTCCTGGTCGCCTTCCTGGAACGAACGGTCCATGCCCGAGATGCCCTGCAGCACGCTCGCGAGCGCACCGTTCAGCTCGTTGGCGATGGTGTCGGTCTCGGCCTTGAAACGGTCGAAGGCCTGTCGACCGGCACCGTTGAAGCGACCCTGCAGCGGCTCGGCCGAGTCGGCCAGCTTGCGCACGAGCGTCCCCAGGTCACCGGAAGCACCGGACGTCTGCTTGGTCAGGTTGGTCAGGACCTGAGCCCCCATCGCGAACTTCATCGCGCATCCTCTCCGTCGTTCCCCCACCCCGAACGGGTGACAGCGAATACACGCAGCGTAGACCACGTCCGCCGCGCGCGTCACCCTCCGGTTCTGACATGATCGTTCCTGCCGAGGGGAGGTGGGGCATGTCGTCGATCGTGGTCGAGTCCGTGGTACCCGTGCTGACCTGTGGTCGCTGCGGGGTCGCGACGAGCCAGGGCCAGCGCTTCTGCACCGACTGCGGTGCCCTCCTCGGGCGCACGATCGGCTCCGCCGAGTACGACGCCGTGCAGGGCGTCGCCACGGCCCCGGCCGGTGCTGTCGTCCTCGCCCGGCTGGTGGACGTCGTCGTCTGCCTGCTCGGCGGTGCCGCCGGCGCCGCCCTCCTCTTCCTCGCCCACACCGCGGTCCCCTCCTCCGACCCCGTGGGCACCGCCGTCGCCGGAGCGGTCGCCGGGCTCGTCGTGACGACCGCGATCGTGGTGATGCGTGCCTCCAGGACGGGCCGCGGGCCGGGCGGGCTGCTCCTCCGTACCCGCGTCGTCGACGTCGACGACGCGCTGCCCGCCGGGCCCGTCCGACAGCTCGCCCGGCTCGGTGGCGGTCGGCACCGACGTGCGCCCGGAGCCGGCCCCTGGGCCGCGGCGACGGGCACGCTGACCGCGTCACTGAACCGCGGACGCGAGCCGCTCGACCCCGCCGTGCCCGCGCTCGGCACCGCCTTCGGTGCCGCCGCGTCGGCGGGTGTCCGTCCGGGGTCGGCGCCGCTGCCTGGAGGCGCCGTGCAGGCTGGTCTCGACGCCACCCGTCGCGCGGGGTTCGGTCCCACCCCCGCGGCCGGGTTCGCGGCGGTGCCCGCGCCGACCGCACCGGTGGCCGACGACTCGGTACCGCCCGACGCGGTCGTCCTGCGGTTCGACTCCGGCGCCGTGCACTGGTTCGACGGAACCTGCGTGATCGGCCGGAACCCCGAGGCGGAGCCAGGTATCGCCACGGTCGCGGTGCCGGATCTGTCGCGCACGCTCTCGAAGACGCACGTGGCACTCGTGCAGGCCGGCGGAGTCGTCCTGATCCGTGACCTCGGTTCGACCAACGGCACCTCGGTGGTCCGTCCGGACGCCTCGTTCGAGGACCTCGTCCCCGGCGTGGACCTGCCCGTGCCCGCCGGTTCGACGGTCCGGATCGGCGACCACGCGTTCGTGGTCGCCCGGATCGGGGCCACGACGTGAACCCGCTCCGACACGACACCGCCGAGGACGACCGTCCGGGCGCGACGCACCCGCTCGTCGACTCGGCGGGCGACGGCAGCATCCGCTACGAGACCCGCGCGGCGATCGTGCGGCTCGGACGTGCCCAGGCGGACCTGCTCGCCACCGCGGCACGCGGGGGCGCCCGCCCGATCCTGGTGACCGACGGCCTGTCCGTCGTGACCGAGGCCTTCCGCCAGGCGTTGCTCGACTGCGGCGGGGCGTGGGTCGTCCGCGGCGACGACGGCCTGCGGAACGGACTCGACGGCGGACGGCTCGACGACTTCACGGACGCGCTCCGGACCGGCCCGCCGACCTCGGTGCAGGACGTCGCCGTCGGGTACCTGCGCCCCTGGACGCCGACGGCGGAACACATCGTCGTCTCGGTGTCCGTCCGGCACCGGGCCGCGGACGAGACCGTCCTCGGGGCCACCACCGAACTCCTCGCGACGGAGCTCGCCGGGGCGGCACCGACCGGCTGGGGGACGCACGAACCCGCCGGTCAGGCGTGGGACCGGCACACCCTCACCGAGGCCGCTCGCTCGCGGATGCCCGACTCCACGCGGTTCCTCGCCGTCGGTTCGCCCGACGCGCCACTCGCGGTGACGATCGCCGCGCAGCGCACCGAGCACGGCGTCGAGGAGCTCACCACCGGGCTGCTCGCGGTCGGGGCACTCGGGGACACCGTCTCCGAGATGCGGGTCGCCGCCGTCCCGCAGGTGCTCGGGCGGCTCGCCACGACGCAGCTGCCGCTCTTCGCCCTGGTGCTCCGGCGCCCGGGCCGCGCGGACCTCGCGCAGGCGCCGCGACTGTCCCCGCCCCCGCTGCCGGTCGCGATGCTCCTCGGTGCGCCGGCCGTCCGGCAGCTCGACCTCGACGTCGAGGCGATGCGCGACCGCTTCGGCGCCGTCATCGCCGGACGCCCTCGGATCCCGGCGCTCGTGCTGCCCTTCGGGCGGCGGCAGGACCGCAACCCGGTCGACGAGCTGGCCGACGTCATCGACCACATCGGGCCCGACCGCGTCGCCGACGCCGTCGGGATGGACGACCGGACGAGGGAGCAGGTGCAGCGTGCCGCGGAACAGTGACTCGATCCTGCTGGAGAGCGTCTCGACGCACCGCCGACGACTCCGGCAGGCGTTCGTGCTCGGTCGCCTCGCCGACCGCCGGTTGGTGAACGACAACGTCAAGCGGTTCATCGGCAGCGTGGTGCTCGCCGCGGTCGTGGGGGTCGGGTGCCTCGGGTACTCCTTCGTCACGAACGCGCTGGCGCAGCAGGCCGCCCAGCAACAGGCGCAGCAGACACCGCGACCGGTGCCGACCACGCAACCCCAGCAGGAGACCAATTGAGCGACTTCACCCGCGTGACCGTCGTCGGTGTCGGCCGCCGTGCAGACGTCGTCGTCGCCTCCGACGAGCCGTTCGCCGCACTGCTGCCGCGGCTGGTCGACATCCTCGACGAACCGATCGCGGACAGCGCGCAACCCGTCGCCCTCGTGCGCGTCACCGGTGAAGAGGTCTCCCTGGCAGCGGACGCCGCCACACAGGAGATCGCCGACGGCGAGGTCCTGCACCTCGTCCGTCGCGCCGACGCACCACCGCCGCCCGAGGTCTCGGACGTCACCGACGCCGTCGCGGACTCGCTCGGCCGTCGTCGCGACGGCTGGGGCACCGCCGCACGCTGGTCCGTCGCCGCCGCCGCCGTCGGGGCCACCGCCTCGGTCGCGGGCACCCTCGTGGTCGCCGCGTTCACCGTCGCCTCGGTCCGAGCCGCGTTCGACGGCGGGACCGTCTCCCCCGCACTGTTGCCGTCCGTGCTCGTCGGCAGCGGCGTGGTCCTGGCGATCGCGGCGCTCGTCGCGGGTCGTGCCGGGGCACGCTGGACCGGCATCGCCCTCACGGCCGCGGCCACCGGGCTCGCGCTGCCGATCGGGCTGGCCGTCGGACCGGTCGTCGGGCGGGACGGCGACCAACCCGCGATGGTCGCCGCCCTGGTGCTCGTCTGGGCGTGGATCGCGCTCGGCCTCGGACTCGGCGTCGGACAGCGCACGCGGACGATCGGCGTCGCGGCCGTCGTCGGCGTCGTGCTCCCGCTGCTCGGCATGCTCACCTGGCTCACTCCGGCGCCGCAGACCGCCGGCTGGGGCGTGGTCGGGATCGCAGCCATCGCCGTCTGCGGGCTCCTGCCCTCGGTCGCGATGTCCTCCGCCGGACTGACCGGCCTCGACGACCGTGTGAGCGGCGGCGAGCCCGTCGCTCGCGCCCGCGTCGTCACGGCGCTCGAGGACGCGTACCGAGCACTCGACTGGACGACCGCCGCGGTGGCCGCCCCCATCGCCCTCGCCGGCGCCGCACTCGTCTCCGACCGCGACCCCTGGGCCGTCGGGCTCGGCGCCGCGGTGGTCGTCGTCGCCGCACTCCGCACCCGCGCCTTCCCGCTGACGCTGCAGGGCGTGCTGCTCTGGAGCGCCGTCGTGGTCGCCGCGGTGCTCGGGCTCCTCGGTCACGCCACCACCGCACCGTTCCAGGTGCTCGGCGCGCTCGCAGGCCTCGGGGTGCTCGGAGCCCTGCTCGCCGGGGTCCGGCCGGCCGCACACCAGCGAGCGCGCCTGCGGTCGCTCGGCAACGTCCTCGAGACGATCTCGGTCGTCGTGGCACTGCCGCTGCTGCTCGGCACCTTCGGCCTCTTCGCCGCACTCCTGGAGACGTTCTGACCATGCGGCTCCTCGACGACGTCGTCCCCGCGCTCGGGCGGGCGTTCTTCGGCAGCGTGGCCGGTGGTGCACGCGAGCTCGACGATGCGCACCGGGCCATCCGGCAGGCCGTTCCCACCAGTCGGCGCATCGCGTTCGCCTCGCTCCGGGGCGGCACCGGCTGCTCCGTGACCGCGGCAGCCGTGGCGACCGTACTCGCCCGTCGACGCTCCGGACGGGTGCTCGGCGTGGACGGTGCCGCCGGGCTGCGCTCGTTCGCCACCCACGCCGGCGCCGACCGGACGGACCCGACGCCGCGGTCCGAGCGCCGCGACGCCGCCCGGACGTCCTGGGACGCGACCGACGGTCTGGCGGTGACCCCGTCCGGACTGCACGTGCTGCGGATCGGCGACCCGCGCCTCCCGAGCCGACAGGCCGCACCCGCCGAGTGGACCGACGCCGTCGAACCGATCGCGCGGTTCTTCGACGTCGTCGTCGGGGACTGGGGGTCCAGGAGCCCGTTCGTCGACCTCGGCGCCGTGGCTGCCGATGCCCACGTCGTCGCCCTCGTCACCGGCCCGGACCGCCCCGCCATCGAGGAGGGCGTCGCCCACGCCGACGCCGTCCGGCGGCACGCACCGGACACGCGCGTCCTGGTCGTCCCGGTCGACACCACGGGGGCTGGCCTCCGGGCCGCGCGCACCGCCGTCCGGTGGCCCGGGCACGCCGTCCACCCGATCCCGGGCGACCCGAGCGTCGCCGGGGGCGGCGAACGCCCCACGGCCTCGCGGATCGCGCTCATCCACCTGACGGCAGCGCTCGTCGACGCCGCGGTCGACCGTCGCACCAGCCGCACGACCCCGGAGGTCGCCCGGTGAACCGCGTCGTGCACCGGCCCGCCCGGGTCTCCACCCCGCTCGTCCGTCCCGAGGCCGAGCAACTCGCCCCGCCACCGCAGCTCCCGGAGGGGCCGAGTGGCGGCCTCCCGCTGCAGTCGCTGCTGCCGGTCGTCGGTGCGATCTCGTCGGTCGTGATGATGGTCGTGCTCCGGGGCAACAACCCGGTGCTCATGGTCGTCGCCGCCCTGGTCTTCGTGGTCGCCCTCGTCGGCGGGCTCGGCATGGCCTTCACCCAGCGGGGCAACGCCGTCCGGAACCGGCGGACGCAGCGCGAGCGGTACCTCGACTACCTCGAGGAACTGCGCGGCGACCTGCGGACGCGCACGACCGCCGTCCGCGAGCGCGCCGAGCACGTCGACCCCTCGCCCGACACCCTCCCCCGTCTCGTCGGTGACCCGGCACGCCTCTGGGAACGGCGGCGCACGCACGGCGACTTCCTGCGGGTCCGCGTCGGATCAGGTGACGTGGGGTGGCTCGACCTCGCCGTGCCGCCCGACCAGAACCCGGTGCAGCCGCTCGACCCGCTCATGCTCGCCGAGCTCGAGCAGGTCGCCGAACACTACGGCACCGTGCACGCCATGCCCATCGCAGTCCGACTCGACGGCGCCGGGGACGTCTCGGTCGTCGGCGACCGCGACGCCGTGCTCGAGGTCGCACGGGCACTCGTCGTGCAGCTCGCAGCGCTGCACGCCCCGGACGACCTGCACCTCGCCGCGGCGTTCCCGGCGGCGCGCGCCGATGACTGGGACTGGTTCGACCTGCTCCCGCACGCACGGATGGACCGCACCTTCGACGGGCCGCTGCGCGCGCGCCGGGTCGCCGAGGACGTCCCGGCGCTCGCACGCACCCTCGCCGGCGAGCTGGGCGAACGCGCCCGGACCGCCGCGATGTACCGTCGATCCGGTGACTCGGCCAAGCGCAGCGACCTGCCGCGCCTGGTGGTGTTCGCGGACGAGCACGGCGCCGTCGCCGTTCCGCTCGCACTCCCCGAGGGCGAGACCCGGCCGGAGGACCTCCGGATCACGGTCGTGCACCTCGTCGCCGACCGGCTGCACGAACCGTCGGACGTCCGGGTACGGGTGACTGCGAGGTCGGACGCCCCGGGTGCCGACCATGGCACGGGCGCCGGATCCGGTGCACGCACGACGCTCCTCGAGATCGTCGACGCCCGCGACGTCGAGGAAGGTGAGCCCGCTCCGGTCCAGCTCGCCGTCTGCGACCCCGTCGCCCCGCCCCTCGTCACCGCCGTCGCGCGAGCGCTCGCACCCCTCCGACTGTCCGCCGACACCGAGCAGCGTGCCGAGTCGTCGGCAGCCATCGGCGTCTCGGACCTGCTCGGGGTCGACGACGTCGCCACGATCGACCCGGACCGCACCTGGCGCCCCCGAGCCCCGCGGGACTTCCTGCGCGTGCCGATCGGTGTCGACGACTTCGGCGCTCCGCTGCTGCTCGACCTCAAGGAGTCGGCGCAGCTCGGCATGGGGCCGCACGGCATCTGCATCGGTGCGACCGGATCCGGCAAGAGCGAGATGCTCCGCACCCTCGTGCTCGGCCTCGCGGTGTCGCACCCGCCGGAGGACCTCGCGATGATCCTCGTCGACTACAAGGGCGGTGCCGCGTTCGCCCCGTTCGCCCGCCTCCCGCACGTCGCGGGTCTCATCGACAACCTCGCCGACGACCCGCAGCTCACCCGGCGTGCTCGGGCGTCGATCGCCGGCGAGGTCCGACGGCGTCAGGAGATGCTGCGCGACGCCGGATCGGCGCCCTCCATCACGCACTACCGGGAACTCCGCACCCAGCGACCGGACCTGCCGCCGATGCCGCACCTCGTGCTCGTCATCGACGAGTTCGGCGAGCTGCTCACCGCGGAACCCGAGTTCGTCGACCTGCTCCTCATGATCGGGCGCATCGGACGATCGATCGGCGTGCACCTGCTGCTGTCGAGCCAGCGCATCGAAGCCGGCAAGCTCCGCGGCCTCGACACGTACCTGTCCTACCGGCTCGGCCTGCGCACGTTCTCCGAAGCCGAGAGCCAGGTCGTGCTCGACACGGGCGACGCGTTCCACCTGCCCGCCGTGCCCGGCTACGGCTACCTCAAGGTGGACACGAGCGTGTACACGCGGTTCCGATCCGGCTACGTGTCCGGCCCGGTCGAGGACGCCGCTCCCGCGTCGGCCGTCACCACGTCGTCCGCGGACACCGCCCCCGAGCCGTTCGAGCTGCCCGTCTACAACACGCTGGCGGCCGAGGACGACGCGCCCGGTGAGGTCACGCTCGAGGCACCCGACGTCGGGCGGAGCGTCGTCGACGAGGCCGTCGAACGCCTCGACCGCGGCGACCGCGACACCACGCCGGTGTGGCTGCCGCCGCTGCCGACGCGTCTCGCACTCGGCGCCGTCCTCGACCCCAACGCCGTCTCCGACCCGAACGGGGTCACGGTGCCGATCGGCCTGCTCGACGACCCCGCGCGGCAGCGACAGCGGCCGTGGATGCTGGACCTCACGCGGGGCGGCGGACACGTCGCCGTCATCGGAGCACCCGGATCCGGCCGGACCACGTTCCTCCGCACGCTGGCCGCATCGATCGCGCTGACCACCACGCCCCGGCAGGTGAGCGTCTACGGGATGGACCTCGCCGGCGGCGGCCTCGGTCGCATCGAGGGCTTCCCGCACGTCGGCGGTGTCGCCACGCGTGCCGACCGGAACCGCCTGCTCCGGCTGGTCGAGGAGCTGCAGGCGATGATCCGCCTGCGCGAACGGGTGTTCCGCGACCACGGCATCGACTCACTCGCGATGCTCCGCACCCGGCACGCCGCCGGCCGTGTCCCCGAGCTGGGATCGGCGGACGTGGTGCTCCTCGTCGACGGGTTCGGCGTGATGCGCACCGAGTTCGAGGAGCTCGAGGACGCCTTCGCCGACCTGCTCCAGCGCGGCGGCAGCTTCGGCATCCACGTCGTCCTCGGGCTCACCCGGTGGAACGAACTCCGGCTCGCGAGCCAGCCACTGATCGGCCAGCGGTTCGAACTGCGCCTCAACGACCCGGCAGACTCCACGATCGCCCGCGCCGCCGCGGCGACCCTGAAGTCCGGCGAGCCCGGTCGAGTCCTCACCGACGGCGAGTTGTTCGGCCAGGTGGCCCTGCCGGTGCTCGACGACGTGGAGGACGGTGTGGTCGGCGACGAGCTCGGCGCCCTCGCGCAGCGGGTCGCCGACAGCTGGGGCGGCCCGGCTGCCGCGCCGATCCGCCTGCTGCCGGAGTCGTTCGACCCCGCCGAGCTCCCGGACCCGCTCGACACCCCGACGACGGTCCCGTTCGCACTCCGCCAGGACACGATGGACTTCGTGGCCTTCGACCCCGCCGTCGACCAGCACCTGCTGGTGTTCGGTGACACGGCCAGTGGCAAGACCGCGCTCCTCCGGGGGCTGGCGGCCGGGTTCATGGAACGTTCGACGCCGGACGAGCTCGTCCTCGCCTTCATGGACGTCCGCGGCAGCGCTGCGGCCGGGACGCCTGACGACTTCCTCGGCGGGCACGCGGCGAACGGCCGGGACGCCCGGGGGCTCGCCGCGGCCATCGCCGCGGAGCTCGAGCAGCGCGCCGCCGGCACGTCCACCGGACCACGGCCCCGCATCGTGGTGCTCGTCGACGACTACGACATCGTCGCCTCGGCCGGCACCGACCCGCTCGCGCCCCTCATGCCGTACCTGCCGTCGGCGCGTGACCTCGGACTCCACGTCGTGCTCACGCGGCCCGTCGCCGGTGCCGCTCGCGCGATGTACGACACCGTGATCCAGTCGATCCGCGACTCGGGTGCGACCGGGCTCGTGCTGAGCGGCGAACGGTCGGAGGGGCAGGTGTTCCCGAAGGTCTACGCGGAGCAGTTCCCGCCCGGCCGTGGGCGTCTCGTCCGACGCGGGACGCCCCCGCGCATCGTGCAGGTCGCCCACTTCCCCACGGCGACGACCGTCGCCCCGGCGCAGGCCGACCCCGCCGGTCAGACGACCGTGCTCGACCCGAAGGGAGCCGTCGATGCCCCGTGAGGTGAACATCCTGTCCGCTGCGGCTCCCTCGTCGCTCGCACTGGTCGAGGCCGGAGCGCAGATCGCGCCGGATCTGCGGGTGCGAACGCTCGACCGCGTGGTCACCGAGATCGTCGACGACCGCGGGCGGGCCGTCCTGAGTGTCCAGATGCCCGAGCGTGTCGAGAACCCCGCCGAGATCGCACGACTCGCCCCGTGGGCGACGCGCGCCGCGCCCGTCTGGTGGACCGAGGCCTGGGTTCCGTGGGGGCCGACGGGCGAGGTCGGTGTGGCGATCGTCCAGGCCTTCGCAGCGTCGATCGACGCCCAGCTCCTCGTGGAGGACGGCGCGTGAGCACCACACCCCCGACCTCGGCTCCGCTGCCGCCCATGCCCGGCTCGCGGCGGGCAGCCGCGCAGCGCGCCCGGACCGTGCTCGTCGCCGGGGTCGCCGGCGGCACCGGGACGACGACCGTCGCGGCACTCCTCGCCGATGCGGTCGGCGGACGTCTCGGCGTGGTGGTCCAGGCGACGGACCACTCCGGTGGCGAGCTCGCCGCACGACTCCCCACCCTGCAACCGGCCACCTCACGCGTGACGGTGCACGACATGGGGGCGCACGTCGGCCCTGCCGCCGTCCTCGCGGCGACGCCGGAGAACTCCCTCGTCGTGGTCGGGCGGGCCACCGCCGACGGTGCGGCGGACGTCCGGGCAGCGCTCGCGTCCATCGCCGATGCTCCGGACCCGACCCTCATCGGGCGATCGGTCGTGGTGCTCGTGGACCGCGGCGCGGCGCACGATCCGGTGGACACCCGTCGGCTGAGCGACACCGGGGTCTCGGCGGTCCTCGTGCTGCGCGCCGACCGCGCGCTCGGCCGTCCCGGTCGGGTCCAGGTGGGAGCGATCAGCGACACCACGATCACGACGGTGTCCGGTCTGCTCACGGCCCTGGGCTGGTAGCCGCGACCGGTGGACGAACGGGAGGCCCGTCACCAGCTGGTGACGGGCCTCCCGTTCGTCCGTGCTGACGTCGTCAGGCGCGCGCGGACCGGATCCGCTCGGTGAACGCAGCGTGCAGCGGGTGCTCCGCAGCGAGACCGGTGATCTGCGTGGCGACGTCCGCGTCGGACGCGTCCGACGCCAGCAGCGCCTGCAGTTCGACGCTCTGCTCGTCGTCCGCGACGTCGAAGCGGAGTGCCGCACCCATCGCGTCCAGCAGCGCCGTCGGCTCCGTGCCGTCCTCGGCCAGCGCGGCGGCGGGCGAGACGAACCGCTCGTCGCGCGACAGCTTGCGGAGCGGCTGGCGACCGACGCGGGTCACCGTGTCGGGCAGGTGCGGGTTCTCGAACCGGCCGATGATCGCCTGCACGTACGCGCGGTGCACCTCGGGGTCGAGCTCGTGCCGGCGGATGAGCAGGTCGCTCGTCTCGGCGAGCACGGATTCGAGCTCGGAGCGCACGGCGGGGATCGCGATGGCGTCCGAGATCTTGTCGGCCCCGGCGACGAAGCCGTGGTACGCGACGGTGGCGTGCCCGGTGTTCACCGTGAAGAGCTTGCGCTCGATCGATGCGGCGAGGCCGTCGACGTAGTGCGCGCCGGGGATCTCCGGCTCGTTCCCACCGAACGGCGTGCGGTCGATGGCCCACTCGAAGTAGGTCTCGACGGTGACGTCGAGTCCGCCGCCCTCGGGCTGTGCGGGCACGATGCGGTCGACGGCGGTGTTCGCGAAGACGGCCTTGGCCAGGGCGGCGTCGCGGCCGTCCTCGGGCAGGGCAGCGACGATGAACTCGCGCAGCCGGTCCGTGGCGTTCAGCGCGTTCTCGCACGCCATGACGGCGATCGGTGCGGCGTCCGCGTCACGGGCGACGAGCGCGCGCGCGATGACCGGGGCGATGAACCTCAGGACGTTCGGGCCCACGGCGCACGTGACGATCGCTGCGGTCGCGATCTCGGCGACCACGCCGTCCTCGTCCTGCGCGCTGTTCAGTGCGCGGAAGTTCGTGACCTCGTGGTCCTGGGCGCCGGCCCCGACCTCGTGCACGGTGTACGAGTCGGCTGCGGCCAGGGCGTCGATGAGCGGGGCGGCGACGTCGGCGAAGACGACCTCGTACCCGGCCTTGTGGAGCAGGAGCCCGACGAAGCCGCGGCCGATGTTGCCGGCGCCGAAGTGGACGGCGGTGCTGGTGCTCACTCGTTGACCTCGCCGAGGATCGACAGGATCGCGGCGGTGTCGGCGGCGTCGGTGAGCTTCTGGACCTCGTCCTCGTCGGAGAACACGATCGCGATCTTCGACAGGATGTCGAGGTGCTCGTTGTTCACGCCGGCGATGCCGACGACGAAGCGCACGGGGTTGCCGTCCCAGTCGATCGGGCTGGCGTAGCGGATGAACGACAGGGCGGACGACTTGATGGCGTCCTTCGCGTCGTTGGTACCGTGCGGGATGGCGAGGAAGTTGCCCATGTAGGTGGACACGCTCTTCTCACGCTCGAGCATGGCCGGGTAGTAGTCGGCCGTGACCGCGCCCGCAGCCTCGAGGATCTCGGCCGCCTCCTTCATCGCTTCCGACTTGGTCGGCGCGGTGTCCTCGGTGTGGATGCGGATCTGGCTCTCCTGCAGGACGGGCATCGGGGGTTCTCCTTGTGTTGAGGACGAGATGGAGGGGACGGGTCAGCCCCGTCCCCTCCGATACTGCACTTCGTTACTGGTTGTGGCGTTACTGGTTCTTCAGCTGCTCGACGACCTGGTCGTACTGCGGAGCGTTCATGAAGTTGCCGACCGACACGTGCTGCGCGTTCGGGTTCTTCTGCTTCGCGCGGTCCGTCAGTTCTTCCTGCGTGATGATCAGGTCCTCGTCACCGGACAGGTTCGCGATCGCCTTGTTGGAGACCGTGACCCCTTCGATGCCCGCCTTCTTGATCTTGTTGCGCAGGACACTGGCGCCCATCGCGCTCGAGCCCATGCCGGCGTCGCAGGCGAAGACCAGGTTCTGGACCTTCGTCGCCGTCGCCGTGCTCGCCGAGCCGACGCCGCCGAGGGAGGCCTCGGCCTCTTCCTCGTTGGCCGGGGAGTTGTTGCCGAGCAGACCGGCGGTCGCCGCGTTGACGTCGCGGCCCTTGTTGGCCTGGAGCTTCGCCATGGCGGCGCTCATGTCTCCGTCGTTGCCTGCGGCGCGGTCGCGCTTGCGGGTGGCGAGGAGGAAGAACGCGGCGACCGCGAACGTCACCGCCGCCGAGAACACGACCGACAGGATGACGCCGACGAAGCTGTCACGGGGCGTGTTGCCGAGCACCGCGATGATCGAGCCCGGAGACGCCGGAGCGGTCAGGCCCGAGTTGAAGATGACGTTCGTCAGCACGCCGGTGCCACCACCGAGGATGACGGCGATGAACAGGACCGGCTTCTGCAGCACGTACGGGAAGTAGATCTCGTGGATGCCACCGAAGAACTGGATGATGATCGCGCCGGGAGCGGTCGAACGGGCGATGCCCATGCCGAAGAAGGAGAAGGCGAGCAGGATGCCGAGGCCCGGACCGGGGTTCGCCTCGAGCAGGAAGAGGATCGACTTGCCCGACTCCTTGACCTGGTCGACGCCGAGCTGGTCGAGCACACCGTGGTTGATGGCGTTGTTCAGGAAGAACACCTTGGCCGGCTCGATGAAGACGCTGGCCAGGGGCAGGAGGGAGTGGGTGATGAGGAACTCCACCGCGACACCGAGCGCGTCGGCGATACCGGTGAAGACCTTCGACAGCCAGAAGAACCCGGCCAGGAACAACCCGAACCCGAGGATGCCCGCGGAGTAGTTGTTGACCAGCATCTCGAAGCCCGGCTTGATCTTGCCGTCCCACAGGCGGTCCATCTGCTTGACCAGGTAGGCGCCGAGGGGGCCACAGATCATCGCGCCGAGGATCATCGTGGTACCGGAGCCGAGGATGACACCCATCGCGAAGATCGAACCGACGACGGCACCGCGGGTCTCGTAGACCATGCGGCCACCCTGGATCGCGATCGCGAGCGGGATGAGGTACGTCAGGATCGGGCCGACGACGCCGACGACGCTCCCGTCGCGGGAACCGCCGAGAGCCGCGACCGGCGTCCAGCCGTCCGGGATGAAGAAGGCCGTGATGATGCCCCACGCGATGAAGATCGCGATGTTGGGCATGACCATGCCGGAGAGGAACGTGCCGAACTTCTGAACGGCGACGCGTGCGCCGCCCCGCGACTTCGCGGGTGCGTCGGGCGCTGCAACGGACGACGTTGTCATGTGCGGTGACTTTCTGTGTGGTGGAGCTGCTGCGTGGTGATGGGAGGGGTGGTGCTGGGGGTGGTGGTTCAGGCGGCGTGCGTCGCGGCCGCGGCAGCGGACTTCGCGGCCGCCGCCGTGCTCGCGGCGAGTGCCGCCGTCGCCATCTCGCGGGCCTGTTCGAGCGTGTAGCGACCGAGTTCGGCGCGCACGTCGGCCAGGGCCGCGGGGGTCATCGAGAGGGTGGTGGCGCCGAGACCGACCAGGACGACGGCGAGCAGCGGGTCGGCTGCTGCCTCGCCGCAGATCCCGACGGCCTTGCCGGCGGTGGCGCCCGCGGTGCCGAGCTGCGCGACGAGGCGCAGGACGGCGGGGTGCCACGGGTCCTGGTAGGACGCGACGGTGCCGAGCATGCGGTCGGCGGCCATCGTGTACTGGGTCAGGTCGTTCGTGCCGATCGACACGAAGTCGGCGTTCTGGAACACCTGCTCGGCCATCAGCGCGAGCGACGGCACCTCGGCCATGACACCCGCGGTGCGGATGCCGAGTTCGCGGGCCAGGGTGACGAAGTACTCGGTCTCCTCGGCGTCGGCGACCATCGGGGCCATGACCCACAGGTCGGCCTCGGTCGCGGCGTCGGCCTGCGCGAGCGCGGTGAGCTGGTCACGCAGGACCTCGGGGTGGTTCCGCAGGGCACGCAGGCCGCGGCGCCCGAGGGCCGGGTTCTCCTCGTCCTTGTCGGTGAGGAACGGCAGGGGCTTGTCGGCGCCCGCGTCGAGCGCGCGCACGACGACCTTCTTGCCGGGGAACGCCGCGAGGAGCTGACGGTACGACTCGGTCTGCTCGTCGACCGTGGGGGCCTTCGGCGAGTCGAGGAAGAGGAACTCGGTGCGGAAGAGCCCCACGCCCTCCGCACCGAGAGCAACGGCGCCGGCGGCGTCGGCGGGGCTGCCGAGGTTCGCGAGCAGGGGCACGACGTGGCCGTCTGCGAGCGCACCCGCGGTGAGCGGTGCTGCTGCGGCGGCGAGGCGGTCGGCGATGCGCTGGTCGACCTCGGCCACGAGCGCGTCGGACGGGTCGGTCGAGACGGTGCCGGCCACGGCGTCGACGACGACGTGGACGCCGTCGGCCAGGTCGTCGGCACCGGTCACACCGACGATGGCGGTGATGCCCTTGGCACGGGCGAGGATCGCGGTGTGCGAGGTCGGGCCGCCGTCACGGGTGACGAGCGCCAGGACCTTCTCGAGGTCGAGCAGCGCGGTGTCCGCCGGGGCGAGGTCGCGGGCGACGAGGACGAAGGGGGTGTCCGACTCGGGGACGCCGGGGGCGTGCACGCCGCGGAGCTTGGCGATGATGCGCTGGGCCACGTCGTCGAGGTCGGCCGCGCGCTCCCCCATGTAGCCGCCCATGCCGACGAGCAGGTCGCGGAACTGGGCGAACGCCTCGTACACGGCACGCTCGGCGTTGGTGCCGCCGTCGATGCGGGTGTGCACGTCGTCGAGGAGCGTCGGGTCCTGCGCCATGAGCGCCTGGGCCTCGAGCACGGCCTGTGCGTCGCCGCCGGCGAGCTGTCCGCGCTTGTTGAGGTCGTCCGCCACGGCGGCCAGTGCGTCGTGCACGGCCTGCTTCGCGTCGTCGGCCGAGCCCACCAGGGCGTCCTTCGACGGTTCGCCGAGCGGGTCAGCCATCCGGAGCACGGGGCCGTGGGCAACGCCACGGCCGACGCCGGTGCCGAGCAGTTCGGACATTCGAGACTCCTTCATCTCACACGCGCTTGCGGTGGGGTGGATCGTTCGGTGCACACGACACGGGAACGGACCACGCCCGTGCGGCTGAGCAGCACACTACCCCGCTTCGCGTTGACAAACAAACACATCCGGGGATAAAAATACAGAAACAGATGCCCGTTTGCGTCTGGCGGATCGAACGCACGGGGCGACATCGCGGATGTCGTGCCCGAGCATGTCCGTTCCGTTCCGACCCGAGACGACGAGGTCCGATGTACGCACCAGAACGCCACCAGCGCATCGTCGAGCAGGCGCGCGCGCAGGGCCGGGTGGACGTCAAGGACCTGGCCGAGTTGCTCGCCGTCACGCCCGAGACCATCCGCCGCGACCTGACGAGCCTCGAGCGCCGCGGCCTCGTCCGTCGCGCGCACGGCGGCGCGATCCCCGTCGAGCGGATCACCCTGCACCCCGGCGTCGGTGACCGCGGCGGGATCAACCAGACCGAGAAGATGGTCATCGCCGAGGCCGCCCTGGCGGAACTGCCGGAGAACGGCTCGATCATGATCGACGCCGGCACCTCGACCATCTGCCTCGCCGAGCTGCTGCCGACCGACCGCGGGCTGACCGTCGTCACGCACTCGCTCCCCGTCGCCACCGCCGTCGCGAACCGCCCGGGCATCGACCTGCACCTGCTCGGCGGAAACATCCGCAGCGACTCCCTGGCCGGCGTCGGCACCTGGACGCACCAGCTCATCGGCATGGTCAGCGTCGACGTCGCCTTCATCAGCATCAACGGCATCACGCCGGAGCGCGGCCTGACCACCCACAACATGGCCGAGGCCGCCGTGAAGAGCGCGATGATCAAGTCCGCACGACGGAGCATCCTGCTCGCCGACCACACCAAGTTCGGCCGCGAGGAGTTCGGTCGCGTCGCCCCGCTCGCCGCGATCGACACGATCATCACCGACCCCGCCGTCAACCTCGACCTGGTCCGCGAGGTCGAGGCCGCCGGCACCGAGGTCTTCTGGCCCGGCCGACCCTGACCGTGCCCCGTTCCCGCCCACCCAGCGCTCGCTAGCATGAGCCAACCACCCATCGACAGGAGTACATCGATGTCCGAAGCCACCCGCACCGTGACCGTCGCCAGCGCATCCGGCCTGCACGCTCGCCCCGCATCCCTCTTCGTCCAGACCGTGACGGCGTCGGGGCACCAGGTCACGATCGCCAAGGGCGACAAGTCCGGGAACGCCGGCAGCATCCTCGCCCTGCTCGGGCTCGGCATCGAGAACGGCGACGAGGTCACCCTCACCGTGTCGGGCGACGACGCCGAGACCACGGCGGACAGCCTGGTCGAGTTCCTCAAGACGGACCACGACGCGGCCTGATCGCGCAGGTCGCGTCCTGCACGCGACCACAGGCCGGACGGGAGGCACGGTGCCAGCTGGCACCGTGCCTCCCGTGCGTCGGTGGGGGCGTCCAGGGCTGTCGGCACCCGCCGATAAGGTGTTCTGCATGACACGCCTGCGCCTCGCATCCGTCAACGTGAACGGCGTCCGCGCCGCCTTCCGCAAGGGCATGGGCGACTGGCTCGCCACCCGCGACGTCGACGTGCTGGCCCTGCAGGAGGTGCGCGCGTCGAGCGACGACCTGGCGGCGCTGCTCGGGGACGAGTGGGACATCGTGCACGACCCGGCGACCGCGAAGGGCCGGGCCGGCGTCGCGATCGCATCTCGACACTCCGCTCAGATCCACCGCGTCGCGCTCGGCCCGGACGACTTCGACTCGGCCGGCCGCTGGCTCGAGGCCGACTACGAGATCGGCGGGACGACCGTCACGGTGGTCTCCACCTACGTGCACTCGGGCGAGGTCGACACCCCCAAGCAGGACGAGAAGTGGAAGTTCCTCGACGCGATGACCGAGCGGCTGCCGGCGCTCCGCGAGCACAACCCGCTCGCGGTCGTCGTCGGTGACCTGAACGTCGGGCACGACGAGCGCGACATCAAGAACTGGAAGGGCAACGTCAAGCGAGCCGGCTTCCTGCCGCGCGAGCGCGCCTACTTCTCGCGGTTCTTCGGCGCCGACGGCGAACCGGTCGAGGGTGCCGACGGCTCCACGGGTCCCGGGCTCGGATGGGTCGACGTGGGCCGCGCCCAGGCCGGCGACGTCGACGGTCCGTTCACGTGGTGGTCGTGGCGCGGTCAGGCGTTCGACAACGACACCGGTTGGCGCATCGACTACCAGATGGCGACGCCCGACCTGGCCGCCAAGGTCACGGAGTACACGGTCGACCGCGCCGCGGCGTACGACCAGCGATGGTCCGACCACGCCCCCGTGGTCGTCGACTACGAACTCTGACCCCTCTTCTCTCGCTTCACCTGACGCACCGGAGCACCACCATGACCAAGACCCGCATCTTCTCGGGCATCCAGCCGTCCGCCGGCTCGCTGCACCTCGGCAACTACGTCGGGGCGCTCATGCAGTGGAGGACCCTGCTCGACGACTACGACGCCATCTACTGCGTCGTCGACATGCACGCGATCACCTCACCCCAGGACCCGGCCGAGCTCCGCGCGAACACCCGGGCCACCGCTGCGCAGTACATCGCGTCGGGCATCGACCCGTCCAAGGCGACGCTGTTCGTGCAGTCGCACGTGCCCGCGCACGCCGAACTCGCCTGGGTGCTGAACACCCTGACCGGCTTCGGCGAGGCGAGCCGGATGACCCAGTTCAAGGACAAGTCGGCACGCCAGGGTGCCGAGGCCGCGTCGGTCGGGCTCTTCACCTACCCGATCCTGATGGCCGCGGACATCCTGCTCTACGACACCAGGGTCGTGCCGGTCGGCGACGACCAGCGCCAGCACGTCGAGCTCACGCGTGACCTGGCCGGACGCTTCAACTCGCGGTTCGGTGACACCTTCGTCACGCCCGAGGCACGCATCCTGACCGAGACCGCGCGCATCTACGACCTGCAGGACCCGACCAGCAAGATGAGCAAGTCCGCAGCGTCGGACAACGGCCTCATCCGCCTGCTCGACGACCCGAAGCGCACGGCGAAGAAGATCAAGTCGGCCGTCACCGACGCCGAGCGGGAGATCCGGGCCGACCGCCAGGCAAAGCCCGGTGTGACGAACCTGCTGTCGATCCTGTCGGCGTTCACCGGCACCTCGATCGCCGCGCTCGAGGAATCGTTCGCCGGCAAGGGCTACGGCGACCTGAAGGGCGAGGTCGCCGACGCCGTCGTGGCCGAGCTCGAACCGGTCCGCGCCCGCACACTCGAACTCCTCGACGACCCGGCGGAGCTCGACCGGCTGCTCGCCGTCGGCGCCGACCGCGCCGAGTCGATCGCGCAGGAGACCCTGGCCCGCGTCTACGACCGCATCGGGTTCGTCCCGCGGTCGCGCGGCTGACCGTGCTGCCCGTCACGCTCGAGTCGGCGCGGGTCCGGCTCGACCTCCCCACCCGCGCCGACACCGCGGCGATCACCGAGGCCTGCCAGGACCCGGAGATCGTCCGGTGGACGACGGTGCCGACGCCGTACCGCGAGCAGGATGCCCGGACCTTCGTCGACGCCCTGGTCGGACCGGGGTGGGCCTCGGACCGCGAGTACACGTGGGCGATCCGACCGGCCGGTTCGACGCGGCTCGCGGGCATCATCAGCTACCGCACCGCCGGTCGTGACCTCGGGTTCTGGCTCGCACCGTCCGCGCGCGGTGCGGGACTCATGCACGACGCCGTCCGGCTCGTCGTCGACTGGGCGTTCGAGCAGGGCGCGCCGGACGTCTACTGGGAGTGCTACGAGGGCAACACGGCCTCGGCGGCGGTCGCACGTGCGGCCGGGTTCTCGTACACCGGCCTCGGCGCAGCCCGGGTTCCGGACCGGGACGGCGGCCCGACCACAGCGTGGACCGCACTGCGACGCGCCGACGGCACACCCGCCTCCGAGCTCCCGTGGCCCAGCGCCTGAACGCGCTCACAACCGTGGTGACGTGTCACCCAACCGCCGCCGGTAGGCTCGGCCCGTGAGCGACACGGCACGACCCACCGAGGTCCGGGCGATGCGCCGCGGGCTCGAACTCGCGGCCCTCGGGCCCGTCGTCGGCGACCACGCCCGCGTCGGCGCCGTGATCCTCTCCCCCGCCGGCGAGGTCCTCGCCGAGGGGTGGCACAAGGGCGCCGGCACCCCGCACGCCGAGGTCGACGCGATGGCCAAGGTCGATCCGGCACTGCTGCGCGGCGCGACGGCGGTCGTCACCCTCGAACCCTGCAACCACGTCGGGCGCACCGGGCCGTGCGCCGTGGCACTGCTCGACGCCGGGATCGCCCGGGTCGTCTACGCGATCGACGACCCCGGAGCCGACGTGCACGGCGGCGCCGACCGACTCCGCGCCGCCGGGGTCCAGGTCGTCTCCGGCGTCCTGGCCGACCAGGCCGAGGCGTTCCTCGAACGGTGGCTGCTCTCGGTCCGGCTCGGCCGACCGTGGGTCACCGTGAAGTGGGCTTCCAGCCTCGACGGGCGCGCCGCCGCTGCCGACGGCACGAGCAAGTGGATCACCGGTGCCGCCGCACGGCAGCACGTCCACGAACAGCGCGCCGCCCACGACGCGATCCTTGTCGGCACCGGCACCGTCCTGGCCGACGACCCGAGCCTGACCGCCCGCGGGGACGCCGGCGAACTCCTCGCCGACCAGCCGCTCGCCGTGGTGCTCGGTGACCGCCCGGTGCCGGCCGACGCCGCGGTCCGTCGGCACCCGCGCGGGCTCGTCACCCTGCCTGGACACGACCTGGCCACCTCGCTCGGTGCCCTGCGCGGGCACGGCGTGCACTCGGTGTTCGTCGAGGGTGGTCCCACGGTCGCCTCGGCGCTCATCGCCGCCGGACTCGTCGACGAGTACCTGGTGTACCTCGCCCCGGTGCTGCTCGGCGGACCCCGTGTCGCCCTCGACGACCTGGGGGTGGGAAGCATCTCCGAGCGTCGGCGGTTGGACGTACTATCGACCACCAGCCTCGGCCCCGACCTGCTGGTCCGAGCCCGACCGCACCGTCCGCAGCACCAGAACCAGCACCGCCAGCAACAGCAGCACGCGACACCCGGGCTCGGGAACGACGGGCCCACGAACGACCGGAGCACCCCATGACCGATGCGCTGACCTCCCCCACGCCGGGGAGCCCGGTCAAGTTCGAGGTGTCGACGAACGTGCCGACCACCCACGGCACCTTCCAGATGCGCGCCTACCGCGACCTCGTGACGAGCGCGGAGCACGTCGCGATCATCGGCACCCTGCCGGACGGCTCGATGCCCACCGACGGGGCACTCGTCCGAGTGCACTCCGAGTGCCTGACCGGTGAAGCCTTCGGGTCGCTGAAGTGCGAGTGCGGCCCCCAGCTCGACGCCGCGCTCGACACGATCGCCGCCGAGGGCGGTGTGGTCATCTACCTGCGCGGGCAGGAGGGCCGTGGCATCGGTCTCATCAACAAGCTCAAGGCGTACCGCCTGCAAGAGGACGGACTCGACACCCTCGACGCCAACCTCGCGCTCGGCCTGCCCGCCGACTCCCGCGCCTACGGCGGCGCCGCGGGCATCCTCGCCGACCTCGGCATCACCCGCGTCCGACTGCTGTCCAACAACCCGGAGAAGCGCCGCCAGCTCGAGGAGCACGGCATCACCGTCGACTCGCTCGTGCCGCTCGTCGTCGGCATCTCGGCGCAGAACGCCGGGTACCTGGACACCAAGCGCGACCGGATGGGCCACCAGTTGCCGGAGCACCTCGAAGCCGGGGCCGGCGCGGGCGCCTGAGCGCACGCCGGCGACGAGCGCTGCGGCCAGCTGACTCTGGGCTGATTCGCAGGCAGACGACATCTGTCGTATGATCGGGCTTCCGTCACAAGCGGTCCCCCTCAGCCGAACGCACCCGATCGGTGCCCGCGCCACCCCGCGCGAACCGATCGGTGTCCGCCGTTTCGGATCCTCGTGTTCCCCATCGGGAGCACGCAGCACGGAAGACCCCGCACTGTCATGACCGCCGCCCCGGCACCCGCAACGCCCACCTCCGCTCCGGCACCCGCCGGCAACCCGCGCTCCCGCGTCGTCATCGCGAGCCTCGTCGGCACGTCGATCGAGTTCTACGACTTCTACGTCTACGCGACCGCCGCGGTGCTCGTCTTCCCGACGCTGTTCTTCCCGAACGAGGACCCGACGGCCTCGCAGCTGTCCTCCTTCGTCACGTTCGCCCTGGCGTTCTTCGCCCGGCCGGTCGGGTCGATCATCTTCGGGCACTTCGGCGACCGGATCGGCCGCAAGACCACCCTCGTCGCATCGCTGCTCGTGATGGGCACCGCCACGTTCCTGATCGGCTGCCTGCCGACGTTCGACACCATCGGGGTCTGGGCCCCGGTCCTGCTCGCCGTGATGCGCTTCGCCCAGGGCGTCGGCCTCGGCGGCGAGTGGTCCGGCGCGGCCCTGCTCGCGACCGAGAACGCGCCGAAGGGCAAGCGCGGCGTGTTCGGCTCGATGCCGCAGCTCGGTGCCCCGATCGGCTTCCTACTCGCGAACGGCCTGTTCATCGCGATCAACGCGGCGATGCCCGCCGGTGCCGACGGCACCCCGAACGCGGACTTCCAGGCGTGGGGCTGGCGCATCCCGTTCCTGCTCTCCGCCGTGCTCGTCATCATCGGCCTCTACGTGCGCTTCAAGCTCGTCGAGTCGCCGGTGTTCCGCGGTGTGCAGGAGTCCGGCACGGTCGCGAAGGTGCCGCTCGGCCGGGTGTTCCGTACCTCGTGGCGGGCCGTCATCGTCGGCACCTTCGGCATGGTCGCCACGTACGTGCTCTTCTACTTCATGACGACGTTCACGCTGTCGTACGGCACCACCGGCGCCGAGGCGAGCGCACTCGTCCCGAAGGTCGGACTCGGCTACACCCGTGGCGAGTTCCTGACGCTGCTGATGATCGGCGTCGTGTTCTTCGGCATCTTCACCCCGATCGCGGGGCTGCTCGCCGACAGGTTCGGCCGCCGCAAGACCCTCATCCCGACCACGATCGGCATCGCGCTGTTCGGCCTGACGTTCCAGTTCTGGTTCGCGGCGTCGAGTGGGCCGATCACCGTGGTGACGTTCCTGATCGTCGGGCTCTCGCTGATGGGGCTGACGTTCGGTCCGATGGGTGCGCTGCTGCCCGAGCTGTTCCCGACGAACGTCCGGTACACCGGCTCGGCCATCGCGTACAACGTCGCGTCGATCCTCGGTGCGTCACTCGCCCCGACCATCGCATTGGCACTCTGGAAGCCGGACGGCGACATCTTCCTGGTCGGCCTGTACCTGACGATCGCCGCGGTCGTGACGCTGGTCGCGCTGCTCTTCGTGCGCGAGACGAAGTCGAAGGACATCGCCGACGCCTGATCGGCGACCACCCGCGGGACGGGAGGCCCGGTGC
>NZ_MJGL01000003.1:0-32204 GCF_001864855.1 Curtobacterium sp. MCBA15_005
TGGCACCGGGCCTCCCGTTCGTCGTGGACGCGGCCTGACTGCCCCTGCCGACCCACGCGGGTCGGCCCGCGTCAGCGCTCCGCGCGTCCGGCGAAGCGGTACCGGAACCCGGGCACACCGTCCGCGGTGACGACCACGTCGTAGTACCCCCACTCGTCGAGCGGCCAGTGCATCGTCTTCTGCCCGGAGCCGCGGACGTGTGCGGTCTCGCGGTGCTCGACGAAGTCGTTGGCCACGAGCACGAAGCGGAGCTCGGCCCCGCCGGTGTTCTCGAGCAGGAGCTGCAGGGTGCGCCGACCGCGGGTGTCCCGGACGACCGAGACGTGCGGGACGCCGCCGGTCGCCCGACCACCGACGGCGACGGTGCCGGCGAAGCGACGGAGGAACCGGTCGGGTCCGTAGACGCTGACGTCGTAGGCACCGGCGGTCGTCGTGGTGTCCCATGCCCAGTCGGCGGTGGCTCCGACGGGGACGGTCTTCGGGTGGGCGGCGAACGGCATCGCGGTGTTCGGGTAGACCAGGAAGTTGACCCCCTGACGGCCGTCGTTCGCGAGCGTCACGGTGACCCGGCCGGTGCGGTGGTCGACGGTCGCGTCGGCGTGCTGCCGGTAGGGCAGGCTCCGGCTGCGGACGGTGCCGGGCTCCTGGACGGGCAGGGTCTGCGCACCGATCGCCGGTTCCTCGATGGGCGGCTTCGCCTGGTCGGCGTCGGCGGCCGCCACCAGCGCACGGGTCTGCTCGATGCCGGGGACGACGTCTGGGCCGGGGATGCTCGGGTCCGGCGCGGTGAAGTCGAAGCAGCTCGTCAGGTCTCCGGAGACGGTCCGTCGCCAGTCGGAGATGTTCGGCTCGCGGACGCCCGTGACGTGCTCGAGGAACTGGATCACGGACGTGTGGTCCGCCACCTGCGAGTTGACCCACCCGCCACGGCTCCACGGCGACACCACGGTCATCGGCACGCGGGCACCCATGCCGATGGGCAGTCCGTCGACGTACTCGTCGGGGGTGCCGGGTTCGGCGAACGGGGGGACGACGTGGTCGAAGTACCCGTCGTTCTCGTCGTAGTTGACGAGCAGGACGGTCGAGGCCCAGGTGTCCGGGTTGCTGAAGAGCGCCTGCACGACGGCGTTCGTGTAGTGGGCACCGTAGTCCGGGCTGGCCGCCGGGTGCTCGCTCCAGCCGTAGGGGGCGATGACGTACGACACGGTGGGCAGGCTGTTGGTCGCGCAGTCCTGCCCGAACTGGCTGAGCAGGTGGGTGACGTCGAGGCCCTTGCCCGAGTTCGGCTTCCACCCGTCGTGCAGCCCGGCACGCGCGGCGAGCTCCTGCTGGGCGGGGTCGGAGGACGCGAGCGCACGGTGGTACTGCTCGAACAGCCAGAGCGGGTTGT
The DNA here is from genome assembly GCF_001864855.1 of Curtobacterium sp. MCBA15_005. Lineage (NCBI taxonomy): Bacteria > Bacillati > Actinomycetota > Actinomycetes > Micrococcales > Microbacteriaceae > Curtobacterium > Curtobacterium sp. MCBA15_005. Next base: position 1,391 of record NZ_MJGL01000003.1, read on the forward strand.
CGCCGTAGTCGCCGACGTACGGGTCGGCAGAGCTGTCACCGACCTCGTCGTTGGCGTAGGTCTTCCAGGTGACCCCGGCCGCCTGCAGTCGTTCGGCGTAGGTGGTCCAGGCGAACACCGGTTCGTAGTCCGCCGGGTTGTCGGTCGCCGGTCCGCCCTGGGCGCCGCGGGGGTCGATGGTGCCGGACCACTGGTACAGGCGGTTCGGCGTCGTGGGCCCGTTGAGCGAGCAGTGGTAGTCGTCGCAGACCGTGAAGGCGCCGGCGAGTGCGCGCTGGTAGGGGATGTCCTCGCTCGTGAAGTAGCCCATCGTCTGGGCGCTCTTCGCGTCGACCCACCGGTTCCAGGCACCGCCGTTCCACGCGGTGTGCCCACCGCCCCAGGAGTGGTCGAGGCCGTCGGCGTTCTGCGCGTTGAACCGGGTGGTGTCGAGCCGGAACGGCAGCATCGCGCCACCGTCGGTGCGGACCGCCGACGGCTGGTGGAAGACGTCGTGTCCGGTCGGCAGCTCGAGCGCCTGCTTGTCCGAGAACCCGCGGACCCCGGGCATCGTGCCGTAGTAGTGGTCGAACGACCGGTTCTCCTGCATGAGCACGACGACGTGCTCGACATCGGCGATCGTGCCGGTGGGGACGGCACGGGCGGTCGCGGCGCTGGCACGGTCGGCCGCGCCCGGACCGAAGGCGGAGCCGGCGGCGACACCGGCCATGATCGCGGCCGCGCCGCCGATCAGGACGGTCCGTCGACTGACTCCGGGTCGGACCGCGGCGGTGTACGCGGCGTCCGGGGTCAGCGGTGGGGCGGCGTCCAGGTTGACGTCGGGTGCGCCGTGTTCGGGCTTCCTCGTGCTCATCGCAGGCCTTCCAGGTCGGTGGGAGTGCGGGCGCTGCGGGGGAGGAGCGCCCGTCAGCATGACAACGAGGTGCGCTGAACCGGGTCTGGCCTGGTCGTGGCAGGCGGGTGAACGCGTCCGGTGGAAACGGGACGGAGGTGTCCGGGTGCCCGACTGTTCGGTGCCGTCCTTCCGGGATCTTCAGCACCGACGCTGCCTCGCACGTGGACAGCTCGTCGCGGGGCAGAGGAGGATCAGCGGGTGCGACGACTGTTCCGGGACCTCGCCGAGGACCTCGCCGACCGGGTGCTCCGCGGTGAGTTCGACGACACCGGTGTCCTGCCGGCCGAGCACGACCTGGCGGCCGACTACGCCGTCGCGCGGGGCACCGTGCGGAACGCGCTCGGCCTGCTCCGAGATCGGCAGGTCCTCGCCGCGCGCTCGGGTTCCCGCTGGCGCGTCCGGACGGCAACGCTGGGCCACGAGGCGGGCGGGCTCGAGTCGTTCGGTCAGCTGGCCAGGGCGAGGGGGCACGAACCGGGCGGACGGGTGGTGGCGACCGAGGAGCGGGCGCCGACGATGACCGAGCGGCGCCTCTTCCGCGCTGCGCACGACGAGCCCGTCCTGCACGTCGTGCGGGTGCGCTCCCTCGACGGTGTCGACGTCATGCTCGAGCGCACCGCCTACGCGCCGTGGGTCGCCGCCGTCATCCGGACGATCCCGGGCGGGCAGACGTCGGTGTCGGCGACCCTGGAGGACCGGTTCGGCATCCGGGTGGGCTCCGCCGTCACCATCGTGGACGCGCTGCTCGCGGACGACGCCGACGCCGCGCTCCTCGGGGTCCGGCCCGGCGCGGCGCTCCTGCAGGTGCGCCGGTCCAGCACCGCCGAGGACGGCCGCCCGCTCGAGGCGGGCGACGACCGGTACGTCGCCGGGACCGTGCCGCTCCGGATCCGGACGGCGTCCGCAACGGCACCGACACCGCTGACCGGCACCGGGCACGACGACGCGGGATGAGCCGGACGGGAGGCCCGGTGTCAGCTGGCACCGTGCCTCCCGTCCGTCTCCACTCGACCGCACAGCGTGGGCCGGCAGGCGGGATCAGCGTCGCGGTGAGCCGTCCGCGGCGGCCGCCGCCAGCCCGGCCTCGATGACGTCCACGGGGTCGGGCGAGGCTGCGATCGACGCCGCGACCTGACGGCTGCGGGCGCGGTGGGTCGGCGAGGCGAGGACCTCGCGGACCGCCCGACGGATCGCCGCCGGCCGTGGCGTCCCGGAGCGCAGGTTCCGCCCGCACCCGGCCCACGCGACCCGGGCGGCGACCTCCGGCTTGTCCTCGGTCGACCCGGCGACCACGAGCGGCACGCCGTGCGCGAGGGCACGCTGCACCCCGCCGAACCCGCCGTTCGTGACGACGACGCTGCACCGCGGCAGGAGCTGGTCGTAGGGCAGGAAGGTCGCCACCCGGGCGTTCGCGGGCAGCCCCGTGCCGAGCGCGCGTTCGACCTGGTCGACCGGGCGGCCACCGGTGGTGGCGACGACGAGGACGTCATCGTCCGCCAGCGCGCGGAGCGTCGGCGCGATGAGCCGGCCGAGGTCGACGGTGTCGATCGTGCCCTGGGTCACGAGCACCACCGGGGTGTCGGTGTCCAGGTCGTCCCACCACCCGGGCAGGTCGGCCTCGGGCGTCGGTGCCGCGCGGGTCACGACCGGCCCGACGAACCGGACCGAGTCGGGGAGCTCGCGGCGCGGGTACTCGAGCTCCGCGACGCTCAGCTGGAACAGGGTGTCGAAGCAGCGGTAGGCGAAGTCGAAGGTCCCGGTCTGCGACGGCGGCGCCCCCACCTCGGCGAGCACGACGTCGACGGCCTGCTGCAGCGGCCGGGTGAGGACGGGGTGGATCGCCGCCGTGAGCAGTCGGTTGCGTGCGCGCGCCAGCGGCCCGCGACCCGGCGAGAGCGCGGTGCCGAAGGGTGCGGCGTCGACGCTGGTGAGCGTCACCGGGGTGGTCGCGATCCCGAGCACGGGCAGGCGGTCGCCCGGCGGCAGCGCGAGGTACGGGGCGAGCCCGGTGAACGTCGCCTCGCCGAGCACCGCGTCGAACCGACTCGCTGCCAGCAGGGCCGTCAGCGCGCGGTACTGGGAGGGGATCGGCCGCACGAACATCGCGATGATGCCCTCGCGGACGACGGCCACCCCGCGGGCCGCCGTGGCGTCGGCGAGCCGGTCCTGCAGCTCGGCGTCGTCGAAGTCGGCGTCGGCCGGCAGGGCCACGAAGCGGAGCCCGGCGCCGACGACGAGGTCGCGGTACTTGGACCCCGTCAGCACGGTGATCTCGTGGCCGCGCTCGGCGAGGTCGCGCCCCACGTCGACGAGGGGCGCGAGGTGGCCGTAGACGGGCGGGGCGCAGAGCAGGTACGAGGACACGGGGCCGCTTCCGTCGGGGGGATGGCCGGACGCTCGGAGCGTAGGCGCGGCGAGCAGGCGCGTGGCGCGGCACGGACTGGGAGTGGGTGAGAGTCCTCGAGCATCGGCACCCGGACGCTAGGGTCGCTGCATGACCACACCCGCGGGGGCGAGTTCGGGCAACGGCTACTGGCGCGGCCAGATCGGGGCGACGGCCCTGTTCGGCGTCGGCATGGTGGCGTGCAGCGTGGTGCTCTTCCGGGTGGACCCCGACGAGCCGGGGCGCGCGGTCCTGCTCGCGTTCGGGGGCCTGCTCTTCCTCACCACGCTCGGCTGGGCGGTCGATGCCGCGACCCGCTCGGACCCCCGGCAGCGCGCGCTCTTCGCGTGGGCCGTCGCTCAGCACGAGGCTGCGGGGCACGGCAACGACGCCCTCGCGCTGGCCGATGCGGCGCGTGCCCGGGACGGTGCGCTCGATGCCGAACGGATCCGGGCGCTGCAGGCGCTCCGCCCCGACAACCCGTACCCGGGCGGCCCACTCGGCGACGCCTCGGACGGCGGGACCGCCGAGACCGCCGGGGCGAACCGGCTCGGGATCGCCCTGCTCGCGCTGTTCCTCGCGTTGACCGGGCTGTACAGCAGCTGCTGGCCGTCGGTGTTCGTGCTCGGGTGGCCGTTCCAGTTCGTCGCGTCGATCCTGGCGGTGGTCGCGATCGCGCGGCCGGGCCGCGGTCGCCGACTCGGCGTCGTCGCGGCGATCGTCTCGGTGCTCGGCACCCTCGTGACGGTCGGCATGCTCGTGTGGCGCGTGGTCGAGGCGAACGGCAGCTAGCTGCCCGGGGTCGCGCGCGCGGCCCGCGACGTGCGCGGTGACGGACTGGAGGCCCGGTGTCAGCTGGCACCGGGCCTCCAGTCCGGTGTCGGCCGACCCACGGCGTGGGCGCCCCACGTTGCTGCCACTGCTGTGGCCCAGCAGGATCCTCAGCAGGCGGTCTCTGTTCACCGGCAGCCGCGGGTGGCCGTGCGGGAGGATCCAGGGGTGTCTCGTCGTGCGGCTGCTGTCGCGACCACCGTGGTGGTCGCGACCCTGCTGGTCGGTATCGCCTTCGTCGCCGCTCCCTGGCTCGGTGTCGGGCGGGCTCCGGTGCTCGCCGCCGTGCTGCCGGCCCGGTCCCTCGTGACCGCGGGACTGGTCGCTACCGGTCTCGCCCTGGTGCTCGTCGCCATCGTCCTGCGACGTACGCGAGCCGTGCGGCTGGTCGCTGCGTCGCTCGGGGCGGTCCTGCTCGTCGTCGCCGTGGCGAACACGGCGGTGCTCGGCGTGCGGGGATGGGACGTGCGGCCGGTCGACGGTGCCCGGGGTGCACTCCGGGTGTTCGAGTGGAACACCAACGGAGGACTCGTCGGCCCGCAGGGCATCGCCCGCGCGGCACTGACCGCACGGGCGGACGTCGTCGTGCTCCCCGACGCGGGGGACCGACGGGCCGCCACCGCGGTGGCGCGGGCGATGGGACAGCACGGTCGGCCAGTGCGGCTCTTCATGGGTGGTGCTGGCACGCAGGTGGCGGTGCTCGTCGGGGCCGACCGCGCGTCCGGCGCCTCGATGTCGCCCGGCGTCGATCCGGTGAAGACGATGACGGTGTCCGGGCCGTCGATCCCGACGATCGTCGCCGTGCACGCGCCGCAACCGATCGGGCGGGGCCTGGCGGGCTGGCGGACCGATCTGCGGTGGATCGGCGAGCAGTGCGGCCGCGGCGCTGACGTGGTCGTGTCGGGGGACTTCAACGGATCGGTCGACAGCTTCGACGGTGGGGGTCTCGGTTCGTGCCGGGACGCCGCGTCGACCGTGCACGCCGCGGCGCTCGGTACGTGGCCGACGTGGCTCGATCCGCGGCTGGCGATGCCGATCGACCACACCCTGGTCGGTCCGGCGGCCGGAGTCGTCCGGTCGTGGAGCGTGCTGACGAGCCAGGACGAGTCCGGTGCTCGGCACCGCCCGACCCTGACGGTCGTCGGCGGCAGCTGACCCGGACGGCGGCCCCCTGTTTCGGCGTGCGCGGCCCTGTTTCGGTCGGCGCGCGGCGCGGCAGGTGGGAACAGACTCGCAACGTCGTCGAAACACGCGCGCGGTGGGGTGGATGCATGGACGTCACCACCACGGATCGTGCCCCCGCCCGCTGGTACCACTCGCTGTTCGTGCAGATCGCGATCGGGGTGGCCCTCGGCATCGCCGTCGGGGTCTGCTTCCCCGCGGCGGCGCCGGTGCTGAACGTCGTCGGGCAGGGGTTCATCCGGCTGATCGAGATGGTGATCGCGCCGCTCGTGTTCATCGTCGTAGTGACGGGCATCGTGCACGTCGGCGACCTGCGCTCCGTGGGACGGATCGCCGGCAAGGCGATGATCTACTTCCTGCTCGCGTCGTCGTGCGCGCTCGTGTTCGGCCTGCTGGTCGGCAACCTCGTGCGCCCCGGGGCCGGCCTGCGGATCGACCCGTCGTCGCTCGACGCCTCGGCAGTGGCGGCGAAGACCGCGGGCGGCACGGCGCCGGACGCGGGGACGTTCATCCTCGACCTCATCCCGTCGAGCGTCGTGAACGCGTTCGCGACCAACGACATCCTGCAGGTGCTCGTCTTCGCGGTGTTCGTCGGCGCGGCGATCGCCGCGATCGGCAGTGACCGTGCGCGGCCGCTCGTGCGGGGCCTCGACCTGTGCCTCGAGGTCGTCTACCGCATCCTGGGCTGGGTGATGCGTCTGTCGCCGCTCGGTGCGTTCGGGGCGATGGCGTACGTGGTCGGGCAGTACGGCATCGACACCCTGGGGTCGTACGGGCTGCTGATCGCTGCCTGCTACGGCGCAGCGGCGGTGTTCATCGTGGCGCTGCTCGTGGGCGGGCGGCTGCTGTCCGGGGTGCCGATCTGGCGGTTCGTGTGGCACACCCGCGCCGAGTTCGGGCTGGCTCTGGGTACCGCGTCGACCGAGGCGGTGCTGCCGCGGATGATCACCCGGCTCACCGAGGTCGGCGTCTCACGGAGCGTCGCCGGGCTCGTCGTGCCGACGGGCTACTCGTTCAACCTCGACGGGGCGGCGATCTACCTGTCGATCTCGCTGCTGTTCCTGACCCAGGCGTTCGGGGTGCCGCTGACGCTCGAGCAGCAGGTCGCCGCACTCGGGGTGCTGCTGCTGACGTCGAAGGGCATGGCCGGGGTGCCGGGCTCGTCGTTCCTGGCGCTGTCCGCGACGGCGACGAGCCTCGGGCTGTTCCCGGTCGCTGGCGTCGCGCTGCTGCTCGGTGCCGACCGGATCATGGACGCGATGCGGGTGAGCGTCAACCTGCTCGGCAACTGCGTCGCGACGCTCGTGGTCGCGCGGTGGCAGGGCGAGCTCGACCGTGAGCGGGTGGACGCGGTGCTGCGGTCTGGTCGAGGCGTGCGGCCGTCGTCGGAGCCGTCGCCCGCAGCGGGCGGAGCGGCGGTGTCGGCGTCGGTTCGCTGAGGGGTCGGGGCGCGCTCGCGGCGCGGTCAGCGTTCGAGGACGGCGCGCTGCTGGTCGTACTGCTGGCGGGTCCGGTGTCCGCCCATCTTGCGGACGACGGCGCCCGAGGGGTCACGCGTGATCCGCCACCAGATCGCGGTGCAGAGCGCGTCGACCGGCAGGGCCGTGCCGAGTCCGACCAGGAGCTGCCGACCGAGGTCCGTGCGCCACGGCAGCCCCGAGACCTCGAGCGCGGTCACGACCAGCAGGCACACCACGATGGTGATCGGGCTGAGCCAGAGCTTCCGCACGGTGCGTTGACGTGCCACGTCGATCTCCGCCAGCTGCGCCAACGGCAGCGTCGAACCGACGTGCTCGCGCGGTTCGCCACCGACGATGACGGCGGCAGGGCCGGGGGTGGTCGCTGTGTCGTCCGCGTCCGTGGCGGGTCGCCAGACCACGTCGTCGAGGTGCACCATGTCGTCGTCGATGCGGAACCAGCCGCCTTCGAAGCCGTCGGCAGCGGCGTCGGGATCGGCGCGAGGCGTGGTCGTGGTCACGTCGGTCATCCTGGCAGCAACAGGGGCCACTGGGGCACCACCGCTTCGGGGGTGGGGCGGCGGCGTCGCCCGCGGGCCCGGGGCGCGTTCTGCTGGCAGGATGGTCCCGACACCACGGGGGCGGGGGCCGGCATGGGCACGGAACAGCAGGACTGGCGTGACCAGGGGACGGGCCCGACGACGGGGCGAGGGAACGCGATCGCCATCGCGCTCGTGCTGCCGGTGCTGCTCGTCGTGAGCTGGGCGGTCCAGATCGGGGCGTACCTGGCGCGCGACTTCGGGTCGATGGACGACCGGCTCGGAGCAGGGGGCGTGCTGACGCGGCTGGTCATCGGCACCGTGCTCGCCGTGGGGATCCCCGTGGTGGTGCTCGTCGTGCAGGTCCGGGCTCGCCGGCGTGAACCGCGCCACTCGGTGGTCGCCGTCGTCGCGGCGATCGTCGTGCTGGTCATCGCCGTGCCGTGGAACGGCCTGGTACTGACGTCACAGGTGCGGAGCATGGCCGCCGACGCCCAGCAGTGGGCGCAGCCGGCGACCGCCGCCGAGCGGCACTTCGCCGACGGTGACGCCCGGGCCACGCTCGAGCGGATCGGGGACCGCACGGTGCGGATCCTCGGCGGCGACCGGAAGTCCGCCTACCGCGATGGCGAGCGAGCCGGTGGTGCGTACAGCGAGGACTGCCAGCTGTCGAACGCCCACCAGGGCGTGCGGTGGATGTACTGGTACGACCCGGGGGAGTACACCGACGACCAGGGCAACGAGCTCCTGCCCGAGGACCACACCGTGATCGAGGGTGCGAACCGCGACGTGGACGGAGTCCGGGAGTACTGGGCGTCCGAGGGCATCGACGCGCGGTCGGAAGAGGACATGGTCCCCGACCAGATCGCGCCGACCGCCGACTGGCTCGAGAGCGGCTCGTCGTACACACGGCCCGGTCCGGACGTCGACTTCCGCACGATCTGCCTGGTGCGCTGAGGGCACGCGCCGTGGCGGGGCCTCCGGGCAGGTCGGCCGTTGGGTCCTTTGACCTCCGCCCGACTGGGCATGCTCGACGCATGGCCCGCCAGATACTCGACGGTGGTGAGGACGGCGACCGGGGCCCTGCGGCGGTCTCGGTCCGCGTCCGTGGCGGTCCTGATCGCGATCTGACTCCGCACTTCGGGTCCGTTCAGCAACCTTGCTGGGCAAGCGACGGGGCGTAACCTACCAATTGTTGGACATTTGGAGGACTCATGTCGCCACTCAGCCGGCTCCCACGATCCGGAACGCTTGCGGAACAGGCCGCTGATCGACTCCGTGCATCCATCACCGATGGTGTGTGGCCGGTTGGGACACGCGTCCCTGCGGAGCACGACCTCGTCGAGCAGCTCGGTGTGAGCCGGAACACCGTACGCGAGGCGCTTCGTGGACTCGTCCACACCGGTCTCCTCGAGGCGAGGGTGGGGGATGGGACCTACGTGATCGCGACCAGCGAGCTGCGGTCGGCCATCTCCCGGCGTTCTGCGACGTCAACGCCGGACGAGGTGATGGAACTCCGCGCGGTCCTCGAGGAACACGCTGCGGCCCTCGCCGCCCGACGTGCTGTCCCGGAGGACATCGCCACGCTTCGCGCACTCCTGGGCGTAGCGACTGGTGAGCGGGTTGACATGGAACGCATCGCCGCTGCGGACAGACGATTCCACCGAGAGGTTGCCCGGATCAGCGGTAATGGACTTCTCGCAGATCTCCATGAACATCTCGGAGCAGCCGTCAGTGAGGTCGTCGGGGGGCTCGAGGCCGACGATCGAATCGCTGATGAGCATGCTGCGCTCCATGATCGGCTCGTCGACAGCATCGAAGCGCACGACGAAGCCGGAGCGCGCCTGGCGGCCGTCGAGATCGTCGCCGTGGTCCGCCGAGTCGGCGGATCCTCGAACATCGATTGATGACGCTGGTGCCTCACCGGGTCACGATCCGCCGATGAACCACCCCTGACTCGACGCTCTTGCGTCGACAATGACCGGTCACTGCTTCACGGACCGCCGTACCGGGCCACCGAGCCCGGTCCTCTCCGCGCCCAGAAGGGGCGCAACTGCACCACCGCACCACGAAGGAACCCGACCACGAAGTTCATCGGACTCGAAGAACACATGATGCCCACTGAGATCTTCGACGCCGCCGGCGCCGACGGTCACGCAATGATGGATCAGCCGTACCTCGACGGCCTCAACGACCTGACCGACGGCGGCGAAGCCCGCATCCAGCGGATGGACACCGCCGGCATCGACGTCCAGGTGCTCTCCTCCGTCGCACAGTTCGTGCAGGTCCTGCCCCCACACCAGTCCGCCGAGCTCTCCCGGCGCCTCAACAACACCATGGCGAAGGTGGTCGACAACCACCCTGACCGGTTCAAGTTCTTCGCCACCCTCCCGATCTCCGACCCGAAGGCTGCCGTCGCAGAGCTCCGTCGCGCCGTCGAGGAGCAGGGCGCCGTCGGCACGATGATCCACGGGCAGACAGACGGCGTCTTCCTCGACGACCCCTCCATGCGGCCGATCCTCGCCGAAGTCGAACGTCTCGGCGTCCCGATCTACCTCCACCCCGGCTTCCCGCCCATCGAGGTCTTCAAGGCCTACTATTCGGGCCTCGACCCGTATGTCGCGACCATGCTCTCCACGGGTGGATGGGGATGGCACGCGGAGAACGGTATGCACATCCTCCGGATGGTCTCGAACCTGGTCTTCGAGCGGTTCCCGGACCTGCAGATGGTCGTGGGCCACATGGGCGAGAACCTGCCGTTCTCCCTCGCGCGCGCGGACGAGTGGCTCACCCCGCGTATCAAGGGACTGACCGGGACCGTCGCGGAACAGGTACGCGATCACCTCCACATCACCATCTCCGCCTACACGACGGTTCCGCCGCTCCTGTGCGCGCTCGAGGTGTTCGGCATCGACCGGATCCTGTTCGCTGTCGACTACCCGTTCGGCGACTCCGCAACGCACACGAGCTTCATCGAGAACGCACCCCTCAGCCCGGCCGACAAGCGGAAGATCGCGCACGGCAACGCTGAAGCCCTGTTGACGCGACTCTGAACCGACCCGTCGGCAGCTGGACCGAGTGGCAGCCGCGAGGGGGTGGGCTCCCTCGCGGCTCGTCCTGCCCCTGACGGGCCGCTTGAGATCAGCTCGTCGGCGGACGTCGCCGTGCAGAATCGGGTGTGGCGGACGATGTTCGAGCATGCTCGTCACCGCGGGCCGGTGTCCAGCCGACCAGGCGCTCGACGGCGGCCAGGACGACGGCCGGGGGTTCGCCTGTCGCGATCTCGGACCGGATCCGTCCGGCCGCGGAGCGGAACTCGGGCTCGGTCAGGAGTCGCGACGCGGTGGTGCGGATGTCCTCCGCGGTCGCCGTGGCGGCGTCGAGGACGAGTCCGGCGCCCAGGGTCTCGACGCAGCTGCCGTTCGGCAGCTGGTCCGCACCGAGCGGCAGGACCAGCAGAGGCACGCCGTGCGCGAGCGCCCCGGTCACCGATCCGGACCCGCCGTGGTTCACCACGAGGTCCACGAGCCCGAGCACCGAGTCCTGCGGGACGTACTGCTCGATCCGGATCGCTCCCGGGCCCTCCGGCACCGGGAAGGTCGTCGGGTCGACCCAGGGTCCGGTCGTCAGGAGGATCCGCGCCGGCAGGGCAGCGAGCGCGTCGATGAGCCGAGCGAACAGGTCGCCGGACTTCGTGTTGAACTCGGTGCCGAGCGTGACGTAGACGCGGGGTCCGTCGCCGGCGGCCAGCCACGCCGCGGCATCCGACGAGTGTGACGACCAGGTGTCCGGTCGCATCCGGATCACCGGACCACGCAGCTCGAGCCCGGATCGCATCGACGCCGGGAACGGGACCACGGTGAGTGCGCCGCCGAGCATCTGCTGCTGCGGGTCGGGCCCGAGTCCCGCGCGTCGGCGGAGCGCCTCGAGCGGCTCCCGCACCGCGTCGCGCCAGGTCCCACCGGCCGAGGCGAAGGCCAGGACCACCACGCACGGCACCCCGGCACGTTCGGCGGCGGTCATGGCACCGAAGTCGAACTCCCCGCAGACCACGAGGTCAGCCGACCACCGAGTGACCAGCCGTCCGACGTCGACGACGGCTCCGGCGGCCGCGTCCCCCAGGAAGACCTGGGGGACGCGGGTGAGCACCGCACTCGGATCGATCGGTGTCAGGGTGCCGGTGCCCGGCCTGCTCGCCGGCAGCTCCACGTCCCGCGGCTGCCGGTGCGAGAACCCGGTCTGTTCGAGGACCGCCTCGCGTGCGCCGCTCAGCGCGGTCCGGTGTCCGGCTGCGCTGGCCGCGCGGGCGAGTGGCAGCATCGGCGCGAGGTGTCCCCGCCCCCGTGGGAACGAGAACACGATGCGCAGGGGCTCCGGAGCCCCGTAGCCGGGCCGGCCGTTCGCAGCAGACACCACAGGGCTCCGATCGTCCGTGCGGGCTCCCTGCCCGCTTCGTCAGACAACCGTATGGCGAACGGCGGTCGCGCTCCATGAACCCTTGGTCAGCCTCGACGGGGCGTGCACCCGGAGTCGGTCACTTGCCAGCGGCCTCGTTGTAGGACTCGATCTGCTTGCCGGCCTGCTGTTCGGCGTCCTTCATGGTCGATTCGACGTCGGCACCCTCGACGATCCGGTTGAAGGCGCCGATGACGGTGGCGCGCACCGTCGGGAACGCGCCGGTGATGCAGCCGGCAGCGGCGACGCTCGTGGGGTCGTCGGCGAGCTGCTGGTACATCGTGGCGATGTTCGGGTCGGACAGGGAGCGCTTGCCCACGGTGGTGCCCTGGGCGTCGGTGTTCATCGCGACGTAGCCGGTCGCCTTCGCCCACTCGGCCTGCACGTCCGGCGTCTGGAGCCACTTGGCGAACGTGTACGACGCCTGCTGCTCGGCGGACGAGTGGCCCTTGCCGGAGATCCACAGCGCGTTGCCGCCGATGACCTGCCCGGCGTCGTCGGAGGCCGACGTGGTGGGGAACCGGGCGACGACGGACTTCGAGCCGTCCGGGTCGACCGTCGTGTAGGCGCCGGAGGAGGTCAGCAGCATCCCGACCTTGTCGCTCGAGAACGCCGAGTTCTGCACGGTCGAGTCCGTGCCGGGGTTCAGGGCGGCGCCGTCCTGGTAGAGCTTCTGCAGCGTGGTCATGAACTGCACCTGGCTGTCCGAGGTGAGCGAGACGCCGGTGACCGGCTTGCCCTTCCGCCCGTTCTCCGGCGTGCAGAACGCCTGACCGCCCGAGGCGGTGAGCTCCTCGAGCATCCACGAGTCGCCCATGTTCATGCTCATGCCGTAGCCACCGGTCGCGGCGTGGATCTTCTCGGCCCAGGTCGCGACCTGCGCCAGCGTCTTCGGCGGTTTCGTGGCGTCGAGGCCGGCCTTCGCGACGAGCGCCTTGTTCAGGTAGAGCACGGGCATCGAGACGGAGAACGGCATCGCCGCGAGTTGCTTGCCGTCGCTGTAGTAGGTCGCGGCGGCCGGCGCGATCGTGTCGGTGCCTGACTTCGAGCCGCGGATCGTCGCGGGGGACACCGTCTGGCCGGAGTCGATCATGAAGCCGGTCGACACGTCGTTCATCATGAGCAGGTCCGGCGTCGAGCCGGACTGCACCGCCGCCGTGTACTTCGTCTGGACGGCCGCGTAGTCGCCCTGGAACGACGACTTGACGGTGATGTGCTGGTCGTTCTCCTTGTTGAAGCGGGCGACGAGCGCGTCGAGCTCGGTCGCGGGCGGCCCGGACATGGCGTGCCAGAAGTCGACGGTGACGGGGCCGGAGCTGTCAGATGCGGAACTCGACGTGGAGCACCCGGTCAGGGCGAGGACCGCGACGGCCCCGGTGGCGAGTGCGGTGAGGGTGATGGAGCGACGTGCGGGCATGGTGCGTCCTTCGGGTGTGGGGCGGGCGGGGGTCGGGGAGGGGAGCGAACGTGTCATCACTTGAGTGCCCCGGCGGTCAGGCCGCCGGCGAGGAACCGCTGGGCGACGAGGACGAGCACCAGGACGGGGAGGGTCACCATGGCGGCGCCGGCGAGGACCACGCCGATGTCGGCGGCCTCGGCGTCGGACAGCTGGGCGATGCCGACCTGCACGGTGCGGTGCTCCGGCGAGTTGGTGACGAGGAGCGGCCAGAAGAACCCGTTCCAGGCGGCCGTCGCACTCACCAGGGTGACCGAGACGAGCGTCGGGCGGGTGAGCGGCAGGAGCATGGACCGGACGAACCGGAAGTGTCCGGCGCCGTCGAGCACCGCGGCTTCGCGCAGCTCGTCCGGGAAGCTCAGGAACGCCTGGCGGAACAGGAAGATCGTCAGCGCCGAGGCCACGAACGGCAGGAAGACGACCAGGAGCGTGTCGATGAGGTGCCACGACGAGACGGTCAGGTAGTTCGCGATCAGCGTTGTCTCGCCGGGGATCATCATGCTGGCGAGCAGGACGAGGAACAGGGCGCGGGTGCCCCGGAGTCGACAGAACACCAGGGCGTAGGCGGTGATGATGCCGATGACGACCTGCAGCACCGTCTGGGCGAGGGTGACGACGACGCTGTTCAGGAACTGCTGCCCGAGCGGGACGACCTGCGTGGCCCGGACGATGTTGTCGAGTGTCAGGTGCATCGGCACGAGACCGGCGAGGCCCTGGTCCAGGTACCGGGTCGGGGTGAGCGCGCCCTCGAAGACGTAGTAGAGCGGGAAGCAGACGACGACGACAGCGATGACGAGCCAGGCGTAGACGAAGACGCTCCGGAGCCGGCGTGCGGTGACGGGGCGCATCAGTAGTTCACCCGCTTCTCGAGCACGCCGAACTGCACCAGCGACAGCCCGAGGACCAGCAGGAACAGGACGACCCCGAGCGCGGCGGCGAGGCCGAAGTTCGCGCTGCCGGACCCGAACGCCTGCTGGTAGATCGCGTAGACGAGGGTCTTCGACGAGTCGGCCGGACCGCCGCCGGTGAGGATCTGGATCTGCCCGAAGGTCGTGAGTGCCTCGACGGTGCCGGTCACGACGACGAAGAAGAGCGTCGGCGTGACGAGCGGCAGGGAGATCGACCAGAGTGTCCGCACGGGCCCGGCACCGTCCAGGTGCGCCGCCTCGATGACGTCCTGGTCGATGGCGCCGAACGCTCCGAGCAGGAGCAGCACGGTGAACCCGAGCGACCCCCAGATCGTCACGACGATGACGCTCGCCAGGGCCCACTGCGTGCTCGTCAGGAACGGGACGGGCGCGCCGCCGAACTGGGTGATCACCGTGTTCAGCAGCCCGTTGCCGGGTGCGAGCATCGCCGCGAACGCGACGGACCCCGCTGACACGGACACGACCATGGGCGCCGTCAGGAGTGCGCGGAAGACCGGCAGGCCGCGGAGCTTCACGGTCAGGGGGATCACCACGAGCAGACCGAACACGATCCGGCCGACGACCACGCCGACGCAGAAGACCGCGGTGGTCAGCATCGTCCGTCCGAACGCGGGGTCGGTGAACGTGCGGACGTAGTTCTGCAGCCCCACCGAGCCCGCCGGCTGACCGAAGATGTCGGTGCCCTGGGTGCTGAGGACCAGGACGCGGCCGAGCGGGTAGAAGACGAAGACCGCGAACGCGAGCAGCGCCGGTGCGAGGAGCACCAGACCGAGTCGGCGGTCCGAGCGCAACGAGGACCGCGTCGTCCGGGTCGTCCGGGGTGGCCGCCGCGACTGCGGCGACCCTGCGGCACGCGGGGGACCGGCGACCAGGCCGGACCTGACGGGGACCGTCATGGGGCGGACTCCTCCGAGTAGGGAACGTTCCCTAACCGGGAACGACTCCACTGTGCGGCGGGGGTCGGAGACCGGTCAAGGCACGTCGACCACCCGCCGTCACCCGTTCACGCCGCGTTCAACCCCTCCGCCGATCGGGCGCCGACGTTCACCGCCGCACGCCGCGCGTTCACCTCGGGTTCGGTCCGTCGACCGGCGTGGTTCGCCGTCCAGGAGCCTCGACGTCGTAGAACCGGGGACCATGCGAACCGTTCCTGCTCCCCAGACACTCCGGGCGATCGCCGAGGAGGCCGCGCGCACCGTCGCTCCCGACCTGCTCGCCGTGTTCCGCGCCCCGATGACGATCAGCACGAAGCGCGACGCGCACGACGTGGTGACCCTGCACGACCGTGCCGCGGAAGAGGCGATCACGGCGGTGCTCACCGCAGCCGTGCCCGGCTCCGTTGTCCTCGGCGAGGAAACCGGCAGTACCGGCAGTACCGGCAGTACCGGCACCACCGCGGACACCGACGGCACCGGGGACACCGGCAGCACCGATGACCCCGTGGTGCGGTGGATCGTGGACCCGATCGACGGCACCGCGAACTTCGCCCGCGGACTCGCGTACTGGTGCATCTCGATCGCGGCCGAGGTCGACGGCGAGGTCGTCGCCGGGGTGGTCTTCGACCCGGTCGCGGACCACGTGTTCGCGGCGGACGACGCCGGCGCCTGGCTCGACGGTGCGCCGATGCACTCGTCGTCGGGGCCGGATGACGCAGCGACGGTCCTGACGAGCTTCCCCGTGCAGCAGGACCTCGACCTGCTCGGCGAGGCCGCGGCGTTCGACCTGCTCCGGGACCTGACGCTCCGGTACCGCCACCACCACAGCCTCGGCAGCGGTGCCCTCAACCTGGTGCACGTCGCCGCCGGGTGGTCGGACGTGACGATGGGCTTCGCCACGCACCCGTGGGACGTCGCCGCCGGAGCCCTGGTGCTCGAGCGCGCCGGCGGGTGGTTCCGGGGCTTCCGTCGGGGCGAAGTCGTCGACCGCGCACACCTGGCGGACGACTACGTCGCCGCCGGTGCCGGGGGATCGCACGCCGAGCTGGTGCGCCGGGTGCAGGAGCTGTCGGCCACGACCGCCGCCGACTGAGCCGCCGACCGGGCCGCCAGTCGGCCCGCCCGTCGGTCTGCCCCGCCGACTTACCCGGCGCGGGTGTCGCGAGCGGTCAGCCGAGCGGGTGCCCGGCGACCGCCCGCGCGGTGGACCCACGCGGCAGCAGGTGCGTCGTGAGCACCTCGTGCCGGTCGCCGCGGCGACCCCGGAGCCGCTCGACCACGAGCTCGACCGCCCGCGCGCCCATCCGGACGCGCGGCTGGTCGACACTCGTCAGGTCGAGCCGTTCGCCGAGACCGGTGCCGTCGAACCCGGTCACCGCCGCCATCCGGGGGAGTGCGAGCCCCGCGCCGTCGGCGATCGCGACGAGCCGCGCCGCGGTCGCGTCGTTCGTCGCGACGAACGCCGTGACCCCGTCACCGAGGTGCCGCGCGATCCGTGCCGGGTCCGCCGCCAGGGCCTCGACGTCGTCGACGCGGTGCTCGCCCGGTGCGCCGAGCTGCCCGGTGACCGCGGCGTGCGCGACGGCACGACGGGTCGTCGACGGGTGGCCGGACTCCGCCACGAAGCACGTGCGTCGGTGCCCGAGTGCGGCGAGGTGGAGCACCAGCGCGCGCATGCCCGACTCCTCGTCGGCACGCACGGTGTCGAGTCCGAGACCGGCGAGCGCCGAACCGCTGGATCCGAGGACCGCGACCGGCAGGTCGCGCGCGACCGCAGCGAGCCGTGCCGGGGCGAGCCGACTGCTCAGGACCGCGACCCCGAGCACACCGTCGGCCGATCCGCGGGAGGCGTGCAGGGCCTCCAGGCCGTCGGCCAACCGGGCAGGATCACGGAACCCGTCCACGACGCGGAGCGCGAACCCGAGGGTCTGCGCGGTCGCGCGTGCGCTCCGGAGTGCTTCGTCGTGGAACGGGTTCGCGGCTTCGGTGATGACCACCCCGAGGACGAGCGGCGCGCCCTGCGCGCGTCGCCTGGCGAGCGAACCGACCGGGAGGCCCAGCTCGTCCGCCGTCCGCACTGCGAGTTCCCGACGTGGCCGGGACACACCGTCGTCGCCCCGCAGGGCGAGTGACACGAGCGATCGCGAGATGGCGCACCGCTCGGCGACGTCGCGGAGGGTCGCGGCCACGGTCAGGCGAGCTTCCAGGTGTGGACGTGCTCCCACGTCATCGTCTGCCACCAGCGACCGGACCAGTCCGGGCTCGCGGTCCGGTAGAGCACGACGGTGTCGCCGCGGAACCCGGTCGGCACATCGACGTCGAGCTCGCGGATGAACGCGCCGACCTCGTCGTGCAGGTCCGGTCGGCCGTACAGGTCGTGCGAGGCGAGGGAGAGGTGCGCGCGGTACTGCTCCGGGTCGTAGTCGTTCGCCAGCGGGACCTGCATCGGCTGCCGGAACGGTGCGACCACGGCCTCGATGTCGGCTGCGAGCCGGACGAAGTCGTCGTTGTGCGAGCCGTCCGGTCGGGTCGCGACGTCGTAGACGAACCCGATGCCCTGTTCACGGACGCCGGCGTTGTGGACGTCGAACGCCGGTCGGCCGTCGAGCAGTGCCGTGACGGCCGCGACGACCTGGTCCTCGTGGCTGCCGAACGGCTGGCTGCCGACGAGTGTGGCGTGCGGAGGGAAGGCACCGGCCGACAGCAGGCCGTACTGCGCCCGGAGCTGGTCGGTGACGACCGTGACGGCTCGGCAGGTGCGGGCGTCCGGGCGCAGGTAGATGCCGTGGCGGTACGGGTCGCTCGGGTCGCGCGGCAGCTTGGCGGTGACGTTCTGGGGCATGGGTCCGTCCGGGATCGGGGATGGGGAACGTTCCCGATGGTCGGGAACGTTCCCCATGATCGACTGGACGGGCCCGGATCTCACCCGTCGGTCCGTGACGGAACGGTGAACGATGGGTGTCGGCGACGCGGGGCCGGCCGTTCTCGTCGCTCCGCCCGACGGTCAGACCCGAGCGGCGGTCCGACCCGGTACCAGGGCGCCGTCGACCGCGTTGTGGGTGACGCCCGTCGAGCGACCGTCGATCTGGTCGACCACGTCGTCCACGGACAGACGACCGATCAGGCCGAGCGGCTGTCGCCACGAGGTGATGCCGAGCAGCTCGGTGGCGAGTGGGGCGACCCCGTCGTAGCCCGTGACCGACAGGTCGTCCGGTGCGCGGAGGCCGCGGCGGCGCATCGACTCGAGCACTCCGACGGCCCAGCGGTCGCTCGGTGCCATGATCGCCGTCACGCCACCGACCCGGAGCACCTGCTCGACGAGCGAGTCGAGGTCCTCGGGGTCCGCGCCGTGGTCCTCGGAGCGGATCCGGAGCACCTCGGCGCCGCGCGCACGGAGTCGGCGCACCATCGCGTCGGTCCGCGCCGACTGCGTCAGTGACCCGGACGGTGTGACCGTCAGCACGGCGACGCGACGGTGTCCGAGGTCGGCGACGTGGTCGGCGAGCCCCCGTCCGCCGCCGCGCTCGTCGCAGTACGCGCTGCTCACCGCATCGTTCGTCTCGGGGCGCCCGGAGACCACGGTCGGGATGCGTCGGGCGAACGGCAGCACGTCGGCGATCGGCAGGGCCCCGCTGCAGACGATGAGCCCCTCGACGCGCAGGGAGACCAAGGTCTCGAGCGCCCGGCGTTCCTCGCTGACCGGGAACGACCCCGCACCGGTGGCGGTGACGACGCGGTACCCGCGCGCCGCCGCCTGCAGCTGGAACGCGGTCAGCAGGTGCCCGTAGAACGGGGTGGAGGCATCGCGGACGAACACCCCGAGCGTGTGCGTGCGGTGTGCCGACATGCCACGGGCGTTCGCGTTCGCGACGTAGCCCAGGTCGAGCGCGGCGCGCTTGACCCGCTCGGTCGTCGACGGAGCCACGCCGTACGCGCCGGCGAGGGCGCGGGAGACGACCGACTTCGACACACCGGCCAGGGCGGCGACGTCGTGGATGGTCGGGACGGCGGGGTGTCCGGTCACCGCGGGCGCCGTTGTCTGGAGGACTGCACGAGTGTCACGGTAGCCGGAGGGACGCCCGGACCGGGCGACGGTGGTGGTGAACAGTTGGTCACGCCGACCGCCCGGCGCGGGCCGCGGGCGGTCGGCGTGGGTGCCGGGCTAGCGCTTCGTCGCCGGGCGGCGGACCGTCAGGCGGTACTCCTTCGTCGTGGTGCCGTCCTGGGCGGTGACCGTGATGCGTGCCGTCCTGCCGGACACGTGCACTGCGGCGACCGCGTTCGGGTTCGTCGTGTGCACGTGGACGTCGGCGGCCCGCAGCGTCCGGACCGGGGCCGTGACCGTCGCGCCGTGCGACGAGGCAGCGGCGGGCAGGTGGACGCGCACGCCCGCGACCGTGATGGAGGACGCGGTGGGGTCGTTCGACACGAGGAAGCGCTCGCGCAGGGCGGCGGCCTCGTGCTTCGTCACGCCGATCGTGCCGCTCAGGTACGAGCCCATGCCGCCGTACTCGGTCGCGATGTCCTGCTCGAAGGTGCCCTGCAGCAGCTGCGGTGTGGCCCAGGTCACCCCGAGCTGCGTGTTCGAGAGCAGGTAGTCGTGCAGGATGTCCGCGCTGGCGACGCCGAGCACCCGGTCGAGCAGGTCCACGACGGTGCCGGTGCGGTCCATGCCGTGGGAGCAGTGGATCAGGACCGTGCCGCTGGTGTGCGTGGCGAGGATCCGGAGCACCCGGCGGTACGCGGTGATCATCGACCCGGGTGTCGCCTGGTCGACCCGGCCCTTGTCGACCAGGTCGTGGTACATCGCGGTGTCGTCGCTGTAGTCGCCGTCCGCGCCGAACATCGAGATGTCGACGTGTCGTGCACCCGGGATCGCGACGTCCGGCTTCGCGGCGATCTGGGACGGCGTGCGCAGGTCGACGACGAGGTCGACGTGGTACTCGTCGGCCAGGGTCGTGGCCCCGGCCGCGGTGATCTTGTCGAGTGACTCGGAGCGGATCAGCCGCGGGGCGTTCACGGTCTGACCGGACCGGCCGTGGACCGCGGCGAGCTCACGGCCGTTGACCAGCCCGGGGACGTCGGTGATCGGGTGGTCGGCGGCGGTGAAGGCCGGCTGCAGGGTGTCGTCGGCGTGGGCGGCGGTGACGGAGAACGCGGCGGAGGCGACGACGGCCAGGCCGGCGAGGGCGGTCGCGGCGACGCGGGTGGTGCGCGGGGAGTGGAGGCGTGGGGAGCGGGTGAGTGGGGAGTGGCGGCGCGGGGACACGGGGGCAACCTCGATCTGATCAGGACCCTGGGGTCGTGGGGAGCCGGACGTGGTGACGTCCGGCTCCCCGCAGGATCGCGGCGAGGGTCGTCGGCGGTGTGGCGGCGAGGTGGCCGGGGTGTGTCCGGGTCATGAGGCAGCGCTCAGTCGCCCACCCGGCGGCCCGCGCCTCAGGACGCCGGGGCCAGCCGGTACCGGAACAGCTCGGTCAGCACCTGCTGGACGGGCGTGTAGAGCAGCACCGTCGAGCCTGTCGTGCTCGTCGTCGTGCTGCCCGAGATGATCCCGTACAGCCGGTTCGTGGTGCTGATCACCGGTCCGCCGGCGTCGCCCGGCTCGATGCCGGCGCCGGCGCCGGCGTCGGCGCGCGCGGCGGCGAGGTGCTGCGCGCCGGGACGGCTTGCTGCCGGCACACGTGTGGACGTCCAGGAACACAGCAGCCCGCTGGACGCCCCGCTGGTGCAGAAGGGATCGGCATCCGGTTGACCGATGCCGGTCACGGCGGGACGTGCCAGGACCCCGCCGACCCGATTGAACACGCGACCCGATGCCCGAGGCGTCCAGGTCGCGACGGACGGGTCGCACGACCCGGTCGCCGCCCGGGCCCGGGTGCACGCCAGGGGCGGGACGACCGCGAGTTCGAGGTCCGACTCCGCGGACTGCCAGACCACGCTGCCGACGGTCGCACCGTCGAGCTGCACGGGTGCCTGCAGCGGCGCGCAGTGCCTCGCGAGCACGACCCACCGGGTCGCACGCTGGTACTGCGTGAACTGGCTGCGGAACCCCTTCGCGGCCAGCACGGCACCGACCGTGCAGGTGCCGCCGGGGACCCCGACCTCGGTGCCGGCGATGATCGGCGCTGCGACCCGGTCGGGGTCGCTCGTGGTGGCCGAGGCGGAAGGAGCCCAGGTGAGGGTGGCCCCGACGACGGCCGCCAGGGACACGGCGACGGCCAGGGCGCGGACGAGCGCCGGGTGCGCGTGGCTGGTCACGGGTCAGCCGAGCGTGCGGGTGCCGTTGACGCGTCCGATCACCGACAGGGTGTCCGGGTCGGCGAGCCGGGCGTGCCAGTGCAGCGTCGTCGTCCCGCGCGGCAGGTCCGGGAACGCCGCGGTGAAGCGGTAGTGGCCGCTGGCGCTGACGAAGTCGTCCCCCGACGTGACCTCGGCGATGTGCTTGTCGAACAGGCCGCGGGGCTTGCCCGGAGCGTCGTAGTAGACGATGACCAGGGTGTCGGGCTTGCCGGTCCCGGCGAAGGTGATGCCGGTGAAGCTCTTCCGGTCGGGTCCGCCGTAGGTCTTGGCGGTGAACGTCACGGCCGCAGGCTGGGCCGAGGTGTGCGTGGTGTGCGTCGTGTGGGAGATCGTGGCGGCTCCGGCCTGCGCGGGGACCAGGACGCCTGCGGCGAGCGCACCGCCGAGGGTGATGCAGGTCGCGAGCACGGTCAGTCGGCGGACCGACGGGGTGCGCTGGGTGGACGGGGTGGAACGCATGGGACTCCTCGGTTCGTGGCGGTGCGGCCGGGCGGCTCGGTGTGCGTGAACGCTAACAACGCGTCAGACGATCGTCTAGCGAAATAGTGAACCTGAGGAGATCAGAGGCATCGCCCCCGGTGTGACCACTGCCCATGCCTGGTCAGACGTTCGTATGATGAACCAAGGCCCGACCGAGGAGTGCGATGAACCAGCGGCAGCAGGCGAAGACCAAGACCCGCGAGCAGATCATCGAGGCCGCGGCGTCCGAGTTCGCGAGCCACGGCTACGCGGGGACCTCGTTCGCGCGGGTGGCCGCCGCCATGGACCGGCCGAAGTCGGCGATCGGCTACCACGTGTTCTCGTCCAAGCACGAGCTCGCCTTCGCGGTCATCGAGCGGCAGCAGGTGCGTTGGGCGGCGATCGACTCGCGGATCAGGCAGCCCGCGGGGCTCGAGCACCTGCTCGTCATGCTGACGTCCGCCTGTTCGGACGCGATGCGGTGTTCGGTGGCGGCCGGGGCCATCCGGCTGAGTCACGAACTCCGTGGTGCGGGGGAGGTGATCCCGCGGGTCTTCACCTGGGATGACTACGTCCGTCGGCACCTGTCGGCTTCGAGCGGAGGTGTCGGCCCGGACTCCGATCCCGAGTGGGCACGTGCGGCGGACCTGGTGCTGACGTCCACCTTCGGGGTGATGTGGGCCCGGACGAGCGTGCGGTTGACGCGGGACACCGAGGGGCAGCTCCGTGACCTGTGGGCGGCGCTGTTCACCGGGCTCGGATTGCCCGGTGTGTATGCGCTGCTCGAGCGGGTGGAGCCCGTGCGCGTGGGCGGGGACCCGGGCCTGGCCGAGAACTGACCCCGGCGGTGCCGGCATATCTGCCGTCCCGCCGGGGCCTCCGGGCTACTTCTTCTGCTCGGTCCCG
This sequence comes from Curtobacterium sp. MCBA15_005, assembly GCF_001864855.1. Lineage (NCBI taxonomy): Bacteria > Bacillati > Actinomycetota > Actinomycetes > Micrococcales > Microbacteriaceae > Curtobacterium > Curtobacterium sp. MCBA15_005. The sequence goes on from NZ_MJGL01000003.1 coordinate 24,121, forward strand.
TCCGGGTTCACGACGTACCAGACGCCCTTGTCGCCCTGACCCGTCACATCGCCGGCCTTCTCGTCCCCGACGAAGGTGTAGATCGGCCGACCGTCGATGGTGATCTGCCGTCCGCCGTCGACGCCCTTGATGGTGCCGACCGTGCCGGTGATGCCGGACACCTTCGGCGTCGTCGTGGTCGCCTCGATCGCGGGCCACGCGGTCGCGCATCCACCGGTGCAGGTGCTCGTGCCGGAGTCCTTGACGTCGGCGTCGAAGTAGTAGGCGGTCATGCCCTTGCCGTCGACGACGACCTTGCCGAGCGACGTCGCGGCGACGGTCACGTCGACCGAGGGTGACGAGTCGGTCGTCGCGGGTGCGTCGCCCTGCGCGGCGGGGGACGGGGAGGGCGAGGGTGTCGCGGACCCGGCCGTGGAACAGCCTGCGAGGCCGAGGGCCAGGAGCAACGCGGCCCCGAGTGCGATGGACACGGGTCGGGATGACGGGGTGCGGTGGGGTGTCGACACGGGGGCTCCTCGTGGTCAGGTCTCGCCGCTGACTGCTGGCCAGACGTTCGTCTAGCGAACGTAACCGCAGGATGGTGCGGCGGCCAGCACCCTGCGCGCCCTCTCATCGAGCGGGGCCACGGAGCAGGGCGTCAGGGGTCCGTCTGCTCGACGAGGTGGACGCCCTCGACGCGGCCGATGACGGCCAGTGACGCGGGGTCGATCAGCAGGGCGCTCCAGGATGCCCGTTCAGCGCCGCGGGGCAGCTCGGGCAACGCCGCGGTGAAGGCGAACCGGCCGGTCGGGCCGACGGCGCTGCTGCCCGGCTCGACCTCCGCGACGTGGACGGTCGCGACCTGGCTCTCCGGGGCGGCGTAGTGGACGACCACGACGGCGCCGGGCCTCCCCGAGCCGGCGAACCGGACGCGCACCACCCGCTCCGTGCCGACCGTCCGTGGAGACCTGATCGCGAACCGGTGCGTGCTGTTCGCCGCGGGCGGCGCGCCGAGTGCGGTGCCGAGCGCGCCGGATGCCCCCACCCCGAGCGCCTCGGGTCCCGGTGTGGTCGGCGCGGGCAGCGCGAGGGCGACCGCGAGCGCCGCGACCCCGACGGCGAGGGCGATCGGTGCCACCCGGGCCCGATCGGTGCTCCGCGACATGGTCGACCCTCTCGTGGACGGTGTGCGGCGGGTGCCGCCACCGCACACGCTACCGGTTCGCCAGACGATCGTCTGCGCTGGCCGACGTGCCGACGCGGACACCGGTCCGTGGTGAGCGGTACTGTTCCCCTTCGTGAGTGTTCGTCGCCGTGCTTCCCGTGTCGTCTCCATCGGGGTGGTCGCAGCCCTGGCAGCGTCGTTGACCGGGTGCGGCGAGGGAGCCGGCGTCGACAGCGACTACGCGAAGATCTGCCGCGACAACGCGACCGAGAAGCGTCTGCCGGACGACGACTGCAACAACCACGGCGGGCACGCCGGCTGGTACTTCCTGCCGCTCTTCGCCAACCGTGCCACGAGGGTCCCCGGCGTGGGGGACGCGGTCTCCGGCGGCACGAGCGCCCTGCCCGCCGGGAAGACCGCGAAGGCCGGCGTCTCGTCCCGTGGGAGCTCCGTCACCAAGGGCGGCTTCGGCGGAGCCGGCGGACACGGTGGGTTCGGCGGCTGATGGAGCGCATCGAGTTCCCCGAGCGTCCGGACTGGCGGCGCCGGATCCAGCAGACCGGGTTGATCTACTCGCGGTCGGTCCGCGACGACGGCACGCCCGTCGAGTACTGGAACGACACCGCCGCGTACGTCTTCACGCTGCCGGAGGTCGAGGCGCTCGAGCGGCAGACCGAGGAACTGCACCGGATGTGCCTCGAAGCCGCGCGGTACCTCGCCACCGGTGCCCTCGGCACGCTGGGCCTGACGCGAGCAGGGTTCGACCTCGCCGCCTGGTCGCTCGAGCACGATGAGCCCGACCTGTACGCGCGGTTCGACCTGGCCTACGCCGGAGACGGTTCACCCGCCAAGATGCTCGAGTACAACGGGGACACCCCGACCGGGTTGATCGAGGCATCGGTCACGCAGTGGCACTGGATGCAGGACCGGCTCGCCACCGGCGAACTCTCCGCCGAGACCGACCAGTGGAACGGCATCCACGAGGCGATGGTGGCGCGCTGGCGGACACTGCTGCACGAGTCCCTGCGCGCCGAGGACGGTGGCCGACTGTTCGTGGCGCACTCCGACCTCGACACGGCGGGCGAGGACTGGGACACCGTGGCCTACATGCGCGACCTGGCGGGGGAGGCCGGGTGGGAGCACACCGGCATCGAGATGAAGGACATCGGCTGGCACGCGACGGCCCGCCAGTTCGTCGGCGACCAGGAGCCGGCCGGTTCGTCGCGGAGCGTGTTCACGCTGCCCGGGGACGAGCCGGGGACCCAGTACCCGGTGATCCGCAACCTCTTCAAGCTGTACCCGTGGGAGGACCTCGTCTCCGGAGACGACCGGGCGCAGGGCGACGAGGAGTTCGGCGCCTTCCTGGTCAGCGACCGCGGGCGGCTCGGCCGCTGGTACGAGCCGGCGTGGAAGATGTTCCTGTCGAACAAGCTGCTGCTCGTCGCGCTCTGGCGCTTGTTCCCGGGCCACCCGAACCTGCTGCCGGCCTTCGCGGACGGTCCGAACGGCATGCGCGACTTCGTCGTGAAGCCCGTGTTCGGGCGCGAGGGCGACGGCATCGCGGTGCACCGAGCCGACGGTTCGGTCACGACGAACGGTCGCGAGTACCGGCGCCCCGGTACCGGGGCCGAACGGGTGTGGCAGCAGTACCACGAGCTCCCGGACTTCCCGGGGTCGAACGGGCACAACCACCCGGTGCTCGGGTCGTGGGTCGTCGGCGGCGAGTCCTTCGGGGTCGGCATCCGCGAGTCCGACGGGCCGATCACGGACTACTGGTGCCGGTTCGCCCCGAACCTGATCGCGGCCTGACGTCGGTCAGTTGACGATCTCGCCGCGTTCCTCGGGCGGGAGCGCGACGAGCCGTTCCCGCCACTGGCGCAACGCCTCCGGGGTGAGCCGTGTCCACCCGGTCTCCTCGCCGACCACGCGGAGCGGGAGGGCACTGCGGTACGACCGGGTCGGGTTGCCGGGGAACTTCTTGTCGGTCACGTTCGGGTCGTCCTCGAAGGGACCGGTCGGCTCGACACGGTACACGCGCGGCTCACGGTCGCCGGGTACGAGCTCGGCCGCGAGTTCGGCCGCGAGCCCGGCTCCGTCGCGGGTCGCCGTGAAGTACACGTGGTTCATCACGACGTCGGGGCGGTAGTTCGAGCGGAAACCGGGGGAGAGGAACTCCCCGGGTCGCAGGGCCGCCACGGTGCCGTGCCAGAACGGACCGGTCTCGTCTGCTGCTGCCATGGCGTCAGCCTACGAACGACTCAGTGCCCGTGTCCGACCAGCGCGCGCCACCGCGGCTGTTCCGAGACGACGACGGCGACGCACAGGACGGTGACGACGATCGCGACCGCCGTCGGCCACAGGATCCAGGCCGCAGCGACCGCCCCCACGAGGTGCGCGAGGACGGACGCGATCGTGACCGCTCCCGGCGCCGCGACCGGCGGGTCACCGCCAGGTCGGTCGCCAGGGGTCCCGAACACCGCCGGCGGCACGACGAGGACCAGGACGGCGGCGATCGCGAGCACCGGCGAGTGGGACCACAGTGCCCAGGGAACGGCCACCCACGCGACGAGCTCCGCCAGGAACCGCAGGCCGCCACGGAGCGGGTCGTGCCCGACGGGCCTCGACGGGCGCGCCGCCGTGGATGCGGTCACCGTGTCGTCGCGGCACGGAAGCCACGATCCAGGAAGTCGACCATCCACGCGGCACTCGCATCCACGTCCGTGTCCATCTGGAACCCACCGGACGCCTCGATCGTCGCGAACCCGTGCAGGACGCTGCGGAGCAGCCGGAGCGCGTGGATCTCGTCGGCCGGGTCGAGCGGGTAGTCGCGGAGCGCCGCGGCGAAGGACGCCAGGGTGCGGCCGAGAGCGACCGCCAGGGGGTCATCAGCACCGGTCGGCCGGACGCTGACGGCCGCCTGGTACCGCGCCGGGTGCTCCTGGACGCTCCGGCGCACGGTCTGCACCGCCGCCTCGAGCGCACTCCGACCGCTGCGCCCCTGCATGGCGTCGCGGAGCGCGTCACCGAGCTCGTTCGCGCCGAGGATCGCGATCCTGCGGGTGAGGTCGCCGAGTCCGTCGACGTGCTTGTACAGCGACGGTGCCTTCACCCCGAGGCGATCGGCGACGACGCTCATGCTCAGCTGGGCGAGGCCGATCTCGTCGGCCAGCGTCGCCGCGGCCTCGGTGACGGTCGCCGGGTCGAGCCCCGCCCTAGGCAACGGGACCTGCGACGGGCAGCGTGCGGGCGAGGAACGGCAGCAGCAGGGCGAGGAGCGCTGCCGGCGTCTCGGTGTGGGGGTAGTGACCGGCACCGTCGATCACGGCGAGTTCGCCGAGGCCGTCCGGCAGGTCGGTGAGGATCCGCTCGCCCTCGGCGCGGGGCTCGGCCCAGTCCGGATCGGCGCTGCCTTCGACGACGAGCACGGGGCACCGGACGGCACCCAGCTGCTCGCCGGCGTCGGCGGGCGACGTGCGGGTCATGGCGCGGAGGACCGCCATCCGCTCCGGCAGCCGCAGGGTCGTCTCGATCCGGCTGCGTTCCGTCGCCCAGTCGGCGGGCTTGGTGGGCACCGCGATGTCGAGGTACGCGAGCCAGCCGGGCAGGCTGCCGCTCGTCATGACCCGCGCGAGCTGGACGGTGCCGGCGCGGTGCCGGCGGTTGCGCAGCAGTCCGCCCAGGTCGACGGACTGCTTGCGCGTGAACGGCGCCAGTTCGACGATGCCCGCGACCAGGTCCGGGGCGGTCGCCGCGGCGATCGTCGCCGCACCGCCGCTGATGGACTGCCCGACGACCACAGCCGGGCCACCGAGGTGGCGGGCCACGGCGACGAGGTCGCGTGCGATGTCGGCGCGCTCGTAGCCGGCCCACCCGGTGCTCGAGTCGCCGCAGCCGCGGAGGTCGACGTTCGCCACGCGGTAGCCGGCCGCGACGAGCTCCGGCACGACGAAACGGTAGGCGTGCCGGCTGTCGCCCATGCCGTGGGCGAGGACCACGAGCGGGCCTGCTCCGGAGAGGTCGTAGGCGATCGTGCCGCCCTCGGTGTCCAGGTGTTCGAGCATGTCGTGGCTCCTCAGGCTACGGGTAGTAACTGAAAGGCTAATACCCGTAGCCGAGGTTGGCAAGGGGCAGGTGTCACGCATCCAGGTCGAGCGTCGTCGACAGCTCGGGGAACGCCTGCGCCTGCTCGACGAGCTGCTGTCCCTTCTGCACGATCCCCGCCACGCTGTCCGCGCCGGCGGCGAACCGCAGCGGCGGCTCGGGCATCGCGATCAGCGTCAGCAGCACCTGCGCGAGCTTCGCGGGGTCGCCGGACTGGTTGCCCCGCATGCCGCGGAAGAACTCCTTCGACCCGGCCGAGAGCGGGGCGTAGTCGTCGATCGCGACGTCGCCCCAGAAGGTCGAGTCGCCCTCGGCCAGCAGGTCGGTGCGGAAGAAGCCGGGCTCGACCACGGTGGTGTGGATGCCGAAGGGTGCCACCTCGTCGTGCAGGGCCTCCATCCAGCCCTCGAGCGCGAACTTCGACGCCGAGTAGGCGCTCCCACCGGCGCCGGCGACGATGCCCGCGGTGGAGCTGATGCTGATGACGTGCCCGGAGCGCTGCCGTCGCATGACCGGGAGCACGGCGCGCGTCACAGCGAGCGCTCCGAAGAAGTTCGTCTCCATCTGCGCGCGGAACTGCTCGGCCGAGATCTCCTCGAAGTACCCGGCCTGGAAGCTCCCGGCGTTGTTCACCAGGACGTCGACGCCGCCGAAGCGTTCGGTCGCGGCGTCGACGGCGGCCCGGACCGATTCCGGGTCGGTCACGTCGAGCGCGACGGCGAGCAGGCGCTCGTGGTCGCCGAGGACGGCGCGGACCCGCTCGGGGTCGCGTCCGGTCGCCACGACCCGGTGCCCGGCGTCGAGGGCTGCCCGGGCGAAGTCGGTGCCCATCCCGCGGCTCGTGCCGGTGATGAGGAAGGTGCTGGTTCCGGTCATGGTGTGTGGTTCCTGTTCGATGGAAGGGACGCGAAGAAGGGGACGGACGCCCGTCAGCCGCGCACTCGGACGGTGGCGGCGCCGGACGGCAGGTCGCGCACCGCTCCGACGTCGTCGACGGTGCCGATCGGCACGATCCCCGAGAAGCTGCCGACGTCCGTGTAGTACAGGACGATCGACTGGTCCGGCGCGTAGTACGCGATGGTGCCCGCCGGCGCATCGCTCGTGCTCGGGGCGCCGGTGGTGTCGAGCGGCGTGGGGAGCCGGGCGATCTGCTCCTGGCCACCGTAGTCGCCGAACGACAGCGTCGCCGGCAGCTGGGCGGCCAGCGCGCGCGCCGTCGCGCTGTCGGTCAGCCGGCCGGTCAGGATCTCGCCGTCGAGCTCGATGGTGATGTGCACGGGGTCGGCCTCCGTCGGGGTGGTGATCGTGGGAGCTGCTGAAGGAGACGCAGACGCAGTCGACGTCGCAGCTGCCGGCGCAGGCGACTCCGCGCGCTCGACGCCGCTGCACCCGGCGAGCGTTCCCACCACGAGCGCGACGACCGGAGCCGACGCGAGCAGAGCCAGCGCGACGACCGGACCCTCGGCGGTACGGCGTCTGGTGTGGATGTGCATCGGAGCTCCCTGAGTTGGTGGACACCCACCATCGAACCCCCACCACCACCCGCCCAGTGAGGCTCCGGCGAAACGGGGTCCTGCAGAACCTCCCTGTCCGCCCAACGATGCCCCTACCGTCGGTCCGTGACCACGACGACCTCCGACCTCCCCACGACCGACCGGGCGACCGACGGCCGACTGCCCTGGTTCCCGCTCGCCCTGCTCGCCGCGATCGGGTTCCTCCTCGTCGCCATGGAGACGATGCCGGCCGGGCTGTTGCCCGCGATCGCCGACGGGATGGGCACGAGCGAGGGCACGGTCGGCCTGTTCGTCAGCGCGTACGCGATGGGGACGGTCATCGCCACGGTCCCGGCGATCGCCCTGACCCGCGGGTTCCGCCGCAAGCCGCTCATCGTGGCCGCCATCGCCGTGCTGCTCGTCGCGAACACCCTGACCGCGTTCGCGCCGAACGTCGCGGTCGCGCTGGTCACCCGGTTCGTCGCCGGCGCGATGTCGGGGACGATCTGGGGCATGTTCGCCACCTACGCCCGGCGGATCAGCCCGGCCCGCTTCGCCGGGGTGTCGCTCGCGATCGTCTCGACGGGCGCGCCGGTGGGGTTCGCGCTGGGCACGCCGCTCGGGTCCTTCATCGGCGACGCCCTGGGCTGGCGGTCGTCGTTCATCGGGCTGAGCCTGGTCGGCGTGGTGGTCCTGGCGCTGATCGCGCTGTTCGTGCCGGATGCCCCGGGGCAGACGAGCGCCGCGAAGCTGTCCGTCGTGAAGGTGTTCCGGATCCGCGGCATCGCGGTCATCCTCGCCGTGATCGCGACGTGGATGGTGGCACACGACACGATCTACACGTACATCTCGCCGTACCTGCGGGCGACCGGCACCGACCTGAGCGCCGGGCTGGTGCTGCTCGTCTACGGGATCGCCGCGATCCTCGGCGTCGTCGTGACCGGCGCCCTGCTCGACCGGCACCCGCGACCCCTGCTGCACGGCAGCGTTGGCCTGTTCGTCCTGGCCGGCGTGGTGCTCCTCGTCGGCCACACGTCGCCGGTCGCGGTCCTGGTGGCCGCGGGCCTGTGGGGGATCGGCTTCGGCGGTTCGTCGACGCAGCTGCAGGCCGCCCTGACGACCGCCGGCGGCGAGGACGCCGACGTCGCGAGCGCGTTCCTGCCGGTCGCGTTCAACATCGCGATCTTCGCGGCCGGCCTGTTCGGCGCAGCCCTGCTGACTGCCTTCGACGGGCTAGTGCTCGCCGTGGTGATGATCGTGTTCGGGGCGGTCGCGGCGCTCCTCACCGTCATCGGTCGCGGATCGGCGTTCCCCGCGAAGCTCTGACGCGACCGCGACCGCGACCG
>NZ_MJGL01000003.1:32915-89608 GCF_001864855.1 Curtobacterium sp. MCBA15_005
GACCGCGACCGCGACCGCGAAAGCCACCGCGACCGCGACCGCCGGCTGCGATCATGTCCGGGTGCACCACCACGACGAGGACCACACCCGCCCGGACGTCACGACCGTCGAGATCATCGGCGGCCCGGAACCGGTCACCGTGCCCCTGCACCCCGCCGACAGCGGGTGGGCTGCGGTCTTCGCGGACCACCGGCGACGCATCCTGGAGGCCCTCCCCGGCTCCGGCACGGACGCCCCGGTCGTCGAGCACATCGGCTCCACGGCCGTCCCCGGCCTGGCCGCGAAACCGATCGTCGACATCGTGGTCGCCGTCCCGGACGTCACCGCCGAGGCCAGCTACCTCGACCAGCTCCTGGCCGCCGGGTACGAGCTGCGCGTCCGGGAGCCGGGTCACCGCCTGGTCCGGACGCCGGCCCGTGACGTCCACGTGCACGTCTACGAGCGGGGCGCGGCGGCGGTCGACGACTACCTGCTCCTCCGCGACCACCTGCGCGCCGACGCCGGTGACCGGGCGCTGTACGAACGGACGAAGCGGGAGCTGCTCGACCGGAGTTGGGACGACATGAACGCCTACGCCGACGCGAAGACGGCCGTCATCACCGCGATCAAGGAGCGGGCGCGAAGGAGCCCCGCGTCCTGAGACGCGCGGCTCCTTCGGCCGAGCCTCAGCTCGTCGGGACGACGTCCCAGTGCTCGCGGATCAGGTTGCCGTCGACCCGGAACAGGTCGGCCGCACCGAACGGTGCGTCGGCCTTCGCCCCGACCGGCTTCGAGAACGTCCACACCAGGTCGCCGTCGGCGAGCGAGATGACGGACTCCTGCTTCGGCAGGCTCTGCGCGGCGCTGCCGGCGAAGAACTGCTTGAGAGCGGCCGTGCCGTTCGCCGCGACCGAGTTGTGCTGGAGGTACGCCGGGTCGAACTCCTCGTCCAGCACGGACACGTCGTGGTCGCGGAACAGTCGGTCGTACGCGGTCACGGCGAGCACCCGGTTGTGCTCCTCCTGCTGTTCGGTCAGGTGACGGTCACGCTTCGCGGCCGGGTACAGGTCGCTGAACATGCTGTTCGTGTTGCCGCTGGCTGGGGTCCCCGTCGGCACCGTCTGACGGAGTGCCCACCACTCGCTGATGCGCCCGTCGCGCATGCGGAACAGGTCGACGGCGGCGTCACCGGTGCGTTCGTCCGTCGGCTTCGCGGTGATCTGCCAGTGCACGGCCACCAGGTCCGCGTCCCCGGCGACGTGCTTGATCACGGCGTGGGCGCCGGGCACCCGGGAGCGGTCCGCGGTGAACTCGGCGAGCAACGCGGACGGACCCGAGGCGCTCGTCGCACCGTGGGCGACGGCACCGGTCGCGACGGCGGTCCGGGCAGCCGCACGGGCCTGCGCGGACCCGGGGGACCGGAACGCGCACCGGAACAGGTGCCGGACCGTGGCCTCGTTGCGCTGCTCGGCGCGACGGTCGAGCCGTGAGACGGCCGTGCCGCCCGAGGTCGTCCGCGCCGCACGGGTCACCGTGTGGTGCGCGGCGGTCGCGGTGGTGTCGGAGGTGGAGGTGTGGAGGGGTGCCGCCACGGCCGGACCGGCCACGAGCGACACGGCGATGGCGACCGGAGCTGCCACCGCACACGCCTTGGCGATGATGGGGAGAAGTGATGTCGTCTGCACGGCAGAACGATGGAACCGGACCCTGGAAGCCGACGCGCGCCGTGGAGCCGCCACGCGCTGCGACCGTGACCGGCTTCTCAGTCGCGGTGCGCGCCTCCAGGGTGGCCTGTGCACGCGCTGCCAGGGTGACCCGCTCGCGCTGGTGATCGACGAGCCGGACCTGTGCGACGGCTCACGCGCACTGTCAGCCGATCCCTACGCTCCGGGCTCGTCGATGGCCAGACGGAGCTCGGCGAGTACGGGCAGCGCGGCGCGCAGCGCGTCGACCCCGTCCGGGCCCAGGCGTTCGAGCGCGCCGACCAGGACGTGCTCGGCCGAGGCGTCGTAGACCCGGAGCCGCTCGGACGCGAGCTCGGTCAGGGCGATCTCGGTGCTGCGGCCGTCGCCGGTGGCGAGCCGCCGGTGGACGAGCCCGCCGCGTTCCATCGCGATCACGAGGTTGCTGACCGTGGAGCGGGCGAGGCCGAGGGACCGGCCGAGCGCCGTCGGCGTGAGCCACCCGGCCTCGTCGAGTCGTCGCAGGACCTCGATCTGGGCATCGGGCAGCTCCGGCAGCGCACCGTCACGGCGTGATGCGTTCAGCAGGGTGCGGCGGAACGGGCCGACCTGGTCGCTGAGCCGCCGGGCGATGTCCCGGAGTCCTGCGGTGTCGTGCTCGCTGCCCATGTCCTCAGCTTAGGTCCTCGAAAAAGGTTTGCAACAAAACTATGTTTGGCGCAGGATGAGTGCATGACGATCACCACCTCAGTTGCACAGCCCGTCCCGTCGCAGGACCTCTCCGGCATCGTCGGACACCGGTTCATCTACACGTACGCCAATGGCTGGCAGTACGAGATGTACGTCAAGAACGCCACCACCATCGACTACCGCATCCACTCCGGCATGGTCGGCGGGCGCTGGGTCAAGGACCAGCAGGTCGACCTCGTTGTGCTCACCGCCGGCGTCTACAAGGTGTCGTGGAACGAGCCGACCGGCACGAGCGTCGTCGTGACCGTGGTGCCGGGGGAGCGCGTGCTGCACGGCACGATCTTCTTCCCGCACTGGGTCGAGGAGGACGGAAGCAAGACCGTGCTGTTCCAGAACGACCACCTGGACCGGATGCGCGAGTACCGCGACGCCGGCCCCACCTACCCGATCTACGTCGTCCCCGAGTTCGCCCACATCACCCTGTTCGAGTTCGTCGGCCAGGACGACGAGACCGTGGTCGACACTGCGCCCGCCGACCTGCCGGCCGGGTTCGCCGACCGGAGCAACTGAGCATGACCGCGGAACGTCCGCTGGAGCGTGCCCTGACGAGCATCCGGCTCGAGCACCGGGGCGGGGCGCTCCGGGGGTGGGAGTACCGCCCGGCGTCGGCGCCCGCGGCTGCCGGCGGCGCGGTGCTGTTCGTGCACGGGTTCGGTGACTCGTCGATCGGCCCGCGCCAGCTCTTCGTGCAGGCCGCGACCGTCCTGACCGACACCGGTCTGACGGTCCGCTCCTACGACCGTCTCGGGCACGGCACGAGCGACGGACGGTTCGCGGACATCTCGATCGGCGACGAGGTCGAGCAGGTCGTCACGATGATCCGGGCGTTCTCGGCCGACCAGGGGGCACCGATCGACGTCGTCGCCCACAGCCTGGGCGCCGTCGAGTCGGCGATGGCGGCGGCCCGGGCCCCCGACCTGGTGCGGAGCCTGACCCTGTGGTCGCCGGCCGGGGTCGTGGTGGACGACATCGCCGTGCACGACGCCATCCAGGGGCAGCCGCTCGCACCCGTCCGTGACCGCGGCTGGTTCGACTTCGGTGGGACCGCCCTCGGGCGCGGGTTCGTCGACGAGGTCCGGGACGGACTCGACGTCTACGCCCAGGCCCGCGGGTACGACGGGCCGGTCGACGTGCTGCACGGCACCGCCGACGAGATCGTCCCGGTCGAGTACGGCCGGCGCTACGGCGAACTGCTCAGCGGGGCGACGTTCACCGCGGTCGAGGGTGCGGACCACGTCTGGTCGTCGGTCCCGTGGCGCGAGCAGCTCGTCGACCGCCTGCTCGACCGCGTCAGGGAGCGGTCCGGGCGATGAGGTCCTGCACCCGCGCGCGAACGTCGTCGCGGATCGGCCGGACGGCGTCGAGGTCGAGCCCCGCGGGATCGGGGAGCTCCCAGTCCTCGTAGCGCTTGCCCGGGAACACCGGGCAGGCGTCCCCGCACCCCATCGTGATGACGACATCGGCCGCGCGGACGGCATCGGTGCTGAGCAGGGCCGGCTGCTCGCTCCGGATGTCGATGCCCTCCTCGAGCATCGCCGCGACGACCACGGGGTTGAGCTGGTCGGCCGGTTCGGAGCCGGCGCTCCGGACGTCGACACGGCCACCGGCCAGGTGCTGCAGGAAGCCGGCGGCCATCTGGGAACGGCCGGCGTTGTGGACGCAGACGAACAGGACAGTGGGCATGCGGGGTGCTCCGATCAGAGGACGACGGCGCCGAGCAGGCCGGCTCCGAGGACGACGGCCCACGGGGGAGCGGACCAGCGGGTGAGGGCGATGAAGGCGGCCACGGCGAGCGCCAGTGCGGGTGCCGAGCGGACCCCCTCGGTGATGACCGGGTCCCAGAGCGCCGCGGCGAGGAGCCCGACGACCCCCGCGTTCACACCGGCCAGCACGCGCCGGGCCCACGGCAGGGCGCGGAGCACGTGCCAGAACGGCAGCGCGCCGACCACCAGGAGTGCCGCCGGCAGGAAGATCGCGACGAGTGCCACCGTGGCGCCGACGAGCCCGCTCGGACTCCCGTCGGCGACGGCCCCGAGGTAGGCGGCGAAGGTGAACAGCGGCCCGGGCACGGCCTGTGCGGCGCCGTACCCGGCCAGGAAGTCCGCGTGGTCGACCAGGTGGGTGGCCACGGTCTGCGACTCGAGCAACGGCAGGACGACGTGGCCGCCGCCGAAGACGAGCGAGCCCGCCTGCGCGAAGACCCCGAACAGGCGCACGGCCCCGGTGCCGCTCGCGGCGACGGGTGCCGCGACGAGCAGGGCAGCGAACGCGACGAGCGCCGACACGGCGACCCCGCGGGGGAGCCGCACGGCGACCTCGGTGCCTGCGACCTCCTCGACCGGTCCGACCACCCGACCGAGCCACAGCACGCCGACCACGCCGCAGGCCGCCATGACTGCGACCTGCGGCCCCGGGCCAGGGACGAGCAGCACCACGATCGCGGCGGCTGCCGCGATGGTCGCCCGACGGCGGTCCGGTGTGAGCGAGCGCGCCATGCCGAGCACGGCCTGCGCCACCACCGCGGCAGCGGCCGCCTGCAGCCCGAGCAGCCACCCGGCGCTGGCCAGGTCGGGCGTGCCGGACACGAGCAGGGCGAACGCGACGAGCAGCACCGCGGACGGCAGGGTGAAGCCGCACCACGCGGCGAGGAGCCCGAGCAGTCCGGCGCGCTGCAGCCCGAGTGCCATCCCGACCTGGCTCGACGCCGGTCCGGGCAGGAACTGGCACAGCGCGACGAGGTCGGCGTAGGCGTCGTCCCGCAGCCAGCGGCGACGCACCACGAAGGCCTCGCGGAAGTACCCGAGGTGTGCGACCGGCCCGCCGAACGAGGTCAGCCCGAGTCGCAGGAACACCAGGAACACCGATCCCGCGGATGACCGCAGGGGCTCGGGGCTCGTCGTCACCCGCTCATCTTGACGACGGCAGATGGTTCAGTCAACATTGAACCGATGAACACTCGGCGGCAGGACCTCGAGCAGCGTGCGGCGCAGCACGCGGCGCTCGGCGACGTCGCCCGCCTGGCGATCGTCGACCTGCTCGCCGCGTCCGACGCCAGCCCGAGCGAGGCGCGGGCCGCCCTCGGGATCTCCGGGCCGCTCCTGGCGCACCACCTGCGCGTCCTCGAGCAGGCCGGTCTGGTCACGCGACGCCGCTCCGACGGCGACGGTCGCCGCAGCTACCTGCACCTCGAACCGAGCGGCGTCCCGCACGGTTCGGCAGCGGTGCCCGGCCCGGTGTCCCGCGTGCTGTTCGTCTGCACCGGCAACTCCGCGCGCTCCCCGCTGGCCGCGGGTGTCTGGGCGCAGGTCAGCGAGATCGGCTCGCTGTCGGGCGGGACGCGTCCCGCAGCCGCCATCGCCCCCGGGGCGGTCGCCGTCGGGGAACGCCACGGCCTGGACCTCGGCCGCCACGTCCCGCGTGCCTTCCGCGACCTCGTCTCCGACGGCGACCTGGTCGTCACGGTCTGCGACCGCGCGCACGAGTCGATCGACGACGGCGACAGCCTGCACTGGTCGCTGCCGAACCCGTCGCGCGTCGGCACGCCGGACGCGTACGAGGCCACCTTTGCGGACCTCCGGGCCCGCGCCACCGCGCTCGCTGCGCGCCTCGCCGCCTGACGCGGCCCCACGAACGGAACGTCCCGATGAGATCCCCCCTCCTCATCGGGGCGTTCTCCTTGCTCGACCGCCTGCGGACGGGAGGCACGGGGCGGGCCCGCACCGAGCCTCCCGTCCGTCGCGTGGCGGGTCCAGGGCGGCGCGCGCTCGCGGGGGAGCCGTCACTCAGGGCCGGCGGCTGCCGGCGACCAGCCGGAGGACCTGATCGGTGTGCCGTTCCGGCGTCGCCAGCCGTGCGTGCTCGATCGCGGCGGCGGTGTGCGGCCGCAGCAGCGTCCGGTCCGAGGCGAGTTCGATGATCGTCGTGGCGAGCCCGAACGCGGTCTCGTCGTCGGTCAGGACGGCGGCGGAGCCGAACTCGCTCGCCAGGCGGATGTCGGACACGATGACGGGACGGTGGTCCCGGAACGCCTCGAGCGCGGCCATCGGCTGGCCGTCGTGCTCGAGCGAGCAGACCACCGCCGCGTGCCCGCACAGCAGCAGGTCGTGGACAGCCTGCGACGACAGGCGGCCGTGGACGCGGACCGACACCGGCGTGCGGGTCGGGGGGACGGTCCCGCCGGCGACGTCGACCCGCACCGCGTGTGCACCGAGTCGGATCTCCACCAGCCGGATCGCGTTGAGGAGGACGTCGAGACGCTTGTCCGGGGTGAACCGCGACGCCCAGACGAGCCGGAGCGGGCCGAGTTCCGGCGCCGGCGGCGGTTCGACCGGCCGGCGGCCGAGGGCGTTGGGCACGACGTGGACCGGGCCGACGCCGGCCTCGCGCAGCGCACGTGCCTGCCGTGTCGTCGGGGTGACGACGACGTCGGCCGCCCCGCAGACGGCCACGGCCATGTTGCGGCGCGCGTCGTCCATGGGGTGCCCCGTGAAGCGGTGCCGTGTGGGCCGGATGCCGGTCACCACACGGTGCGCGTGCCGTGCGAGGGGCGCCATCGCCGCCGCGGTCCGGCCGCGGACCGGCGCCGAACCGTGCACGGTGTGGATCGTCGGCAGCTCGAGGGAGCGCGCCGTGGTCAGCGCCGCCGCGGCGAGGCCGAAGTCCGAGTGGGTGACGACGAGATCGATCCGTTCCTCGAGCATCAGCGTGCCGAGGCACCGGCGGACGCGGACCGAGTTGCGGACCACCGGCAGGTCGCTCTCCGGGGCGCTGATCGACGGTTCGACCTCGAACAGGCGGACGCCGTGCTTCCGCAGCTCCGCGGTCTCGCTCGACCGCGGAGTCGCCACCCAGACGACGTGACCGGACTCGGCGAAGGCCTTCGCCTGCTCGACCAGCGCGGCGCGCTCACCACGCATCGCCGACAGGGGGAAGTCGCTCACGAGCAGGACGGTCGCCTTCGCCGCTGCCACGTCAGCGGCCGGTCTCGAGCACGGTGGTCTTGCGGGGGCTGCGCATGCGGTCTCTCACGGTTCGGGAGCGGGACGGGGTGCTGGGAACCGTAGGCGTTCAGAAGACGATCGTCTAGTGAACCGCCGTGCTGCTGAGGGGGCCTTCACGAATCGTCGAGCGCACGCTCAGTCGGGCGACGGTGGCGGACAGACGAAACACGTCCGGTTCCTGGCAGCGGCAGCGCCTCATGGTCCGGTTCTGGCATCGTTCCTCGGCTTGTTGGCTGACGCCGATGACAAGAGTGCTGCGGGCGGCTTCGATGACGGCGTCGGTGAAGTCGTCAGGGTCGAGGAGCGTCGGTTCGGACAGTTGTAGCGGAATCGTTCGTAGTCGCTACGCCGGTCGCTCCAGTGCGGCAAGCCGGAGTGCTTGCACGGAACGTCGATGTTGTTCCGCGCGGTGGCGGCCGTTGGCGGGAGAGGGGTGTGGCGCCGCGATGACGGGTACGAGTCTGGGGTGCTCGTCCAGGGTGAGATGCTGCATGACTCCGTCGAGGGCAACGGTCCCGTACGTGACGATGGCGTCGAGCACGGGGAGCACCTCGAGCAACGCTCCGAGGGCGCGTCGCCCCTCGTCGATGTCCGCAGGTCGTACGCGGCCTGGGGCTTCCCAGGGGATGAGGTTCCAGCGGAGGTACTCGTTGCGTGCGAGTCCGGACTCGATGCGGGCTGCGCGGAACGCGGCCGCGGTCGGGCCCGGGTTGTCCTCGCTGCAGACCGCCGCGTGCCCGGCGGCAATGGTCTGCGGGCCGGGCGACTGCATGAGGACCAGCACGCGGCTCGATGTGCCGCCGGATCGTGGGTCGAAGCTCGGGACGAACCGTCGCGAGCCGTCCGGTGCGGTGCGCCATGTCTCGGCGAGGGCGTCCAGCGATCGAACGTCCGCGAGCTCGTCCGCGAGCTCCTCGGCGGTGCTCACGCCGGCTGTGGTGGTGCCAGGAGGGTGCCTCGGATGACGGAGCCGTGGAAGGTGCGGACGGCAACGGTGATCCACGCGGCGACGAGGCCGACGTAGTAGACAACTGCGAGGACGGCGACGCCGGTGAGTCCGGAGTGCAGGGCCAGGCCGTTCAGGCCGGTGACGCAGGTCCCGACGGGGAACGTGAAGGACCACCAGGTCAGACTGAACGGCAAGTGCTCTCGGGCAGTGCGGATGGTGATCGCGAGGGCGATGACGGTCCACAGCAGCGCGAAGCCGAGCATCGCGAACCCGTACACCAGCGCCACGACCAGCAGGGCATGCGCGGTACTCGCATCGACAACGGTGGGGGCGTTCGATGCGAGGAGGTTCACGGCGGTGATCGACTGTCCGACCGGCCCGAGGACGATCCACAGCGTCGGGACCATGCCCGCGGCGCCGACCTTGTGCTGCGCGAGACGGTTCCAGATCAGCGTGATCACGACCAGCGACGTGATGAGGCTGAGGCCGAAGAAGCCGTAGCAGGACCACAGCAGCGTCTCCCGCGCCTGCCCGGCGGCGGCGTACGGCAGCAGGAGCGCACCGGTGGAGGCGGACACCATCGGCGGGACGATCGGCATCAGCCAACCGCCGAACGCGGAGTCGGGCGCGTTCTCGTGGCGGGTGAACGCCAGGTACGGCACGAGCACTGCCGTGAGCAGTCCTCCGATGGTGCCGATGCTCCAGAGGACCCAGTCGACGGTGACGGCAGCCGGGAGGCCGATCCAGTCCTTGCCGAGCAGGATCGTTCCGGCACCAACGGTGAGGAACGCCATCGGCGGTGCCCCGTAGAAGTGGGAGATGACCGGGTGCAGGTGGTGCTTCGCTGCGGTGCTCCGGTAGCGCACCCAGTGCAGCACCGTCGCGACGGTGAGGGCGACGAGCAGGACCGCGGCAATCGCCCAGACGACCGTCGCCGCAGTGCGCAGACCTGGGAACTGCAGCGGCAACGACGCAGCCGCGACGGCGACGATCCCGGTCCCCATGATCGATGCGAACCAGTTCGGGGTCAGGTTCGACACGATCAGCCCGGGCCGCTCCAGCTCCCGGAACAACCGCCGTTCTTGCACACCGTGCTCGGAACGTGCGGGTGCGGGTGCATGGACGAGGTGCGCGGACATGCACCCAGCGTGCGCGTGTTTCCCGTGGTTCGGGAACGGCGAACTCGTTGGCGGGGCACAATGTTCGCTTGTGGCACTGCGACGGCTGACCGACCGAACCCTGGACCTCGACACTCTCGAGGTCCTCGTCCGCGTCGCGGAGACCGGTTCGTTGACCCGCGCGGCCGAAGTGTTGGGGGTGACACAGCAGGCGGTGTCTGCGCGACTGCGTGCCGCGGAGCAGGCGATCGGTCAGCCGCTGGCGCACCGGAGGGCATCCGGGACAGCCTTGACCGACGCCGGCCGGGTGGTGCTCGGTCTGGCCGTTCCGGTGTTGGAGGCGTCGCAGCGGCTCGAAGCAGGACTTGTCGCGCTTCGAGAACCGGCGGGATCCCTCGTGGTCGCAGCGTCGCAGACGATCGCCGAACTCTTGCTGCCTGGATGGTTGCTCACCCACCGTGCTGCCGCGCCCGATGCGTCGGTCCGGTTGATCGCGGGCAACTCCACCACTGTGATCGACCTTGTTCGCTCCGGCGCTGCCGACGTCGGATTCACGGAGACCCCTGCTGCGCCCCCTGAGCTCTCCTCTCTGGTGGTCGACGAGGACGAACTCGTGGTTGTCGTCGCTCCGCACCATCCGTGGGCGCGGGCTTCGAGCATCACCGCGGATGACCTCGCGGAGACGCCGCTCCTGCTCCGTGAGGAAGGGTCCGGCACCCGCGCCACGGTCGAGGCGTGGCTCGACGATGCGGGCCGCACCCTCGTTCCGCCAGCGGCGGTACTGGAGACGACGGGAATCATCCGCGCCAACGCTCGAGCGGGCATCGCTCCGGCGGTGATGAGTCTCCGCACCGTCGGCAGGGACCTCGCCGACGGTGGCCTCGTCCGCGTGCCGCTGCTCGGCCCGCCGCTGATCCGGTTGCTGCGTGCGATCTGGTCGGGCCACCCCGGGCCTGCTGTCACGGCGTTCTTGGACACCGCTCGCAGCTCGAGTGCCGGTGGTCAGATCAGTCCGTAGGGCAGATCCGGGTGCTGCTCGGCGATCTCGGTGAGCCGGTTGTACTTCGCGACCCGTTCGCCGCGGGCGGGTGCGCCGGACTTGATCTGCCCAGTGCCGGTCCCGACGACGAGGTCGGCGATGAACGTGTCCGTGGTCTCCCCGGAACGGTGCGACACCATGCTGGCCATCCCGATGCTGGTGGCGGTGGCGATCGCGCCCAGGGTCTGGGAGACGGTGCCGATCTGGTTCGGCTTGATCAGTGCCGCGTTCGTCAGGTGTTGCTCGCCGCCGTCGCGGATGCGTTGGGGGTCGGTGACGTAGAGGTCGTCGCCGACGATCTGGATCCGGTCACCGAGCGCCGCCTGCATGCGGCGGAACCCGTCATGGTCATCCTCAGCGCACCCGTCTTCGATGCTGCGGATCGGGTACGTGTCGATGAGCTGCCGGTAGTAGTCGACCAGCCCGTCCCGGTCGAGGCTGTCGTCGAGCATCCGGTACGAGCCGTCTCCGAGGGAGAACTCGTTCGCGGCCGGATCGAGGGCGATCGCCACCTGGTCGACGCCCGGCTCGTAGCCTGCGGCGCGGATCGCGGTGACCAGCAGGTCGAGCGCTTCCTCGGGTGCAGCGATCGATGGTGCGAAGCCGCCCTCGTCGCCGAGGCCGAGGCTACCGAACCGGTCCCGCACCAGGCCCGCGAGGGCGTGGTACACGTCCGCGCCGATGCGGACAGCGTCGGCCATCGACGAGGCGTTGACGGGGGCGATCATGAACTCCTGGAAGTCGAGCTTGTTCGCTGCGTGCGCGCCGCCGTTGAGAACGTTGAAGTGCGGGACCGGCATCCGCGGCGTCGAGCCGGTGATCTCGGCGATCCACTGCCAGAGCGGGAGGCTCGCGGCGTGTGCGAGCGCCCGGGATGCGGCGATGGAGGTTGCGACGACGCTGTTCGCGCCGAGTCGGCGGTACCCGGGGGTGCCGTCGAGTTCGGCGAGGGCGGCGTCGACCTGTCCGATTGCGGACCACGATCGCCCGGTGAGGAGGCCCGCAATGTCGGTGTTGATCAGGTGGAGCGCCTCGGTGATGTCGCGGCCGCCGAACGCTGTTCCGCCGTCGCGGAGCTCGATCGCTTCATGGGCGCCGGTGGATGCGCCCGCGGGGGCGTCGCCGGTGACGGTGCGGCCGTCGTCGAGTTCGAGCAGGACGCGGACAGTCGGGTAGCCGCGGGAGTCGAGGATGCGGGTGCCGTGGACGGTGTCGATGGTGACGGGGTGGTCGTGGTGGGTGACGTACTCGCCCTGGTGGGCTCCGTGGTGGTGGATGCCGCTGATGTAGTCGTTCATGGTGACGCTCCTTCTGGTGGGGTCATGCGTCGTCATCGTGCGGTTGGAAGGGAAAGCCGCGGGGAGGCGGAGGGGACGACCTGCTGGCGATCACTCAGCGCCAGTGCCTCCCCGCGGCGGTCGAGGGGCCCGTGGATCACGGGTGTCGGGTGTGGGCTTCCTGTGCGGTGCGGATGACGGCTTCGGCAGCAGGACGGTTGGCCCACCCGTTGGTGGTGACGTGCTTGCCGTGTTCGATCTCCTTGTAGTGGGAGAAGAAGTGCTCGATCTCGATGAGGGTGTGCTCCGGGACGTCGCTGATGTCCTGCAGGTCTTCGAACCGGTCGTCGCCGGCGGGGACGGCGAGGATCTTGTCGTCGCCGCCGTTCTCGTCGACCATGCGGAGCATCCCGACCGGCCGGACCGTGATGACGACGCCCGGGAACGTCGGTCGGGGCAGCAGCACGAGCGCGTCGAGGGGGTCGCCGTCATCGCCGAGCGTGTCATCGATGGAGCCGTAGTCCTGGGGGAACACCATGCTGGTGAACACGGCCCGGTCGAGCCGGATCCGGCCGGTGGTGTGATCGACTTCGTACTTGTTGCCGCTGCCGCGGGGAACCTCGATCGTGACGTCGAACAGCATGGGAAGGCCCGTTCCAGGATGTGGGGTGGCGGTCACAGCAGACCGCCGAGGAGGATGCCGGCGATGGCTGCCGCGACCGAGAGGACGAGCATCCCGAGACCGTTGACGGCTGCGGCGGTGATCCGGCCGCTGCGGGCGAGGCGGACCGTTTCGAAGCTGGCGGTACTGAACGTGGTGTAGCCGCCCATCACCCCGGTGCCGAGCACCGCCACAGGGGCTGCGCCGAGGTGACTGGCTGCGCCGACGATGAGCCCGAGCAGCAGGGACCCGGTGATGTTGATCGTCAACGTGCCGACGGGGAGCCGGAACTCCCGGCCGGTGTTGATCAGCCCGTCGAGGAGGAACCGGCCGGCAGCGCCGACGCCGCCACCGGCGGCGACCGCGAGGAGGATGACGGCGTTCATGCGGACACTGTCCGGGGGCGGAACCAGCCGGCGACCACCAGTCCGACCGCGGTCGCGATCGCACCGGCCATGACGGTCAGGAGCGCATACCCGGTGCCGGCGAGACCGTGGCCGGTGATGAACAGTGCGGCGGTGGACTCGGCGAGGGTGCTGTAGGTGGTGAAGCCGCCGAGTACTCCCGTGCCGAGCAGCAGACGCAGGACACGCCGGCGGCCCGCGTCGGGACCGCGATGCGCCAACGCTTCCAGGAGCACCCCGAGCAGCACCGCTCCGCTGATGTTGATCCAGAAGATCGACCAGCTCACCCCGCCGTCTGCTGGGAGCAGCGCGCTGATCACGTCGCGCAGGAGTGTGCCGACCGTGCCACCGGCCGCGACGAGGCCGACGTACCGCCACCGCAGGTGCACGGGCCGCATGCTCGCTGCGGGATCGGAGACGTCCACATCCGGGTCGGAGGGGCGCTGATCGTCGAGCATTGGGATGTCCGTTCGGGTGTTCATGATCCGCCTTCTGCTGCGACCAGCGCCGCGGCGTGCTGCGCTGCTGCCGGATCCAGGTACGTCCCACCCCGTGGGGCGAGGGCACCCGTCGGCGTGAGCTGGTACTGCAGCGGCTGACCGGTGGGCAGGTTCAGTGCGTGCAGTTCCAGGTCTGTGAGGTCGTCGATGCACGCGCACACGGCGCGGAGCGAGTTGCCGTGCGCGACGACGAGGACGCTCCGACCCGTCCGCACCATCGGTACGAGCCGGTTCTGCAGCACGGGTCGGACCCGTTCGATGACATCGGAGAGGGCCTCGGTGCGCCGGAGGGCAGCGTCTGGCAGGTCGCGCAGCGCGGAACTCGACCGCAGCGCCGTCCACGCATGCAGGCTCATTGCCGGTGGTGCGCCGTTCCGGGACCTGCGGAGCCGGGTGTACTCGTCGTCGCCGAGCGTTCGGCGGGCATCGGTCTTCGTCATCCCGGTGAGTGCGCCGTAGTTGCGTTCGTTGAGCTGCCAGACCGTTTCCATCGGGATGACGATGCCGAGGGTGTCGAGGACCACTTCCGCGGTGCGCACGGTGCGCTGCAACGTCGACGTGAGCACCCGGTCCGGCAAGATGCCTGCCGCCTTCAGGAGCCGCCCCGCGGTCACGGCCTGCCGTTCACCCTCGACGGTCAATGGTTCGTCGCGGAGGCCGGTGAAGGTGCCGGCCCGGTTCGCGGTGCTCTCCCCGTGGCGCAGCAGCACCAGCCGGCCCGTCACGATGCATCCCACGGCAGGGCGCTCTCGAACCCGACCGGAGCGTGTGGAACGACCACGACGGGACGGTGCTGCTGGTGCGTCAAGCGGGCGGCGACGGATGCGTTGAAGAACTCCGCAACCCGCCGTCGGCCCGTCTGCGACCCGACGACGATCATCACCGCGTCACGCTGCTCCGCCACCGCAGCCAACGCCCGGCTCGGATCCCCGACCCGGATGAGGATCTCCACTCGAACAGACCGCGCTGCAGCGAGATCGTGGATGACGGCGACGTCGCGGTCGGGCAGCTGCTGCGGTTCGGTGTCCGCCGTGTCCGGATCGATCGGTTCGATGATCTCCGAACCGTCCCGACGAGCTCCCGCGCTCAGCAGCGCCGGATCCACCGCTACACACACCACCGACGCACCGAAAAGCTTCGCGATCAGCGTGGCAACGCCGACAACGCCCTCTACCTGCCCGGACTGCACACCGGCAACAATCGTGCGGGCGGATTCTGCCTCACCCATGTCATCTCCCTATCTCGGGCACGCTGACGCGCACCATGCTGAGATAGGGACTGTTGTCGACAGATGTCGAGGTTGGGTCCGGCAAGCCCCACTACCGGGTCCGAAGACACCACCAGTATGCACCCACCATCACGCACCACGCACCACGCACCACGCCAGAAGAATCCTCGGCCCCTGTGCTGATCGATCGGCCAGCCGCCAGAGACAGCGCATACCCCCAGGGGGTACAGTTCCATTCGGTCGACCTCGCAACGGAACGTGCTTCCGCTGCAGCCCGACGATCCGCCACCCCTCGTCCTGATCGAAGAATCGATGCTCACCGCCACCGCCTCCCCGCGTCGCCGGCTGCTGTTGCAGGTCACGGCGACGCTGGCGTTGCTGCTGCTGGTCGGGTTCACGGTCCTGATGCACACGATGGCCGGCCACACCGCCGGCCACGAGCACCCGATGGCAGCTCCCGCCGCCACCACTGAGCACGTCCAGGCCGTCGGAAACCGCCACGGGGAGCATGCCGCTCCCGCGGCCGCGGTGCTGACGGTCCTCACCGACGCCGGCTGCGACAGCGGCCTGTGCGCGCTGATGTGCTCGCTGATGGGGATGGCGTGCGCGCTGACGATCGCCCTGTTCGCATGGGCGCTACTGCGCGCACGGCCCGGCGGCGTCCTCGCACTGCTGTCGCGACTGCTTGCGCTGGCTGACCGGCTGCCGCGCCACATCGCAGCACCGAAACCACCGTCACTGACGGCACTGCAGATCATCCGCATCTGATCCGCCCCCTGCGGGACCACACCGCCGCAGGGCGGCTCCCGCTGCCCAGAACCGGGAGGCACCCGCCTGCCCGGACCAACTGACGCATCCACGGGAACGGACCTTCCATGCACACCACCACGACCACGCGCACCCTCGCGATCGCCGCCTCGCTCATCCTCGGCCTGACCCTCGCGAGCTGCTCCACCAACAACAGCAGCTCCGACGCGGGCTCGTCCGCCTCGTCGAGCTCGGCCGCGTCGGCGCACAACGACCAGGACGTGATGTTCGCGCAGATGATGCTGCCGCACCACGAGCAGGCCGTCGAGATGAGCGACGTGCTCCTCGCGAAGGGCGACGGTGTCGACCCCGACGTCGTCACCCTGGCGAAGCAGATCAAGGCCGAGCAGGGTCCGGAGATCACTCAGCTCACCAGCTGGCTGCAGGGCTGGGGCGAGCCCACGGAGTCGGAGCACCCTGGGTCGGGGCACTCCATGTCCGGGATGATGTCCGATTCCGACATGACCGACCTCGACCAGGCATCCGCGAAGAACGCCGGGAAGCTGTTCCTGCAGCAGATGGTCCAGCACCACGAGGGCGCCGTCGACATGGCCAGGAGCGAAGTCGACAAGGGCAAGAACACCGACGCGGTCGCGATGGCGAAGTCAATCGTGTCGAGCCAGACCGAGCAGATCACGCAGATGCAGGACATGCTCGCGTCCAAGTGACACCAGTCGCGGGTCGAGGCGGGCAACGTAGCCCGCCTCGGCCCGAGACCGGTTCTTCCCCGTTCGGGACCACCCTGGTAGCAGCCGGCTCGATGAGGTGGGAGATCCTCTGGCCGCTCATCCTCGGCTTCACCCTCTCCGGCATCATCCAAGCCGTCGTCCGCACCGACCACATCACCAAGCTCATGCGCGACGACTCCTCCCGAGCGATCAGCGTCGCAAGGGGCCTGGGCGCACTGTCCTCCTCCTGCTCCTACGCCGCCGTCGCCCTCGCACGGGCGCTCTTCCGCAAGGGCGCGAGCCTGTCGTCGGCCATGGCGTTCGAGGTCGCCTCCACGAACCTCGTCGTCGAGCTCGGCCTGATCCTCGCGTTCGTCATTGGCTGGCAGTTCACCGCAGCGGAGTTCGTCGGCGGACCGCTGATGATCGTCCTCATCGCCCTCGGGTTCCGGCTCAGGATGCGCGGGAAGATCGTCGACGCCGCACGCGAACAGGCCGACAAGGGCCTCGCCGGCGCGATGGAGGGCCACGCAGCCATGGACATGTCCATGCAGCGCGACCAGGGCTTCTGGCGGCGACTGTTCTCGAGGCCCGGGCTCACGAGCGTGTCGCAGGACTTCGTCATGGACTGGGCATCCGTCATCCGCGACATCGTCATCGGCCTCCTCATCGCCGGCGCCCTGCTCCGTCGGCAACGTCCCCCTCGCAGCGGTCCTCTGGAACGGTGGGATCAGCCTCGGCGGTGTGATCAGCTTCATCTTCGCCGACCTGATCATCATCATCTACCGGAAGTACCACGGCTGGAAAGCAGCCCTCCGCAGCACATGGATCTTCTCCGGCGCCATGGTCCTCGCCGGCTACGCCGTCGAACTGCTCCTCACCCCGCTGCACCTCATCCCCACGAACCGGCACCTCACCATCGTGACGACCTCGATCAGCTGGAACTCCACCACCTGGCTCAACATCGTGTTCCTGCTCGTCGCGGCGTTCCTGCTCGTCGTCTTCGCCCGCAGCGGCTCATGGCCCGTGCTCCGCATGATGAGTGACCACCCCGATACCCACGACCAGGCAAACGCCGAGCACAGCCAGCCCTGACCCGACCGGCCACGCCGACAGGGCGGCTGGGCCACGCAGCATTCTCGGAACCACGCCACGAAGCGTTCCAGCCACACCGGTTCCGGCGGATTCTGTACACGTCTGAGCCGTGGTCGTCGTACAGTCTCGGGAAGCTACCCCGCCGGACCCTACCGGCGGGTGCCCGACACCCTGTTCCCGGGCTGGCCTCGTCATGACCACCGCGTCGAACCCGACGGCGTCGTAGCGCGAGGACGTCTGCTCCTGACCCGAACTCGTGGCAGACGTCCTCGCACCTTCCCGCTATCGTCGAGGAACCGCCGGTCCCCGATCTCGGGGCGAGCGGCGTCACGGACCGTCACACCGGACGCCTTCGAACGCGTCGTCGTCGACGCGTTGGCCGACGTCTCGGATGCGACGCCCGAGGTCGACTGTGGTGCGGACGTCATCACGATCGAGGACGGCGCCGAGGTGCACTGCTACGTGAACACGGCGGGCTACGACGTGGTCTACGACTCGGTGTCGACGATCAGCACCGACGGCGGCGACGACTACCACGTGGACGTGGAAGTGGCCGACCAGCCCAAGGACTGATCGGCCACGACACGGTGTCCGACGACTAGCGGTCGGACGCCTCGACGACACAGCTCTCGACCTGCTGGGCGGCCTTCGAGTCGTCGGCGAACGGCGTCGGCGCGTCCGAGGTCGTGGTGGTCTCGTCGGCGACCGCCTGCTTGGCGACGTCGTTCACGGCGTACAGCGGGCCGTCGAAGTCGTCGGCCGTGGGGTCGGCGGTGGTCGCCCAGATGGTGACCTCGTCGTCGTTCGAGTCGTTGCTGTCCGCGGGGACGATCGCTGCACCGAGGTACCAGCCGCCGTCACCCTTCTGGATGTTCGCGAACTCGGTGGTGTCGTGCGACCCGACCGCCTTGTCGATCATGTCGACGGCGGCGCTGGCGGCCACGTCGCACTGGGCCGACTGGGACTTCTCCTCGGAACCGGGGACCTTGCCGACGGGGTTGATGTTCTGCGCTCCGCCGGGGTCGCA
Organism: Curtobacterium sp. MCBA15_005; assembly: GCF_001864855.1. Lineage (NCBI taxonomy): Bacteria > Bacillati > Actinomycetota > Actinomycetes > Micrococcales > Microbacteriaceae > Curtobacterium > Curtobacterium sp. MCBA15_005. The sequence continues at coordinate 51,100 of NZ_MJGL01000003.1, forward strand.
GGCGGTGAGCAGGAGGGCTACGGTGGCGGCGCCGAACAGCGCCGTGACGGTCTTCGCTCGCGTGGACATGGCCCTGAACGTAGGCCGAGCGTGGTGAGCGGCGACCCAGCCAGGAGCGTCCCCCGACGACGGACGGGAGGCCCGGCGCACGTCGTGCCCCGGGCCTCCCGTCCGTCACCTGGTCCCGTTGCCGGACCGGCGTCCCGTCACAGGATCGGGGTGCCGCCGGTGACGGCGACCCGCGCGCCGGAGACGTAGCTGCCGTCGTCACTGGCGAGCAGCACGTAGACGGGTGCGAGCTCGGCCGGCTGGCCGGGACGGCCGAGCGGCGACTGCTTGCCGAACTGCTCGACCTGCTCCGGCGGCATCGTCGACGGGATCAGCGGCGTCCAGATCGGACCGGGTGCGACGCTGTTCACGCGGATGCCGCGGTCGCCGAGCAGCTGCGCGAGCGCGGCGGACAGGTTCGCGACGCCCGCCTTGGTGACGTCGTAGGGCGCCAGGTTCGGCTTCGGGTTGTCGGAGTTCACCGAACTCGAGCCGATGATCGACGACCCCGGGCCGAGGTGCGGCAGCGCGGCCTTGACGAGGTGGAAGTAGGCGCTGAGGTTCGTCGCGAGGGTGTGGTCCCACTCCTCGTCGCTGATCTCCTCGATCGTCTCGTGGGTCATCTGGTAGGCGGCGTTGTTCACGAGGACGTCGAGGCCGCCGAGCTCCGAGACCGCCTGGTCGATGACCGATCGGCAGTAGGCGGGGTCGCTCACGTCGCCGGGGAACAGCACGGCCTTCCGACCGGCTTCCTCGATCCAGCGCTTCGTGTCCTGGGCGTCGTCCTCTTCTTCCGGCAGGTAGCTGATCAGGACGTCAGCACCCTCGCGCGCGAACGCGATCGCGACGGCCTTCCCGATGCCGCTGTCCCCACCGGTGATGACGGCACGCTTGCCGGTGAGCTTGCCGGAGCCGCGGTACGACTCCTCGCCGTGGTCGGCCTTCGGCGTGAGTCCCTGGTCGCTCCCCGGGGGCTGCTGCTGCTCGGTCATGTCTCTCCCTGTGGTCGGTTTCCCTGGACGTCCCCGATGCTGGGCGGGCGCCACTGGACGCCCGTCCAGGGTCACGGCGTACCCCGTTCCGCGCTCGAAGATGTGTACCCGGCACGACGGCGGCCTACCGTGGCAGCGGATCAGGGAACCGTCACCGCGACGGATGCTCCTCTTCACCAGGGAGCAACGTTGAAGTACGTGAACTACGCGGGTACCGTCCGTGTCCTGACGAGCGACACGATCGCCGATGCGGTGATCCGGTACGCCGCAGCACTGCACCAGAGTCGGCTGAGCGACGTCGTGTCGATCCCGACGGCCGACGACTTCGGGGTGGCGAGCACGATCGAGGTGCTCCTGGCCCCGGCGATCCCGGTCGCCCTCGAGCCGGCTCCGGACGACGACCTCGAACCCGAGGGCGAGGCGTTCCTGCTCGAGCTCGGTCGGCGCACCGAGGCCGTGCTCGCCGTCGACACCAACGCGTCGCCGCCGGACTTCGGGCGCTGAGCGGACGCCCCGCTGGCGCTCTGCAGGGGCGCCCCTACGCCACCGGCCCCTCGGTCAGGTCCGACCGGGTGTCCGCGTGGATCACCTCGTCGTGCTCGAACGTCAGCGCGGCGGCGCGCAGCCGTTCCACGAAGCCCGTGTCCTCGCGCTCGAGTTCGTCCTCCTCGGCGTCCTCGACCACGAGCTGACTCGACGGACCGATGAGGACCTTGGTGGTCGTCATGGTGCCGTCGGCGGCCACGGCGGGGATCGCGACGGTGTCCGCCCGGTTGCCACCGGCCAGGGCCGCGGCGTACTCGATCACGGCGTCGGCCACGTCGTCGCTCGTCAGGATCGTCGAGCGGTCGTACTGGATCTGCTTCATGTCCGGGTCTCCATCTGCACAGCCAACAGGCCGTCGGCTGGCCGTCGTACAGGAACACGGCGCGTCGCTCGTTGCGCCGACGCCGACTTGTCGTCAGGATCATCACGTGCCCGAGACCATGCACCGCCTGCTGCGGGAGATCCAGACCGCCGAGCCGTCGGTCGCGGCCGAGGCGATGGCCCGGACGCACATCACCCACGGGCTGTCGGTCGAACCGACGGACGCCGAGTTCGTGTTCGAGGAGCGCGTGCGCGGCACGGCACTGCTGTCGCTCGAGTCGACCCGGTGCACCGGGGTCCTCAGCGGCACGATCGAGCCGGGCGACGCGATGATGATCTTCTGGATGAAGTCCGGGGTCGCCCAGCTCGACGAGAACACCGTGAAGACCGGCCGCCCGACGCTCTTCCGTCAGGGTCCCCAGCGCTTCCGCTGGATCGCCTGCAACAAGGACGTCCTGCGCATCGACCGCTCGATCGTCGAGCAGGTCGCCGCCGAGCGCGGGGACTGGGCCCCCGGTCCCATCGAGTTCCGTCCGCGGCACGTCCCCGAGGGCGCCCCGCTCGCTGCCTGGTGGCTCATGGTGCGGTCCGTTGCACAAGAGGTGCTGGCCGGACCGGACGCCGTGCCGATCGAACGCGAGCGGGAGCTCGCCCGGTTCGCCGCCGGTGGTCTGCTCACCGCGATCCCGCACTGGCCGGTCGGGCAGCACGAGCCGGCGATGGCCTCCACCGCCCGCTTCGCCCGTGCCGAGACCTTCCTGCTCGAGCACGCCACCGAGCCGATCACTGTCGACGACGTCGCCGAGGCCGCCGGCCTGAGCGTGCGCGGCGTGCAGGCGGCGTTCCAGCGGCACCACGGCATCACCCCGACCATGTACCTGCGCCGCATCCGGCTGCTGCTCGCCCGCGAACAGCTCGAGTCGGGCGACGGGCGGAGCATCGCCGAGATCGCCCGGGCCACCGGGTTCGCCCACCTCGGCCGGTTCGCTGGGAGCTACCGCGAGGAGTTCGGCGAGCTGCCCCGGCAGACGGCGTCCACCGCGCGCGACGGCGCCCGCGCGTAGCCGAGCAGCCGCGCGGGCCCGCAAGAATCCGGGTTCTCGCTGACGGGCGACCCGAAGCACCTCACCATCGGCCGGGGCGTCTTCTGCAACCGGAACGTGACGGTCGAGGCCGTGGCCCCCGTGGCCCCCGTGACGATCGGCGCGAACACCGCGATCGGGATGCAGGTGCTCATCATGACGAGCCACCACGAGATCGACGCCGAGGGCCGCTGGAGCGACGTCGCGACCGGCCGCCCGGTGGTCGTCGAGGAGCACGTCTGGATCGGTGGCCGCGCCACGATCCTGCCCGGCGCCCACATCGAGCACGACGTCGTGGTCGCCGCCGGCGCCGTGGTCGTCGGCCGCCTGGCGGCGCACGGCGTCTACGCCGGCGTCCCCGCCAAGCGGATCCGTGAGCTCACCCCGTCCGCGCGGCCGCCGGTAGTGGACCCCACCGCCTGACGGCCTGGAGGCGCGTGGCGGCGCCGCCACGCGCCTCCCGTCCGGCGTTGGTGCTGCTTCGAAGACGCCGGCGTGCTGCTGTGACGCCGCCCCGCCGTCGAGACGCCGCCGGATGTGGAGGCGTCTCGACGACCTGGCGGCGCCGGACGAAGACGACGGCGTCTCCTTCCGCGGGGACGCGCACTCTGCCAGCATGATCACGACGCGGGCGACGGCGCCCGCGCAGGACGAGGGAGACCGTCATGACCGTTCGCCTCAACCCCTACCTCGGGTTCCGGAGCGGCGCCCGCGAAGCGCTCGAGTTCTACCACTCGGTCTTCGGTGGCACGCTCACCATCGGCACGTTCGGTGAAGCCGGCATGAGCCAGGACCCCGCCGACGCCGACAAGGTGATGCACGGGCAGCTCGACGGCGACCAGGGCCTGCTCCTGATGGCCTCGGACGCGCCGTCCGGCATGCCGACACCGGCGGAGAGCAGCATCTCGCTCTCGCTCAGCGGCGACGACCACGAACTGCTGACACGGTGGTGGAACGGCCTCGCCCAGGGCGCCACGATCGTCGAACCACTCACCACCGCGCCCTGGGGCGACACATTCGGCATGCTGACCGATCGCCACGGGGTGTCGTGGCTGGTCAACATCAGCGGCGCGACGAGCTGAGCGGCACCGAACCCACGCGTGCCGGCACCGGCCACCGCGGCACCCAGCACCGGACCTGCTCGGCGTAGCGGCGGAAGTCGTCGCCGAACCGTTCCGCCAGGTCGGATTCCTCGAGCGGGCGGACGATGCAGTTCCAGACCACGGAACCGGCGATCGCGTAGACGACGACCAGCCACGACGACAGCAGCAGGCCGACGGCGACGCCCTGGGTGATGCCGGCGAGTGCCATCGGGTTCCGTACCGACCGGTACGGCCCGGCGACCACCAGGCGGTTCGCGGTGGCCGAGGGCAGCGGCGTGCCCTCGCCCTTCGTCGACATCGCCGCCGCCGACGCGATGCCGAGCGCGCTGGCCAGCAGGAGCACGACCACACCGACGACGGTGAGGGCGGTGACGAAGGGTGTCGGCAGCTGCGGGTGCAGGCCCCAGCGGTGCTCCGCGAACGCGATGACCAGGGGGAGCACCCCGAGGAACAGGCCCCAGAAGACGACGATCTGCAGCACGGTCGCGGTGACGTGCCGGGAGCGCGGGGCCGCGGCATCAGCGGTCCGGATCCGCAGCGGACCGCTCGTCACCCACTCCGTCGGGACCCGTCCGAGCAGGACGAGGGCGAGGGCGACTGTCGAACCGACCGTGGCGGCCAGCATGACGAGCACGCCCCAGCCGGCCTCGCCGGCCACGGTGGCCCAGACGCTCAGGGCGACGAGCACCAGGGCGGTCCACACCGTCGTGACCACCGCGGCGGCTCGGACCCCGGCGGCGGCGAGAGCCGAGCCGACGACGAACAGCGGGACGTCGAACACGGCGACGAGCACCGGGTCGAGCGAGCCGAGCGTCGCCGTGCGGATCCACGGCACCGTCGCGACGGCGATCCACCAGGCCGCTCCGCCGACGGCTTGCAGCGCGTAGTACCGCCGGCCCCAGGACATGGGTGCACGGTAGCAGTGCGCGGCGAGGGCCCGGGCCGAGGGCGCCCTCGATCCCGCTGGTGGGTCAGTCGGTGTGGTTGATCTGTCCGAGCCAGCGGCCGAACGACGGGGTGCGCTCGTCGTGCAGGCTGGGCAGGACGGGCTTCGGCAGGCAGGTGCGCTCGTCGGTGACGGTTCCGGCGCCGGTGCTCTTGTGGAGGTCGAGGCTCATGGTGGGCTCCTTCGTGGTCGGTGGAGAGTTCGACACCGGGCGGGGCCGTTCCATTCCCACCCGGTGTCGTCGCGGTCCGGTGCAGCGCGGTCCGGCGCAGCGCGTTCCGGTGCGTCGCGTTCGGTTCAGGAGGTGCCGAGCTCGACCTTGATCCAGCCGGGTTCGCGTCGGTCGAACGCCTGGTAGGCAGCGACCGCGTCGGTGATCGGCTCGTGCTCGGTGATCAGGGCCGTCGGGTCGAACTGTCCGGCGGCCACCATGTCGATCAGCGGCGGGGTGACGGAGTGGTGGTCGCAGTTCCCCATCCGCACGGTCAGGTTCTTGAGCATCGCCTCGCCGATCGGGTAGTGCTCGGCCGTCGGTCCGTACACCCCGATGATCCCGATGCGGCCGTACTTCGCCACGCTCGCCACCGCCCAGCGAGCCACCTGCGAGGGGCCGTCACCGGGCTTCCACTGCTGCTGCGCACCGAAGCCGTCTGTCGCGGCATCGGGTGCGACCGCGGCGACCTCGGCGTCGAACGCCGCCGCCTGTTCCTGGTCGACCGCCGCCGGGCCGCGCTTCGGGCGTTCGGCGTCCACGCCGACTGCGTCGATCACGCAGTCCGCGCCGATGCCGTCGGTCAGCGACATGATCGTCTCGACCGGGTCCTCGGCGTTGTAGTCGACGACCTCGCAGTGCTGGGCGAGCGCGGCAGCGAGCCGGGTCTCCTCGCCGTCGACGACGATGACGCGGGCCGCACCCTGCTTGTACGCCGAGGCCGCCGCGAACTGTCCGACGATCCCGGCGCCGAACACCACCACGACGTCACCGCGCGTGACGCCCGCGAGCTCCGCGCCGAACCACCCCGTGGGGAAGATGTCGGACAGCAGGATCGCCTGCTCGTCGGAGACGGTGTCCGGGAGCGGGTGCATGGTGTTGCGGGCCCACGGGACGCGGACGTACTCGGCCTGCATGCCGTCCACCGGTCCGGTCGAGGCCGGGCCGCCGAAGAACGCGGTGCCCGCCTGCGGTCCGTTGCTGTTCGAGCGGTCGCACTGGGCGGTCTTGCCCATCCGGCAGTACCGGCAGGCACCGCAGGACACCGTGGAATTGATGACGACGCGGTCACCGGGGCTGAAGCCGCGCACCGCGTCCCCGACCTCGGTGACGACGCCGACGGCCTCGTGACCGAGGATGGTGCCCTCGACCATCGGCGCCATCGTGCCGCGGACGAAGTGCAGGTCGGTACCGCAGATCGCACTGCGGGTGATCCGGACGATCGCGTCCTCCGGGTCCTGGATCGTCGGCTCCGGGACCTCGTCGAGCCGGATGTCGCCGATGCCGTGCCACACGACTGCGCGCATGTGATGCCTCTTCCTGTTCGGGTGCGGGGTTCGCAGGGTCAGGAAACGCGCGAGGGGCTGGGCACGGTCGGAGGCGCATCCGCCCTGCGCAGTCGTCCAGCACCGTCGGGTTGTCTCGACGGCATGAGCGAGCACGACGACGAGCAGACCCGAGCCGACTTCGACGACGCGGTGAACATGACCGCCACCGAGCTGCGGAAGTGGCTCGACACCGACGAGTCGAAGTCCGTCGGGCAGAAGCCGTCCGGCGGCGGCGAGTCGACCGGCCACGAGAGCGGTCGGCACATCATCCGCATCCTCGAGAAGCACAAGGCCGACCGCACCGACGACGACCTGGCGCACATGCGGAAGGTCGTCGGCTACGTCGCCCGGCACTCGGAACAGCGTCCCGACGGCGACGTGCACGACACCCCCTGGCGGTACTCGCTCATGAACTGGGGCCACGACCCGGAGAAGCACTGACGGCATCGGGCAGAATGGGTGGCGTGAACGAGACGGGCATGCCGCGCTTCCGACGGATCTGGTCGACCGTGCAGGTCGGTGTCCTCGCGATCGCTGTCGCGTTCTGCGTCGTGATGCTCGTGATCGGGCAGGGCAAGCTCGACCGGGTGTACGCGGTCGCCGCGGTGTTCTTCGGACTCGCCCTGGTCGGGCACAGCACCTACCTGTGGCTCGTCGCCCGGGCGAACCGCCGTCCCTGAGCGGGCAGCGCGGGACCGACCGGGTCGGCTGCGGGGTCCCGGCTAGGCGTTCTGGTGGACCCGCAACCAGTCGATCGTCATCTGCTGCGGGAACCGCGTCGACACGTCCGGCGAACCTGGCCAGTTCCCGCCCACCGCGACGTTGAGGATCACGAAGAACGGCTTGTCGAACACCCACGTCGCCGAGCCGACGTCGGCCCGGGTGACCGTCCGGTACGCGACACCGTCGACCGTCCAGGTGATCGAACCGGGGCGCCAGACGACCCCGTACACGTGGAAGTCGTCGGCGAAGGCTGCTCCGGACGGGGCCGTGTACGCCGCCGAGATGCCCTGCGCGCCGGAGTACCCGGGCCCGTGCACCGTGCCGTGCACGATCCCCGGCTCGTACCCGACGTTCTCCATGACGTCGATCTCCCCGCACGCCGGCCACCCGACCTGCCCGATGTCCGCGCCGAGCATCCAGAACGCCGGCCAGATGCCCTGACCGCGGGGGATCCGTATCCGCGCCTCGATGCGGCCGTACTGCGCCGTGTAGGTGCTCTCGGACTTCAGTCGGGCCGACGAGTACGAGCCGTCGGCCTCGCGGTGTGCGGTGATCACGAGGTTGCCGGCCCCGTCGAGCGCCGCGTTCCGCCGCGAGTCCGTGTAGGTCTGCAGCTCGGCGTTGCCCCACCCGCCGGCACCCAGGTCGTACCGCCAGATCCCCGGGTTCGGCGCGCTGCCGGCCGGGCCGTCGAACTCGTCGGCGGCGAGCAGCACAGGGGCGGCAGCAGCCGCCGTGGTCGCTGCCTGCGCCGACCCGTCCGCGCCGATCGCCGTCGCGCCGAGGGCCGTCGTCGCGGCTCCGGCGAGTCCGAGCGTCATGAAGCGCCGTCGATCGATGTGCTGGTCCATTTCGTGCTCCCTGCAGCGCGATGGTGGTGTGGTCGTCGGATCATGCACCATCCGGACGAGTCAGACCAGGGCCGCACCGTGGTTGATCCGCCCCGCGCACACCGCAGCCGGCGCCGACGGACCCGTCACCCGAAGCGCATCGCCAGCGGCACGAGCAGGCCCGCGACCCAGACGAGCACCATCACGAGGGCGCCGACCGCGATGAGCCGTCGGCGACGCCGCAGCTTCGGGCTCCGCTCCTCGCCCCACATCTGTGCACGGACCAGCACCCGGTTCGCCTGCTCGACGACCTTCCGCACCTCGGGGTCGTCGACGTCGAGGACACCGGAGCGGGCGTGCTCGGCGATGACCGCGGCTTCGTCGACGGTCAGGTCGTCCTTGCGCATGCTCCATCTTCGCACCGCGCGCAGGGGTACGACCCGGCTGTGCGGGAACGGACCACGGCCGGGTACCAAGGACACATGGGACATCGGTACCGCGGGAAGATCGTCGTCATCACCGGAGCATCGAGCGGCATCGGGAGGGCCGCCGCACACGAGTTCGCCCGGCAGGGCGCCACGCTCGTGCTCGCCGCACGCGGGCACGACTCCCTCGAGGCCGCAGCCGCCGAGTGCCGGAAGCTCGGCGCCGAGGCGATCGCGATCCCGACGGACGTCGCCGACGAGCACCAGGTCAAGGACCTCATCGGCACGGTGACGACCCGCTTCGGTCGCATCGACGTCTTCGTCGGCAACGCGGCCCTGTTCGTCTACGGCCTGTTCGAGCAGACGCCCACCGAGGCGTTCAAGCGCGTCGTCGACACGAACCTGTACGGGCACCTCAACGCCGTCACGCACCTGCTGCCGCACTGGAAGCAGCGCGGGAAGGGCACCTACGTGCTCGTCGGCTCGATCCAGTCGCTGCTCTCGGCGCCGTACCAGTCGGCGTACGTGACGAGCAAGCACGCGGCCCTCGGCCTGGTCGACGTGCTCGGCGACGAGTTCGCGGGCACCGGCATCAGGTTCACCGCACTGCTGCCGTCCACGATCGACACCCCGATCTACCAGAACGGTGCCAACTACACCGGCAAGACCTCGCACCCGCTGCCGCCCACCGTCTCGGTCGAGCGGGCGGGCCGTGCCGTCGTGCAGGCAGCCACGCACCCCAAGCGTTACCGCTTCGTCGGACGGATCCAGGCCTCGCTCGTGCCGCTGCAGTACGTGTTCCCGGGCCTGTTCCACAAGATCACGAAGCCGATGGTGGAGACGTTCGCGCTCCGTGGCAAGGGCGCCCCGACCGACGGGAACCTCTACGCCCCCGCCGACGCCGCGAACGCGACGAACGGCGGCTGGGTCGCGAAGCGACGGCGCGTCACGCGCCCCGTGCTGTGGGCCGGAGCGCTCGTCGCGGTCGCGGCCGTCGCCCTGCGCCGACGCCGCTGACGGCCTGGAGGCACGGTGCCAGCCCGCACCGCGCCTCCCGTCCGCCCGTGCGTGCGTGCACAGCCGGGCGCACCTCCCCGAACCGGGCGTCCCTGCGGAACCGGGCGTACCTGCCGGAACCGGGCGTACCTGGCGGAACCGGGCGTACCTGCCGTGTTCTTCTTGGCAGGTACGCCCGATCTCGCCAGGTATCGCAGCCGTTCTGGGAAGGAACGGGCGACTAGAAGAGCTTCGCGCTCGCGCGCCGGGCACCCTCGCCGAGGGATTCGAGCTTCGCCGCGGCGATCTGCGGGTGCACGCGGCCGCCGAGGCCGCAGTCCGTGCCGGCGATGACGCGCTCACGCCCGACCACCGACGCGAACCGCTCGATGCGCTGTGCGACGAGGTCGGGGTGCTCGACGACGTTCGTGGCGTGGCCGACGACACCGGGGACGATGACCTTGCCCTCGGGCAGGGTGACGTCCTGCCAGACGGTCCACTCGTGCTCGTGGCGGGCGTTCGCGGCCTCGAACGAGTACGCGCCGGCGTCGATGTCGAGCATCAGGTCGACGATGTGGCGGAGCTCGATGTCGGTGGTGTGCGGGCCGTGCCAGGAACCCCAGCACAGGTGGAAGCGCACGCGGCTGGTGTCGAGGCCCCGCAGCGCGTGGTTGAGCGCCTCGACACGGATGCGGGTGAAGGCGCGGTAGTCCTCGATGCTCGGCTCGGGGTTGATCTGGTCCCAGTTCTCGGCGATCGAGGGGTCGTCGATCTGCAGCACGAGGCCGGCGTCGAGGATAGTCGTGTACTCCTCGCGCAGAGCGTCGGCCCACGCCCAGATGTGTTCTTCCTCCGTCGCGTAGTACTCGTTCGCGATGCGGGCGGCGGAACCGGGGGAGAGCGCCGTGATGAAGCCGTTGTCCGCGCCGGCGGCCTCGACCGCGTGCTTGAGGTTCGCGGCGTCGGTGGCCGCGGCCTCGTGGCCGGTGTAGGTGATCGGGCCGGTGGTGGTCGGGAACGCGGTGGCGTTCTTGCCGGTGCCGATACCCGACTCGGGGTCGGTGTAGGCGTCGTGGAAGATCGTCCAGTCGCGGCGGTCCGGGAAGCTCGTGAGCCGGATGTTCCCCGGCGTGGACCGGACCGGCTGTTGCGAGAAGATGTTCTCGTCGGTCAGGCTCAGGCCGCTGACGCGCTGGAACGAGTAGCCCCACCAGGCGCCGTAGTCGACGCTGTTCGACATCGCCTTGCCGAACTCGCCGTCGCCGGGCTGCGTGATGCCGAGCGCGGTCTGCCGGGCGACGACGTCGTCGACGGCCGCGCTCGTCAGGGCCCGGACCTCGTCGGTGGTCTCGAGTGTGAAGCCGTCGGCGGCCACGGGCCGTGCGGCGTTCGCGGCGATGAGCTCCGCGGTGCGGGGGAGCGATCCGGCGGTGGTGGCCTGGATGCGGTCGGTGTTCTCGAAGGGCATGCGCTGCCTTCCTCTCGATGGGTGCGGACTGTCGGGAGTCGGGGGCCGCGCGCGAGGCTTCGCGGTGCGCTGCAGTGCCACTCTGCCACGAGGGGTCCGGCCCGTTACGTTCCGCGACCACGGCTTCGTGCGGACGCCGAACGACAGGGTCGATGTCGTACGACCACGACTCAGTCGCCTGTTGCGCGCGCGGACAGTTGCAGGCGCGTCCGAACGACAGGATCGATGTCGTACGACGTCGACGGTGTCGTTCCTCGTCGACCAGCCCACCGCCCGCCCCCGCGCACACAACTGCCCCCGCGCGCGCCCGGCCACCGCCCGCCCGCACCCGCGCGACCCCCGCCGACGCACGGCGACACGATCGTCGCGCCGCCGGGCCACGCGTCGTACGGTCGACCCATGAGCACGACGACCCCGGCGAACGCCACGACCCCGACCACCACGACCGCACCGACCTTCGCCGAGTCGTGGACCACGTGGCACGACGACCACGAGCAGGCCCGAGCGAGCGAGCACGGGTTCCTCGCGATCACCAGCATCCGTTGGCTCACCGCCACGCCGGAACGCTTCGAGGACGCACCGGGCAGCTGGTCGACGGACGAGGACGGCCCGGTGGTCGCACTGGCCGAGGACGAGACGATCGAGGTCGACGGGCAGCAGGTCACAGGGACGCACCGGTTCGGCCCGCTGCCGGAGCGCTCGAGCACGAACGTGGTGTGGCGCGACGGCGAGGAGACCGTGGTGATCGAGGTCGCCCGGCGCGGCGGCAGCGACCTGCTGCGCCCGCGACACCCGTCAAACCCGACCCGCGTCGGCTACCACGGCACCCCGGCGTACGCCCCCGCTGAGCACTTCGTCGTGGACGCGCACTTCGAGCCGTTCGACACCCCGCGCGAGGTCACCGTGGGCAGCGTCGTCGACGGCCTGCTGCACGTGTACGAGGCCCCCGGCGTCCTGACGTTCGACCTCGACGGGCCGCGGTCGCTCCTGGCGTTCAACGGGCACGCCGGCGGCCTGCACGTGCTGTTCACCGACCGCACGAGCGGAGTCACGACGTACGCGGCGAACCGGAGTCTCGACATCGCCGCACCGGATGCCGACGGTGCCACCCGCATCGACTTCAACCGGTCGACGAACCTGCCGTGCGCGTACACCCCGCACGCGACCTGCCCGCTGCCGCCCGCCGAGAACCGGCTCGACGTGGCGATCGAGGCGGGCGAGCAACTACCCGCAGCCTGACCGCGGAGCACGCGCGGCCGCCGGGCGCGCACCGACGCAGCCGACCCGTCCACGAGAATGGGGGAGCCATGCCACGACCCACCTCCCGCATCCCGCTGAACACCCTCGCCGTCCCGTTCGGCCTCGCCGGCTTCGCCGAGACGTGGTCGTACGCCGCCCCCGTGCTGCACCTGCCCACCGTGGTGCCGCAGGTGTTCTGGGGGATCGCGGCCGTCGCGTGGGTGTGGCTGCTCGGTGCGCACGCCGTCCGGGGCGCACGCGTCAGCGAACGGCTCGTCGACCAGCTCCGCCACCCGGCGCAGGGGCCGATCGCCGCGCTCGTGCCCGCGACCGCGATGCTGCTCGGCGTCGACCTCGCGCGGTTCGCCCCCGTCGCCGGGCAGGTCGTGGTGCTCGCCGCCGTGGCCACCGCGGCTGGGTTCGCCGCCTGGCTGCTGAGCACCTGGTTCGAGGGCCGGCTCGCCCTGGAGTCCGTGCACGGCGGCTACCTGCTGCCGACCGTCGCCGCGGCCCTGGTCGCCTCGGTCGCCACGCACGAGGTCGGCGTCGGCTGGCTGTCCTGGCCGGCCCTCGGCGTCGGCGTGTTCTTCTGGGGCGTCATGACCGGCCTGCTGCTCATCCGGCTGGCGTTCCGACCGGCGCTGCCGGGGCCGCTCGTGCCGACGATGGCGATCCTGGTCGCGCCGCCGGCGGTCGCCACCCTGTCGGTGTTCGCACTCACCGACGGAGCGGTCACCCTGCCCGTGCAGGCCATCGCGGGGCTCGGCGTCCTGATGGTCCTCGTGCAGCTGGCCCTGCTGCCGCGGTACGTCCGCCTGGCGTTCTCGCTCGGGTTCTGGTCGTTCGTGTTCCCGGCCGCCGCGGTCGCCACCGCCGCAATGGAGTGGTTCCGGGCACTCGCGCTGCCGTCCGCCTGGATCCCCACCGCCGTGTTGCTGGCGCTGCTGAGCGTGCTCGTCGCGGTCGTCGGTGCCCGCTCGATCGGCCTCGCCGTGCACCACCTGCTCGGGCAGGCCGAACGGACCCTGCACGACGCCGACGACGAGGACGCCGCCCCCGGCCCGGTGACGGGCGCGACCCGCGTGGTCTGACGAGCGGCGCGGTCGGGCCGCGCAGGCGGCGGACGGGAGGCCCGTGGCGGCCCCGCCACGCGCCTCCCGTCAGGTCGCGGGGACGCGTCTCCAGCCGCTGGTCGCCCGCCAGGCGGGCGCGTCGAAGCGGAAGACGCTGCCCATGCCGGGCTGGTCGAGGGCGCGCGTGATCGGGACGCCGCGCAGGTGGGCCAGGAGCAGCGCGCCGACCGCACCGTGCGACACGATCGTGAGGTCGCCGGTGGAGCAGTGCCGGCGGACGGCTGCGACGATGCGCTCCTGGGCGTCGATCGCCCGCTCCCAGCCGCGGACCGACTGCTCGGGTCGGGCGAAGAACGCGTCGACGACGGCCTCGAACTCGGACGGCGGCAGGTAGCCGGTCGCGCTCCGGTCGATCTCGCCCAGCAGGGGGTCGTGCTCGACCGGCCGTCCGACGGCGCTGGCGAGCAGGTCGGCGGTCTCGACGGCCTTGCGCTCGGTGCTCGAGACGATCCGCCGGGAGCCCGGCGTCCAGGCGAGCCGGTGTGCGGCGGCGGCCCGGACGCGTCCCTCGGGCGACAGCCCCCACGACTCGATCGGGACCGCGGGGTCGACGACCACTTCAGCGTGGGTCAGGAACGACGAGACCATCCGGCGATCCTCGCACGGTGCGAGGTGCGCACCGAGCGACGCCGCCGTGCCCGACCGCCCCGCCTGTCGCCGGGCGAATGACGTGTCTCCTTCGCACGCAACTTGTCGCCGTGCGCGCGGGCGGGTTTCGCCACGGTCCTGTTCGCAAGGCCAGGACCGGGCAGCTCGCGTGACACGTCCGCATGACGCACCTTCCGTGCGAAAGATCGCGGACCAGCTATGTGAGACGGAGACTGCCGGAAGCCAGCGCGCGGAGGAGGGCCTCAGCGATGCAGTGACCTCGGTCCTGGCCAGTGACCCGCGTGCGCGACGCTGCCGAGTCCGGCTGCGGATGGCCTCCCGCGACAACTGCCGGCGTCCGCAGAGACCCCGGATGAGCCTCGGTCGGCTGCTCAAACTTCGCTGGGTTCCCGCCCTGCAACGTTCGTCTCCCAGTGCGCGAACACGATTGAATCGCCCAGACTCAGTTCCCGCGCGATCGCCGCGGCCAGGCGCTCACCCTTGAGTCGCTGCTCCTGGCCGATCCGTGCATCCGGCCACCCGGTCTCGTAGGAGTACATCGACTGAAATGTCGCAGCCCACTTGCGGATGTCAGCCTCCAGCCACGCTGGTAGCTGGGGCTCCCCATCCGGCGCTCCACCGTCATCCCGCCAGATCGGCCAATCCGCGCTGTAGTCGTTCATGAGCCGGTACCGCATGTCCACAGGATCACACAGGCGCCAGCACCGTGGCCCCGAAGAGGATCGTTGAGCGGCCCTGAACCCACCGTTCCGCGGGCCCCGCGTCAGCCGCTCGGACCCGGTATCAACGAGCCTGGAGCCGGAACGCCGCTCGCTTCATCGAGGAAGTAGGTGACCTCGACACTCGCCAGCCTGCCGCTGTGACCGAATACAGGCAAGAGCTCGATCGCAGGCTCGCTGCTGACCAGAGTGGGGACTTCCTTAGCGGCGGCAGCCGGAACCGGCCCAGTCAACGACACGTTGAAGCTTCCACATCCGCACCCGCAATTCGCAGCAACGAGCATCGTCGCCGCCTGCTGACGGAGAGCGTTCATGCTCTCGCCTTGGGCCACGTCAGCAAGCGCATCGACGATTGCACGTTCGCCTGGCCGAGGCATCCGCAGTGCCTCGATCGATTTCACCACTTGATGATCATGGCAGAGGGGCCCGAGACGCCACCCTCGTTATGGCCGACCGAGGGGACTGCTCATCGCGGCGAGCGTCCGGTTCTCCACCGGCTAACGGTCGGAGCGAGAGCGGGGACTGGTAGGACCCGGCCCACACGGCCTGAACGGCGCCCACACGAGAAGGTCGTAACCCGCGCGGGCCGGCGCCCGATCGCATCCAGCAACGGCGGACCATGCGCTCGTGTCGGACGCCGACCGTAGGATCTGATGCACACGAAGAGGTGAGGAGAGATCATGGCGAAGACTGTGTTCTACAGCTTCCACTACACACAGGATGTGCACAGAGTGCAGCTCGTCGAAAAGATCGGCGCTCTCGAAGGGCAGCCGATCCTGAACTCGCAAGAGTGGGAGAGCATCCAGGCGCAGGGTGAGGCCGCTATCCAGAAGTGGATAGACGATCAGATGAAGTACAAGCGGGCCGTGGTTGTACTAATCGGCCGCCACACTTCCCAGCGACCCTGGGTGCGGTACGAAATCGAGAAGGCTTGGGCCGACAACCGCCCACTGCTGGGTATCCGCATCCATGGCATCTCCTCGATGGGCGCCGTCGATGGCGAGGGTGCGAACCCGTTCGATATCGCCGACGTCCCCAGTCACTTGATCCCCGTCTTCGACCCCACCCGACGGGATTCGAGTGGGAACATCGACTCGAAGGCCACCTACAACTACCTCGCCGACAACATCGAGTCCTGGTCTGGTCAAGGCGCCACGGCCTGATTGACATGGATGAGTGCGCATTCTGCCGGATCGTGCGGGGCGAGGACCATGACGCCATCGTCCTCTACGAGGACGATGAGACGGTCGTGTTCGTTCCCCTGGAACCAGCGACACGAGGCCACACGCTCGTGATCCCGAAGACCCATATCTCCCGCGTGTGGAATCTGGGGAGCGAAGACGCGGCCGCGGTTATGAGCACCGTCGTCGCAGTGGCGGAGGCGCTCCGACACTCGCTCCACTCGCAGGGGCTGAATGTGATCCAGTCCAATGGGGCGGCGGCCACACAAACAGTCGATCATGTGCACGTGCACTTGGTGCCCCGGTGGCGCCGAGACCAGATGGTGCTGCGCTGGCCCCGGAAAGCTGCAGAATCCCGCGATCAGCAGCGCGTCACAGCCGCAACCATCCGGGCTCAACTGGAGGGCATAACCTCCATGGCGCCGCTTCCGGTGAGCTCTCCGGAAGACCGGCGTCAACACCTGGGCTTCATACAGGGTGTCATCTCGAGGATGGCGTCCGCATCTGCGTCGGCTAAAACGTGGCTGCTCCCGATCATGACCGCCGCCTACGCGTACGCATTCGTACAGCGCAGTTGGCCGATCGCCGTGCTTGGGATCGCGGCGGTGGCGGTGTTCGCTTTGCTGGACGCGAACTACCTCAAACAGGAGCGCTCCTTCCGCACTCTGTACGACCACGTCGCCCGCGGCGGGCCCGTGCCACCGTTCTCAATGAATCCCACTGTGGCCAGTCCCGCCGACCGCACCAAAGTCAACTACTGGCCCGACCCGCAGGACTGGAAGTCCTGGGCGATCGCCCCGTTCTATCTCCCTCTCCTTTTGGTCGGCGGAGCTCTCGTGACCTACATTTTGAGTAGCTGCTGAGCGGTAGCCGGTCACCGCCACGGAAGCTGCACCGCGGTGACGGAGAGGTACTACAGCTTGAAGGCGGAGTCATCGTCGACGGCACGATGAACGACCGGCACGGAGGACGTCGAAACTGCGGATGACCTCAGAGAGGGTCTACTCCGCCACTACCCCTTTCTTACGAACAGCTCAACGGTCGATATCGTCCGCTATGAGCCCACCAGCGCCCGGCAGCCGATCCGCCGTCGAAACAAGCGCTGTGCCACTTCGGGCTTTCGAATAGCGGTGGGAACAGGGCGCCGACGTTTAAGGTGCAGTTATGTCGCGCGGCGGTGTGTTGGTCGGGCTCGTTAGCGTCTGTCCGCGTCCGCGTCCGCGTCGCCGCTCAGCAGGTAGTCTCATTCAAGACATATCGTCGTCGTCCTCGTCCGTCAGGCCCACGACCTCCGCAAAAGCCTGGCCGAACGCGGTTGCGTCCAGGGTGCCCTTGACCACCTCGAACTCGATGCCTGTCGTTCCGGTGCCAGCTAAGAACGTCTGGCGTCCGACTTCCCACATCCTCTCAACGTGAGTGCGAGTCTCCTCGTACTCCGTAGTCTCAGCGACCCACTCGTAGCGCCCCTCCTTGACTAGGAAGCCGGCGTAGTCGGCGGTCACGAGACTCAAACGCACCCAGTTATCGACGTACGTCGGCAACATCTCGTCGATAACCGGGTTGCCATCGTCATCGCGGAGGTCGATGACGTTTGCTAGCAGCTCGGTGTAAGTGTCCTCCGGCTTGTAGCGGGCGATGAACTTTGCCGCCGGGGTCGAGAACGAGTCTCCTGCGAGAACTCGACGAAGGTACGAGGCCTCGGTTGCGGTCAGCTGCTTGATCACCTCGACGAACGATGGGTGCGCTCGACGCGCAACACGCTGGTCGTAGGCGCGAGCGAGGAGTTCGAGGTACATCTCCTTCAACTGCGGTTCGTCGAGGGAGTAGCCAAGGCCCTCCATAACAGGTCCCGCAATTGAAGCCCTAGGCGTCTGCAATTTGCCCTCAGGGATGTTCGCGATTTTCTCGCCGAAGTCCTTTCCGAAGTCAGTTTCAAAGTACTCGCGCGATACACCCATGAGCCGCGCGAGTGGCTTCATCAAGGCCAGACCGCGCTCCTCCCTGATCGCCAGCTTGCGTCCCCGCACCTCAGCTGCTCGGTTGAAACCCGGCGTGTCCTTCGAGGCCTCGACGAGCGCCATTCCCTCAGCCTTGCGCACCTCGCGACCGACCTTCGCCGCTTCATTGCCAGCCTTGGCCACGTCGGCAACAGCCTTCGCCGCTGCTCCGGCAGCCGCCCCCTCTAGACCTGTCATGGTGCGACTCTAGCGGTGCGGTGCTGTTCTCCGCAGCCGACCACAGCGCGTTGAACTTGTCGCACCTGAAGCGGCAGTCGAGCGCGATGAGGATTGCTTCTCAAAAGCGATCTGCTAACGGACGACGAAGGCCCGACCGCTAGGAGCAGGAGGGCATCGGCGCTAACCCTGTTTCCAGCCGAACTGCGCGCCGATGACGACGATGATGACCGCGACGGCCGCCGCCCCTACCCAAACACACCATTTGAAAACCTGACGACCGCGTTGACTCTTTGGCAGCCAGCCGCCACCACCAGCGGGACCAGGAGTCATCGACATGAGACAGAACGTACCCAAGGTGCGCCTCAAAGCCAGGTGGAGCGCGGCGCCGCGGCGCGACCGCACCGAGTCATCCTCGCCAGGTCGTCTCGATCACCGATCCGCCATCGGGACACTTCGATGGCGCAGATTGAACCCGGCTCGGCGTATCCGCCTACCCGCGGGACGACCGCCTGTACGGATCAGCAGACGCAACCACCCGGGGAATTAGTTAGCGTGGTGGTGTTGGGCACGGCCTTTGGGGGACTAGGCCTCCTGCGTGCTCTTGAAGTGGGGACTCATGAAGATCAGTACGAAGTTCGCTGCCGTCGTTGGTGCGGGAGCGCTGGCAGCCTCGCTTGTCGCGGCAACTCCGGCGATGGCGGTCACGGCAGCGTCCACGGCCACGGGTTCCTCATCGACCATCGTGGTGTCGTCGTCGACGACGACGAACAGTGAGTGCATCGCGGCCGTGACCGCCGCGCAGAGTGCTGGCGACACGTCCGTGTCACTGGATTCGTGCACGTCGACGGTGACGCTTTCTGAATCGCCTGAAGAGGTCGTCACAGCCGACGATCTGGCTCAAGCCAAGCAGACGCTCAGCTCGGCGAAGTTCGCCCAGCTGCAGGCCGCCGCCGCCGCGGGGACGGTCAAGAAGAAGAACTACAGCCAAGGCTTCAATAACCTCACCGACAAGCAGTCTCAGAGCGGCACGTTCTACTACGACGGAAGCCGTGCCTGGGTGACCGCGAAGTACCGGGGGTACCAGGGAACCCACCACTGTGAGGTGAACTGGGCAGTCGGCTACATTGTAGAAGAGAAGGCTTGCTCCGAGAGCGGCACAAATGCTCAGCGTGACCTCTACGTGAAGTGGCACATCTCAGCGATCCCGTCCGCTGGGTTCGTAAACTGGGACGAGTCGCACACCATGCACGTGAACAAGACCGGCCGGATCTGGCAGTAGCCGAAAGGACACATGATGTTGGAGACCACGACCTACTCGCACGTTTGGATTCTGCTGGGGACGCTCGTCGTCGCGGTTCCGGCGATCCTCGCGATCATCGCAACACTTCGGTCCCGCTCACTGCGGCTCGTGCGGAAGACGCTGTGGACTGTGCTCCTCCTTGTCCCTGTGGTCGGGGTCGTCGTTTGGCTCATCGTGAGGCCGACGGGATTCACGTTCACGCGCCGGCGTGTGACAACGCCTTAGTGACTGCCTAGGAGGGTGCCGAACCGACCGGTTCGGCGCCCTTCTGCATGCCTCTCACGTTGCGCGGCGACGATCTTGATGAGCGCCACGCGACTCACCGTGATGCGTCACAGGCGAGCAGTCTCTCTGAGCTCGCGGCGTCTCGCTAGCCGATCGACTATTGAGACGGGGCCGCCAGCACCTGGCGCGCTTCGCCGACGGGCGCTCCCCTTCCGCAGCAGGCAACGGTGTCGGCGGGCCCCTCTAGGGTCACGTTCCGTGAAGATCCTCCTGCTATCCCGTAACACCGGGGCGATCCAGCCCTTCCTGACCGGATCAAACCGCGCGAAGGGGCCGCTCGACGGGTACCGAATCGCCTACATCGACGACGCGCAGCAATCGTTCGCGGGCGCTGAGTTCGTCGAGGCGGAACGTGCAGCCCTCGAGGAGCTTGCAGGCCACATCGTCCCCGTCACCGCGCGAGGAACCGTGGCCCACCGGTTCGACCAGATCCTCGCTGACGTTGACGCCGTGTACGTCGCCAGCGGAAGCACCTTTGCCCTTCTGGAAGCGCTGCGCGAGAGTGGGAACGCCGCCGTGCTGGTCGAGCGCGTTCGGGCTGGTCTGCCGTACATCGGTGCGAGCGCCGGCTCGATCATCGCCGGACCAGACGTGACCCCAGCATCGTTGATGGATGATCCCGCTGACGGGCCCGCGCTCACCGACTACTCCGGACTCGCACTGATTGACCAGACGGTCATCCCACACGCGGACGGCCTCCTGCCCCCGTACCCACCGGAACTCATCCAGAAGACTCTCGACACATACCGCGGCGCCTACGCCCTGACCCCACTGAACGACGACCAGGCTCTGCTCATGGACAACGGTCGACTGAGCGTCATCCGATCTGAACCTTGACCGATAGTGACTTACCGGCCCTTGTCCCGGTTGAGGATCGGCTACCGAACGGCAGAGACGTCCATGCCCGGTGCGCCGTCGGGCCGGCGCTCGAAGCCATTCCGCTCGTAGAACCCCGCTCTACCACGGGCAGCGAAGAGCTGGACGTCGTCCACACCCCGGCGACGTGCTTCGCCCACGAGGCGCGCGAGGACTTCTCCGCCGATACCGGAGCCACGAGCACGCTCGGTGACGATCATCTCCGTCACGAACGCGTGAAGCGCACCGTCGCTGATGAGCCTTCCGACCCCGATCAGAAGGCCGGCGTCATCGCGCGCGGCGCAGACGACCCAGCTCCCGGCTAGCGCTCGTTCGAAACGCTCGACGTCCCACTCACCCCACCCCGTCTCGTCATAGAGCTCCTTGAGCTCCGTCGCTGTCGGCGGCGTGAACGAGTAATGCACGCTGAAACGGTACAGCGACGCCGTCCGCGCAGCCGGTCGACTACCGAACGCCGCCTCGGTCGGTCGTGGTTGTCCCGGTGGAGGATCGTCTTTCGGGACCGCCGCAGAGCTGTCGGCACTGCGACAAGATGTTCGGGCGAATCGAGAGACACGGGCGTCGTCGCCGAGACTCGTGAGCCGGGGTGGCGACAAGTCCTGAGTCCGTCGACACCGCCGCGCGTCACACGGCGACACCGTCGGTCACGTTCCGCAACACCGCTTCGCCGCCTGGGCGAACCGTCCTAGCGTCGCCCCATGACCGTGCCCGACCGCATCACCCTCGTCACCGCGCTGCAGGGCGCCGGCTGGCATCCCGCCGCCTGGCGCGCCGCCGGCTCGGCAGCGCAGCGCCTCACGAGCCTCCGGCACTGGCGCGACGTCGTCGTCGAGCAGGACCGGCTCGGAGTCGACGCCGTCACCCTCGAGGACTCCTTCACCGCCGGCCCCACCGACCCCGAGGGCGACCTCGACACGTCGACCGTCGTCGGCCGCCTCGACGCGCTCCTCGTCGCGAGCGCGGTCGCCCCCGCGACCCGCGCGATCGGGCTGGTGCCGACCGTCTCGGTCACGCACACCGAACCGTTCCACGTCGCCACGGGCCTCCAGACCCTCGACCACGTCTCGCTGGGGCGAGCCGGGTGGCGGATCCAGGTGAGCCCGACGACCCGCGAGGCCGCGCTGTTCGGCCGCCGACCCGGCGGCGGCGACGCGGCCACGCTGTTCGACGAGGCCCGCGAGGTCGCCGAAGTCGTCTCCCGCCTCTGGGACAGCTGGGACGACGACGCGATCATCCGCGACGTCACGACCGGCCGCTTCATCGACCGCGACCGCATCCACAACGCGGCGTTCTCCGGTTCGTTCGTCTCGGTGCACGGCGCGTCGATCGTGCCGCGGTCGCCGCAGGGGCGGCCGCCGGTCTTCTCGCTCGCGCACCGCTCCGACGCGGCGGCGTTCGCCGTGGACGCCGCGGACGTCGCGCTGGTCACGCCCGGGTTCGACGGCCTGGAGGCGCAGGACGCGTTGGCACTCGTCCGTGACGCCGAGCAGACGGCCGGGTCCGACCTCCGTCGTCCGGTCCTCGCGGACCTCGCGGTGCTCATCGGGTCGTCGCAGGCAGCCGCCGCCGACGAGCTCGCCGCGCTCGACGCGGCAGCCGGTACCCGGTACGCCGCCGGCTCCGGGTCGGACACGTCCGTCCTCGCGACGACGGTGCCGGACCTGGTGGCACGGATCGGGGACCTGCGGGCCCTCGGGTACGCCGGCGTCCGGCTCCGTCCGCTGCGCATCCCGATCGACTCGACCGCCATCGCGCGGCAGCTCGTCCCCGCCCTCGTCACCGCCGGGCTCCGCGCCGACGTGGCGTCCCGTCCCACCGCCGACCTGCGCACGCGGCTCGGCATCGCCCCGGCGGTCAGCCGGTACGCGCGTCCTGCCGTCACCGGTGCCGGTGCCGGTTTCGTCTCCTCGGGGGTCTCAGCATGAGCGCCAAGCGTCAGGTCCACCTCGCCGCCCACTTCCCGGGCGTCAACAACACCACCGTCTGGAGCGACGACCGAGCCGAGAGCCAGATCGCGTTCTCGTCGTTCGAGCACTTCGCCCGGAACGCGGAGCGTGGGTTCTTCGACTTCCTGTTCCTCGCCGAGGGGCTGCGGTTGCGCGAGCAGAAGGGACGCATCCACGACCTCGACGTCGTCGGGCGCCCGAACACGCTCGCGATCCTGGCCGCGCTGGCCGGGGTCACCGACCACATCGGGCTCGTCGGCACCCTGCAGACGACCTTCAACGAGCCCGTCGAACTCGCGAAGCAGCTCGCCACGCTCGACCACCTGACCGACGGCCGCGCCGGCTGGAACGTCGTGACGAGCTCGGACGCGTTCCACGGTGCGAACTTCCGCCGTGGGGGATTCCTCGACCACGCCGACCGGTACACGCGAGCCGCCGAGTTCGTGGAGCTGTCGCGCGAACTCTGGGACTCGTGGGAGTCGGACGCGATCGTGGCGAACGGGTCGGGCGCCGCCGGGACCCGGGGCGCCGGGGCTTTCGCCGACCGCTCCCGCATCCACGACGTCGACCACCACGGCCCGCAGTTCGACGTGACCGGCACGTTCCCGGTCCCGCGCAGCCCCCAGCGGCACCCGGTGATCGTGCAGGCGGGTGACTCCGACGAGGGCCGCGACCTCGCCGCCGGGCACGCCGAGGTCATCTTCTCGCTGCACACCGAGTTCGACGACGCGCAGTCGTTCTCCCGCGACGTGACCGAGCGACTCGAACGGGTCGGCCGGTCGAAGGACGAGCTGCAGATCCTGCCCGGCGCGACCTTCGTGCTCGGCGACACGGCGGACGAGGCCGAGGAACGTTCCCGGGCGATCCGCCGCGCCCAGGTCAGCCCGGCGACGGCGATCGCGTTCCTCGAACAGGTGTGGAACCGTGATCTGTCGTCGTACGACGTCGACGGGCCGTTGCCCTCGACCGAGCCGGACCTGGAGGGCGCCGACATCACCCGTGGCCGCGTCCGCCACACCCGCGACGTCCCCGCCCTGGTGCAGTCCTGGCGGGACCTGGCCGAGGCCGAGCACCTGTCGATCCGTGACCTGGTCATCCGCGCCTCCACCCGTGGCGGCTTCGTCGGCACGCCCGCTCACATCGCCGCCGAGATCGACCGGTACGTGCAAGAGCGCGCCACCGACGGGTTCGTCGTCGTGCCGCACACCAACCCGTACGGGCTCGACGAGTTCGTCGACCGGGTCGTCCCGCTGCTGCAGGAGCGCGGCGTGTACCGGCAGTCGTACGACGAGGGGGCGACGCTCCGGCAGACGCTCGACCTGCCCGGACGGGTCCTCGACCGGCAGCGGGTGCTGGCATGAGCCGGGTCCCGCTCGCCGTCCTCGACCTCGTGCCGGTGAGCAGCGGGTCGACCCCCGCCGAGGCCCTGGCGAACACGGTCGACCTCGCACAGCGTGCCGAACGTGCCGGGTACGCCCGGTACTGGCTGGCCGAGCACCACCTGAACCCCGGGGTCGCCGGCAGTGCACCGACGATCGTCATCGGTGCGGTCGCCGCCGCCACCTCGACCATCCGGGTCGGCAGCGCCGCGACCCTGGTCGGCAACGTCCGCGGGCTGCAGATCGCCGAGACCTTCGGCACGCTCGCCGCGCTGTACGGGCCGCGCATCGACCTCGGGCTCGGCCGCTCAGGAGCACCAGCACCCGGCACCCCGAAGCCGCCGTCGCTCGCCCCGCGGACCGACCAGGTCGTCGACGGCCTGCTCGTCCCCGCGCCGTTCGAGTTCCGCATCGCGCCGGGCAGCCGGTTCGCCCTGCAAGGGGAGCTGCTCGGCCGGGTGCCGGGCGACGTCGACCGGTTCGCGGGCGAACTCGACCTGATCCGCGGCCTGTTCGCCGGAACGTGGTCACGGGACGGTGCGGTGATCGAGGCCCCGCCGGCCGGGGATGCCGCCGTCGAACTGTGGATCCACGGCTCCACCGGCGGCGAGAGTGCCCGGATCGCCGGCGCGCTCGGGCTGCCGTACGGCGCGAACTACCACACGTCGCCCGGCACGGTCCTGGCGTCGGTGCAGGCCTACCGCGACGCGTTCCGCCCGGGCGTGCTCGACGCGCCGCACGTCATCGTGTCGGCCGACGTGCTCGTGGCGCCGACCGCGGCCGAGGCGGACGAGCTCGGGCTCGGGTACGCCGAGTGGGTGCACTCGATCCGCTCCGGCGTCGGGGCAATCGAGTACCCCACCCCGGACGAGGCTCGAGCGGTTCGGCTGCCGGACGATGCCGCCGCGTCGGTGGCGGACCGGCTCGCGACGAGGTTCGTCGGCGACCCGGCACACGTCGCGGAACGGCTCGAGACGCTCCGGCGGGTCACGGGAGCGGACGAGTTGCTCGTCACGACGATCGCGCACGACCACGAGGCCCGGGTGCGCTCCTACGAGATGCTCGCCGCCGAGTGGGCGCGGCGCGCCGACCTGCGGGAGCCGGCGGCCGCCGCGCGCTGACCGACGCGGAACGACTCCGTCGCTGTCGTCCGACAGCGACGGAGTCGTTCGTGCGCGCAGCGCACGGTGCGGGCCGGGCACGGGGTGCGGGTCGGGCACGGGGTGCGGAACCGGGCACGGTACGGCCTGGAGGCACGGTGCCAGGCCGCCACGGGCCTCCCGTCCGCACCGTGGTGGCGTCGCGGACCCGTCCCGTGTTCCGGGGCGAGCACAGCTCGAGTGGTGCGTCCCGAGCGACATCGTCGCAGTCGTACGACGTCGACATCGTCGTTCCTGCTCGTCCGCGAAAGCCCGCGCACGCAACGAGCGACACCACCGAGGTCGTACGACCTCGACGGTGTCGCTCTGCATCAGCACCAAGCACGAGCACCAGGCATCAGCACCAGGCCCCGATGCGCCGAACCGGGCGCGCGCGGGCTCAGCTGTTGTCGAGCGGCAGACCCTCGGGGTTCACCTCGGACGTCTTCACGGCCTCGTTCGACAGGTTGTAGGCCGCGAGCCACTTCGCGTAGGTGCCGTCCTCGATGAGCTCGTTGATCGCCGCCGCGACCGGCTTCGCGATGCCGCTGTCCCGCTTCGTCGTCGCGGCGATGAGCCCCTGCAACGAGGAACCGGCGCCGGAGTACGTGCCCGCGGTCGTCGTCGGCTTCGCGGTGCTCTTGCTCTGCGTGTTCTGGTAGGCGATCGTCGGGTTCGGACCGAAGTAGGCGTCGATCTTGCCCGAGTCGAGCGCGAGCCTGACCGCGTTGCCGTCCGGGTAGTACTTGATCGTGAAGTCCTTGCCCTTGGACCGGAGCTCCTTCTGCCACTCGAGCAGGATGTTCTCCTGGTTCGTGCCGGAACTGACGGACAGGGTCTTCCCGGCGAGCACGGACGGGTCGCCGTCGAAGCGCAGCGAGCTCGACGCCAGCACCTGGAACGCAAGGTTGTCCTGCCGGTACGAGGCGAAGTCGTACTTCTCCTTGCGCTGCTCGGTGACCGTGACGTTCGAGAAGCCGGCGTCGTACTTGCCGCTGTCGATGCCGACGAACAGGTTGTCCCACGTGGCGTTCTGCACGTCAGCGCGCAGCCCGAGCTTCGCGGCGACGAGCCGTCCGAGGTCGGGCTCCGAGCCGGTGATCGTCTTCTGGTCGTCACCGGTGAAGGCGAGCGGCGGGAACCCGGCGGGCAGGGCACCCACGCCGATCGTCAGCTTGCCGGACTTACGGACGGCGGAGGGGAGCGCGTCGTGCAGCTTCGGGTCCTCGGTGACCTCGAGGGTCGTCTCCTTCGCCGCACCGTTCGAGGCGGCGCCGATGGTGACGGAGCTGTCGGGTGCGCCGCTCGTGTCGGCGGAAGCGCCCGCCGAGCACCCGGCGAGGGCGACGACGACTCCGGCTGCGAGGACCAGGGAGCCGGCGCGGTTGCGCCAGCGGGACGGGGTGTTCGTGGACATGGTTCTCCTTGGGGTGCGTGCGGGGATCAGGGATCGGGTCAGGGGTCAGCGGACGCGCGACAGGAAGTCGCGCGTGCGGGTGTGCTGCGGGTCGTCGAGCACCTGGGCCGGCGGCCCCTGCTCGACGACCCGCCCGTGGTCGAGGAACACGACGTGGTCGGCGACCTCGCGGGCGAAGGCGATCTCGTGCGTGACGATGACGAGCGTGGTGCCCGTGTCCGCCAACCCCCGGATGACCCCGAGCACCTCGCCGACGAGCTCCGGGTCGAGCGCCGAGGTCGGCTCGTCGAGCAGGACCACCGACGGCTCGAGCGCCAGCGCCCGGGCGATGGCCACGCGCTGCTGCTGCCCGCCGGAGAGCTGCCGCGGCCGGGTGTCGCCACGGTCGCCGAGTCCGACGCGCTCGAGCAGGGCCGCCGCGCGGTCGCGCGCCACGGCACGGGGGACTCCGGCGGCGATCGGCCCCTCGGCGACGTTCTCGAGCGCGGTGAGGTGCGGGAACAGGTTGAAGTGCTGGAACACGAAGCCGATCCGGGACCGCTGCCGCAGGATGTGCCGCTCGGGCAGCTCCTTCCAGCGGGGGACCCCGTCGCGGCCGGTGCGCAGGCGGACGCCGATGGGCTCGTCGCCGACGGTGACGACCCCGCGGTCGAGCGGTTCGAGGTGGTTGATCGCCCGGAGCAGCGTGGACTTGCCGGAACCGGAGGGGCCGAGGACGACGGTCACGCTGCCGGACGGCAGCGACAGGTCGATGCCGTCGACGACGACCGTGTCGCCGAACGCCTTGACGGCTCCGTGGATGCTGATCTTTGCGCTCATCAGATGGTCCTGTCGTCGATGGTGGAAGCGGGGCCGGACGCGACCACGCGCGCGGCGGAGGCGGCCTGCCGGGGGCGATCCGGGCCTCCAGGCCGTCCCGACCCACGTCCGGAACCGCGACGCACGGCGGCCCGCACCCGCTGGAACGGCGTGGGCGGCAGCGCCCGGACGGAACCTCGGGCGGTCCACCGCTCGACGTAGTACTGCACGATCGAGACCGCGCTGGTGAGCACGAGGTACCAGATCGTGGCGACGACGAGCAGCGGGATGATGTCCGTCGGGTAGGTGCTCGACAGGTTCTGCACCACGCCGAACAGGTCGAGCAGCGAGACGTAGAACAGCAGCGACGAGGCCTTCAGCAGTCCGACGACCTGGTTGACGAACGCCGGCACGATCGACCGCAGCGCCTGCGGCAGGATCACCCGCACGAACTGCCGGCGACGGGGGAGCCCGAGCGCCTGCGCGGCCTCGTGCTGGCCGTGGTCGACGGCGAGCACGCCGGCCCGGACGATCTCCGACGCGTAGGCGATCTCGCTGAGGCTCAGCCCGATCACGCCGATCGCCAGGTCTCCGAGGACGTTGGCGGTCGGCACCTGGAACTGCGGTCCGAAGGGGATCCCGATGCCGATGGTCGGGTACAGCGACCCGAGGTTGTACAGGAAGACGAGCACCAGGATGAGCGGCACCGACCGGAACAGCCAGACGTACCCCCACGCGAGCCCGGACAGCACCGGGTTCTGCGACAGCCGTGCGATCGCGACGACCACACCGCCGGCGAAGCTGATCACCGCGCTCAGCGCCGTCGCCGTCAGCGTCAGCTGCAGTCCGGTCAGGACGGCGGGGCTGAACAGCCACTTGCCGACGGCGGGCCAGCCCCACTGCTCGTTGGTGAACAGCGTCTCGACGAAGTTCAGCAGCACCACGAGCACGAGGGCCGCGGCGATCCACCGCAGCGGGTGGCGCAGCGGCACGACGGGGCGGTCGAGTGCGGCGTGTCCGGCCGCGTCGATGGTCGCGGTCTCCGGCCTGGAGGCGCGGCTCGGCTCGGGCGTCCGGCCCGCGTCGTCGACGCTGGTCGCCTCCCGCTGCGGGGCCCTGGTGGTGTCGGTCATGTCGCGACCGTAGGAGGCACGGGCGGCGCCGACAACGCCTCGCGCAACACCCCGCCACGCGACGCAACACCCGGCCATCCGGCGCAACGCGGCGTCACAGAACGCCTGCCCTGCGTGACGTTCCGTGACGGCCGACGGAGCGCTACCGTTGGGCCATGACAGCGCATCGTGTGACCGCCCCGGTGCCCCCGGCGGACGGCACCAAGGTGAAGGGTCCGGCGTCGTACTTCCCGAGCATCGAGGCGACGTACGGGCGCCCGGTGCAGGAGTGGCTCGACCTGGTCGCGGACCGGCTCGACGACCACCAGCACATGGAGGTCGTCGGGTGGCTCAAGTCCGAGCACGGCCTCGGGCACGGGCACGCGAACGCCCTGGTCGCCTACGTGAAGCACGCGCTGGCCTCCTGAGCCGACGTGCTTGGTGCGGCGGGTGTCGGTGGCGCTGCTCGCTGCGTGGTGCGACGGGTGTCGGTGGTCGTTCCTAGCGTGGTGGGGTGGCCGAACCCGTCGATGCGTGGTGGCGCCGCCGACAGTGGTCGCGCGGCGAAGCTGTTCCGTACGCCGTCGGACAGTTCCGCGCAGACTGGGCGCCGTACCCGGTGCTCATCCGGCAGTACCACCCCGACTGGAACCACGGCGTCGTCCTGACCCAGGTCCCCCCGGCGGCCGAGGTCCTGCTCACCTGGGAGTGCGACGTCGGGCACGTCTTCGTCGCGACCCCGTCCGAACAGCGGTCCCGTCCGGGCCGTGAGCGCCGCCGCTCCGTGTGGTGCCCCGAGTGTGCGGTGCAGGCCCAGCCCCAGCGGTGGCCGGTGCTGCCGTCGGACTGGCCCCGGACGGTGCCCGTGCCGCAGCGGGTCGTCCGGAGCGCCGGACGACAGACCCTGCCGGCGGCTCCGGTGCGCGGGGTCCCGGCCGGAGCCGTCGCGTCGAGCCGTGCCCGCTCTCGTCGGCCCGTCGCCGGGTCCGCCGGCTCGGCCGGCTCAGCAGGCTCGGCAGGGTCGGCCGGTGGTGCACCCCGTCGGGCCGCCCAGTCCGTTCCGCGCACGATCTGCCCGAAGACCCCGCGGCTGCCGTCGGGTGAATCGTTCACGAGCGTCTGCGCCCCGGCGACGGCCTCGGCGGTCGAAGCCGAACTCCGGGGCATGCTGTCCGAGCGGTTCGCGTTCACCTACGACCACTCCGCCATCCGACTCGACCGCCCGTTCTTCGACCACGTCGAGGCCTGGCCGGACATCATCCTTCCCGAGCTCCGCGTCGCCATCGAGTACGACTCCACCGGTCGGCACGGGCTCGAGCACGTCGGACCCCGGCAGGACACCGACCGCAGGAAGGACCGAGCCGTCCGCGCCGTGGGGTGGGAGGTCGTCCGCATCCGCACCGGGCGGCTACCCGCGCTCGGCCCGTACGACCTGCAGGTCTCGGGCATCTCCAGCCGGACCGTCGAGCGGCTGGCGGACACCCTGCGCGACCTCCGGGGCGCGCTGTTCGTCGACGCCTACGCCCGGTGACGACGCCGATCGGGGTACAGGCGCGGCGCGACGGGGTACGGCCCGGCTGGGAGCGGTCGCGAGCGACGGGTAGGTATACAGGGTGACCACCGTCTTCTGTCTCCACGCCCTCGGCGCGAGTTCCGAGGAGTTCGCGCTGCTGCGCGCTGAGCTCCTCGGCGACCTCGACCTGATCGGCATCGACCTGCCCGGCTTCGGTCGCAGCCCGGCGTCGTCCGGCACCACCGTCGAGGAGATGGCCGTCCTGGTGGAGCGCGCGATCGGGGCGAGCGGCTCGACGGAGTGGATGCTCCTCGGGCACTCGATGGGCGGCAAGGTGGCCACGGTGGTGGCCGACCGCACGATCTCCGGCGCGAACGGCCTGTTCGGGCTGCGGGCCGTGGTGCTCCTCGCCGCGTCCCCGCTCGCTCCCGAGCCGATGGACGACGACCGCCGCTGGACGATGCTCTCGTGGGCTGCCGGTGGCCCGATCGGCACCGAGGACGCCGAGGAGTTCGTCGCCGCCAACACCGCGGCACCCCTGGCGCCCGCGCGGCACAGTGCGGCAGTGCAGGACGTCGAGCGGACCGACCCCGCAGCCTGGACGGACTGGCTGTCCCGCGGCAGCCGCGAAGACTGGTCGGACGCCGCACCGAACCCGGTGCCCGCCCTGGTGCTCGCCGGTGCCGAGGACGGCGACCTGGATGCCGACGCCCAGCGTCGTCTGACCCTGCCGCACTGGCCGAACAGCGAGCTCAACGTCGTCGACGGCGCCGCCCACCTGCTGCCCTGGGAACAGCCAGAGGCCGTGGCCGAGCGCATCCGCGACTTCTGGCAGCGCCGTGTCGAGGGGTCGCCGGTCGTCCCCGTGGAGCACGCCCGAGTGATCGCCTCGCCGCGGGTCAGCGCTCGGACCCGAGGCCTGCTGGCCGAGCGCGCCCTGCCCGACGACCCGACGGCCGCACCCCACGCGCTGACGCCGACGCAGTTGGGCACCCTGCGTGCGGTCGCGCGGATCGTCGTCCCGCAGCCCGGCACCGACCAGGTCGACCTCGCCCTGCGGGTCGACGCGCAGCTCGCCGCCGGGCTCGGCGACGGCTGGCGGCCGGACGGCATGCCGGTGGACGCCGAGGCCTACCGAGCCGCGCTCGACGTGCTCGCCGCACCCGCCCGCGACGGCGTGCTCGACCAGGCCCTCGAGTCCGTGGCAGCCGGGCGGTACCGCGCCGACGGTGATCTCGACGCCGAGCAGCTGCGCGCGTGGTTCGAGGACGCCAGCGTCGACCTCGTGAAGCACTGGCTCGCACACCCCGCCACCATGGCCGCCATCGACTTCGACGGCTACGCGAACGGCGGTGACGGCGTCCGCAAGCAGGGCTTCCAGCTGCTCGCGGCGGGCCAGCGCGAGGCCTGGGAACCCGAGGCCCCCGCCGACCCCGGCACGGCCACCACGATCGACACCGCACCGACGACCGGAGCTGCACGATGAGACTCGACGGACAACGCACGTACGGCACGGACGACGTCGTCGACGTGGTGGTGGTCGGCACCGGGGCCGGGGGAGCACCGCTCCTCGCCTCGCTGGCCCGCCGAGGCCTGACGGTCGTCGCGCTCGAAGCCGGCCGCAACACCGAGCCGGGCGACCACGTGCCGGACGAGGTCGCCGCCCCCGGTGACATCAACTGGATGGACGAGCGGCTGAGCGGCGGCGGAGCCCCCACCGCCTTCGGCCCCAACAACAGCGGCACGGGCGTCGGTGGCTCGACGCTGCACTGGGGCGCGTTCACCCCGCGGCCGAGCGAGCACGACCTGCGGCTGCGGACCGAGAGCGGCGCGGGACAGGACTGGCCGATCAGCCACGCCGAGCTCACCGGCTGGATCGAGCAGGTCGAGCACGACGTCGGTGTCGCCGGCCCCGAGCACTACCCGTGGGACCCGTCCCGTCGCTACCGGATGCGCCCGCCGGCCCGGAACGCCTCGTCGGACATGATGATGCGCGGCACCGCGGCGGTCGGGATCACCGCCACCGATGCCCCGGTCGGCCTGACCACCGAGGACCGGCACCAGGAACACCACGGGCTGCGCCAGGCCTGCGTGTCCTGCGGCTCCTGCCACCAGGGCTGCCGCAACGGCTCGAAGGTCTCGATGGACACGACCTACCTGCCCGCCGCCGTGGCGTTCGGTGCCGAGATCCGTCCGGAGTCCTTCGTGCACGGCATCGAGCTCGACGCGGCGGGACGGGTCGAGGCCGTCCTCTACACCGCCGACGGGCGCGAGCACCGCCAGCGCTGCCGGACCCTCGTCCTCGCCGCGGGCGGTGTCGAGACACCGCGGCTGCTGCTGCACACCGGTGTCGCGAACGGCAGCGGACAGGTCGGCCGGAACTTCACCGCGCACGGAGCCACCCAGGTGTGGGCGCGGTTCGACGAGTCGATGCGCTCGTACCGCGGGTACCCGTCGTCGATCATCACCGAGGACTTCGTCCGACCGGCGGACGCCGACTTCGCGGGCGGCTACCTCATCCAGAGCCTGGGCGTGCAGCCGCAGACCTTCGCGACCTCGCTGGTGCGGGGTGGCGGACTCCGAGGTGCCGAGCTCGTCCGGGCGCTGCAGGACTACCCGTTCTCGGCCGGCGTCGGCATCAACGCCGAGTGCCTGCCGTACGACGACAACCGGCTCGAGCTGACCGACGAACTCGACGAGCACGGTGTCCCGCGTGCCCGGGTCTCGTTCACCCCGGGCTCGAACGAAGAGGCGATCCGCCGCCACGCGGTCCGCACGATGACGACCATCGTCGAGGCAGCCGGTGGCCAGGACGTCCGGGTGCTCGAACGCACGGCGCACACCATCGGGACCGCGCGGATGGGCACGGACCGCGAGACCTCGGTCGTCGACCAGGACGGCCGCTCGTGGGACGTCCCGAACCTGTGGATCGCCGACAACTCGGTGTTCCCGAGCGCGGTCATCGCGAACCCGGCGCTGACGATCATGGCGCTCTCGCTCCGCACCGCCGACCGCATGCTGCAGGCCGCCTGAGCACGCGCTCCGACGGCTCGGTCGCGGCTCATCCCCGGAGCGCGAGCGCCTCGCTCGTCCACCGGGCGTGCAGGTCCCACGGGTCGTCGACCCCGGCGGCGACGGCGTCCACGTGGGCGAGGAGCTCCGGCGTCACCCGGAACCACTCGGTACCCGGGTACCGGCTGGCGGCGAAGGCGGCGTGCCGTCGGCGTTCGAGGGTCCGGTCACCGCGCTCGAACGCCAGCAGGTCCTGGTGCGGGATCGCCGCGAGCCGTTGCCGGGGGTTCATCGTCGTGCCGATCTTGATGCGGTCGCCGAAGTCGTCGCGCATCCGCAGGTAGTAGACGACGTCGACCCGAGGGGGAGCGAGGTCGCCGTCCGGTACCTCCCCCCAGCGCCACTCGCACCGGGCGCAGACCATGCCCGAGGGGTAGCGCACCCCGATCCGCGAACCGCACGCCGGGCACGGGCCGGGCAGGGTGTCCTCGATGCCGGGGTGTTCGGCCGCGAGATCGGCGACGAACGCGACGTGCGCACCGCACAGGGGGACTCCCGCGAGACCGTCCGCGAGCACGCCCGCGCAACCCGGCACGCAGCACGACGAGGTGACCATGCGCGGAACGCTAGCCCGATCCACCGACGTGCTCCGGGCCTCCCGGCCGCTGCGCGCACTGGGCGTGCCTGGCGTACCTGGTCGAATCGGGCGTACCTGGTCGAACCGGGCGTACCTGGCGTGTTCTTCCGACCAGGTACGCCCGTTTCCACCAGCCATCGCGCGCGTTCTGGGAAGGATCGGGCGTACCTGCGGGTACCGGGCGCCCGGCCGCCGGCCGCCGGCCGTCCAGACCGAGAACGGGCATGCCGACCGAGATCGGGCGTACCCGGTCGAATCGGGCGTACCTGGTGGAATCGGGCGTACCTGGTCCGTTCTTCCGACCAGGTACGCCCGTTTCCACCAGCCATCGCGCGCGTTCTGGGAAGGATCGGGCGTACCTGCGGGAACCGAGCGCCCCGGCCGCCGCGCGCCCCGGCCGCCGGGCGTACCGCCCAAGAACGGGCGTGCCGACCGAGAACGGGCGTACCTGGTCCGTTCTTCCGACCAGGTACGCCCGTTCCCACCAGCCATCGCGCCCGCCATGGGAAAGAACGGGCACGCAGGCCGCCGTCAGTCGGTGAAGATCACCCCGACTGGCTCGCGCTTCTCCTCCTGGAACTCGTCCTCACCGCGACCGAGCGCCCAGTACGCCGACAACGACATCTCGCGCTTCTCCAGCCCCCAGTCGTCCTGCAGCAGCCGACGGATCGCCTTCATCGCGGTCCGCTCGCCGTGCGCGAAGACCTGGACCGGCCGGGAGGCACGCGGCAGCCCGCGGGCCGTCTCCAGCAGGAGCGTGCCCGGCTGGGCGCCGGTGGCGTCCCGGTGCAGCCACCGCAGGTCGACCCCCGCCGGGTGCCGGAGGTCCTGCTCGTCAGCGGGCCCGGCCACCTCGACCAGGGCGACCCCGGTGGCGGAGTCGGGCATGGACTCGAGTGCTGCGCCGATCGCGGGCAGGGCGCTGTCGTCACCGAGCAGCACGTGCGTGACCGCCGGGTCCGTGGTGGGTGCGTAGCCACCACCGGGCCCGGACAGGGCGAGCCGATCACCCGGCTGCGCGGACGCTGCCCAGGGACCGGCGAGGCCCTCGTCGCCGTGCACGACGAAGTCGATCGCGATGGTCCGCGTGGCGTGGTCGACCGCACGCACCGTGTAGGTGCGGCGGGCGGGGCGGTCGTGCTTCGGCAGGGTCTCGCGCAGGGCCTCGAGGTCGTACGGCGGCACCAGTCCGAGCGACGGCTTCGCGAGCAGGAGCTTGACGTACTTGTCGGTCGAGCCGAGTCGGTCGGGGTCGGCCTGGGCGACGAAGTCCTCGAAGGCCGAGCCGCCCAGGTGCACGCGCACCATGTGGGGCGAGAGCCGTTCGGTGCGGTCGACGACGAAGACGTGCTGGGGGCGTTTGGGTTTCGAGCTCATCGTGGGGGAGCTTCCTCTCGCGGGTTCGGCGCCACCTGGGTGATCCCTGCTTGACGCGCGCATCACTAAGGTTAGCCTTACCTCATGGACTCGACCGTCATCCCGTTCTCCGAGCTGCTGCGGCGTCGCACGCGGCGCTCGCACGGTGCCTCGGCCACGAGCGGCTTCATGCAGGACCTGCTCAGTGGCGACTGCGACGTCGCCGACTACGCGGACCTGCTCGGACAGTACGCCTTCGTGTACGACGCGCTCGAGCGGGCGGCGGAACGCATGGCCGACCACCCCGTGGCGGCGCCGTTCGTCACGGCGCAGCTCACCCGGATGCCGGCGATCCGCGCCGACCTCGAGTACCTGATCGGCCCGGACTGGTCCGAGCTGGTGTGCCCGCTGCCCGCGACGACCGCGTACGTGCGACGCCTCAACGAGGTCGCGGCCGAGTGGCCCGGCGGCTTCGTGGCACACCACTACACGCGGTACCTCGGCGACGTGTCCGGCGGGCACGTGATCGGACAGGTGCTGGCCGAGCGGTTCGGGTTCGACACGAACGGTGTCCTCTTCTACATCTTCGACCAGGTCGCCGACCCGAGCGACTTCGAGCACACCTACCGGGCCCAGCTCGACGCCGCGCCCTGGACGGCCGACGAGCAGGAGCGGGTGATCGCCGAGGTCGAGCTCGCCTACGAGCTGAACCGTGGGCTGCTCGCCGGCCTCGATGCCCGCCGTGCGCCGTTCCGTCAGGAGCCGGGCAGCGCCTCCGTGCCCGCCTGACCCGCGGCGGCAGTACCCAGGCCCAGCCCGCCCGAACCCGCCTGCCCGCGCAGCGGCTGCGCACTCCCGCCCGGCCCCGCGTCCGTCCGGACGGTCGACGTCATGCGTCCCCGGGTGCCGATACGCTGCTGGGACCCGGGACCAGCCTCCCGGACGACCCGGAAAGGACTCCATGACGGCGATCGACGGATCTGCACGCCACGAGCGCGCGCGGGACGACGTCAGCGGTGCGGTCGACAGTGACCTGCGCGCCGACGTGCGGTACCTCGGCAACCTCCTCGGCCGGGTGCTGCGGGAGAACGGGGGCGACGAACTGCTCCACGACGTGGAGTCGTTGCGCGCCGCCGTGATCGACGCCTACGAAGGCGACCACGCCGAGGGTGCAGCGCGTGCCCAGGCGATCGTCTCCGGCATGTCGGCCGAACGCGCCGAGGCCGTGGCACAGGCGTTCACCACCTACTTCCACCTCACCAACCTGGCCGAGGAGCACCACCGCGTGCGGGTCCTCCGCCAGCGCGGCGACGACGGCGGCGTCGCCGGCGACTCGTTCCCCGCCACCTACGCCGAGCTCGTCGCCGAGGTCGGCGAGGCCGAGGCCGCCGAGCGCCTCCGCACCCTGCGGTTCCACCCGGTGCTGACGGCCCACCCGACCGAGGCCCGCCGCCGCGCGGTCACCACGGGTGTCCGCCGCATCACGGACCTCATCGACGAGCGCGACCGCGCCCGCAACGCGACGGCTCGCGCCGAGAACGAGCGCCGCCTGCTCGAGGAGATCACGACCCTCCTGCGCACCTCCCCGCTCCGCACCACCCGGCCGACCCCGCTCGACGAGGTCCGCACCGCGATGAGCGTGTTCGACCAGACCCTGTTCGAGATCGTCCCGCAGGTCTACCGCCTGCTCGACGACCGGCTGCAGGGCGACGACGCCGGCCGCGCTCCCGTGATCGCGCCCGCGTTCGTGCGGTTCGGCACCTGGATCGGCGGCGACCGCGACGGCAACCCGCACGTGACGGCCGACGTCACCCGCCAGGCCGCCGAGATCGCGGCGGAGCACATCCTGCTCGGCCTCGCCCGCGCGACCACCCGCATCGGCAGCGCCCTGACCCTGGATGCGAGCGACACCCCCGCCGACGCCGGCCTCACCGCCCTCGTCGCCGCGCAGGAGTCGCTCGACCCGGGCATCGCCGAGCGCATCGGCGTCCGTGCACCGAACGAGACCCACCGTCGTGCGCTCCTGTTCGTCGCCGCGCGCATCGACGCCACCCGGACCGGCACCACGCCGCTGGCCTACGACGGCCCCGAGGCGCTGCTGGCCGACCTCCGCACCATCCAGGCGTCGCTCGTCGCCGCCGGTGCGATCCGCCCGGCGAACGGCGAGCTGCAGAACCTCGTCTGGCAGGTCGAGACCTTCGGGTTCCACCTGGCCGAGCTCGAGGTCCGCCAGCACTCGCAGGTGCACCGCACCGCCCTGGCCGAGATCCGCTCCGGTGGCGAACTGAGCGAGACCACCGAAGAGGTCCTCGCCGTGTTCCGCACGATCGCCGGGCTGCAGTCCCGCTACGGCGTCCGCGCGGCGAACCGGTACATCGTGTCCTTCACGCAGTCCCCGGCGGACCTGGCGAACGTGCACGAACTCGCGGTCGCCGCGCTCGGGTCCGCCGAGGCCGCGCCGGTGCTCGACGTCATCCCGCTGTTCGAGACCTTCGCCGACCTGCACGCCAGCGTCGACATCCTCGACGAGGCCATCCGCACCGAGGCGTTCCAGCGACGCCTCGCCGCGACCGGCCGTCGGCTCGAGGTCATGCTCGGCTACTCGGACTCGTCGAAGGACGTCGGCCCGGTGTCCGCGAACCTGGCGCTGTACGACGCCCAGGCCCGCATCGCCGATTGGGCCCGCGACAACGACATCGAGCTGACCCTGTTCCACGGCCGGGGCGGTTCGCTCGGCCGCGGTGGCGGTCCCGCCAACGAGGCCGTCCTCGCGCAGCCGCCGGGGTCGATCGACGGTCGCCTGAAGCTCACCGAGCAGGGTGAGGTCATCTTCGCCCAGTACGGCGACCAGGACATCGCCGCCCGCCACCTCGAGCAGATGGCCTCGGCGACGCTGTTCGCGTCGTCGCCGTCGAACGAGGCGCGCACCGCGGCCGCGGCCGCCCGGTTCGCCGACCTCGCCCAGCAGCTCGACGACGTCTCGCGCGTCGCCTTCTACGACCTGGTCAAGGCCGACGGCTTCGCGCCCTGGTTCGCCCGGGTCACCCCGATGGAGGAGATCGGCCTGCTGCCCCTCGGCTCCCGCCCGGCCCGTCGTGGCCTGTCGGTGGAGTCGCTGGAGGACCTCCGCGCCATCCCGTGGGTGTTCTCGTGGACGCAGGCGCGCATCAACCTCGCCGGCTGGTACGGGCTCGGCTCCGCGCTCGAGGCCGTCGGCGACGTCGACGTGCTCCGCGCCGCGTACGCCGAGTGGCCGCTCTTCGCCGCGATGATCAAGAACGTCGAGATGTCGCTCGCGAAGACCGACGAGCACATCGCCCGCCGGTACCTCGAGCTCGCCGACCGCGACGACCTCGCCGCGAAGGTGCTCGACGAGATGGTCCGCACCCGCGACTGGGTGCTCCGCGTCTCCGGCGGTAGCGACGTGCTCGAGGACCGGCCCGTCCTGGCCCGCGCCGTGCGCCTCCGCAGCCCGTACGTCGACGCGCTGTCGCACCTGCAGCTCCGTGCGCTGCGCGCCATCCGCACGTCCGGCAGCACGGACCCGACGGACGCCGACCACCGGCTCCTGCTGCTCACCGTCAACGGGATCGCGGCCGGCCTGCAGAACACGGGCTGACGCCCCCGACCGACGGACAGGAGGCCCGGTGCCAGCTGGCACC